>NZ_JBUYWT010000024.1:0-118952 GCF_055264925.1 Bradyrhizobium sp. KZN70725
ATCGCCGAAGACCTCCGGGAGATCGCGCCAGGGAGACCCCGTACGCACGATCCACAGCACTCCTTCAACGAACATTCGGTTGTCGCGCCCGGTCGAGCCCTTCTGATCGGGGCGCCCTATGATCAACGGCGCCATCCGCTTCCACGCCGCGTCGCTCAATACCAAACGGTCCATCACACCCAAGGCGGCCTCCCCAAAAGCAGCCTTGAATCTGATTTGCTCCTAAAAGGGAATCCCTAGAGTCCACACCACCTAAAGCATGATCCGGAAAAGTGCGAAGCGGCTTTCCCTCGCGACAACGCGTTTGCGCGAATCACACACCAAACTAAAGCGCGATGACGATTCGACCCAGCGCGTGTACTCGACGCGACTAATCCGTTGGACGTCGTGACCTGACCGCAGGTTCACCCAATGAAAACGGCGGGAGGAACTTTCGGTTCCGCTGCGAGTCATATTTGTGACGCGATGTGGCCTGGACCGCCAAGGAAGAGACCGAGGGAGAGATCATGTCAAAGTCCCGCCTTGGAATGGCTGCGGCCGGCGTTGCAATTGGCGTTCTGGGAGCGCTGCCGAGCGCGGCCGAGGCGGGTTTCCGCCTGCGCGTTGGCGGCCCCGTGAGTGTCGCGCGCTTCGCGATGGCCGGCGTGCTGTCGGTCGCAGGTCGCCGCCACGCACGCATGGCGGCGCGCCACAGCCGCGTCCGCATGGCTGCTCTAAGACCGCAAGATCTTCGCCCCGCCGCCGAGTCGATCGGCCCGAGTGAGCGCGCGCAGCTCACTGCCGTCGCCGCGCTGGCCGGCTGGCAGGGCGGCCGAGCTGCGCAAGGCTGGTGGCAGCACTCCGACGGTTCATACGGCTGGGTCGGTCCGCTCTTCTGGCCGTTTGCCTACAGCGATCTCTATGACTACGCGCTTCTCAATGATGGCAGCGGCTTCTGGGCCTATGGCTACGGCGATCTCTACGCCGCGATCTTCTCGCCTTACGCTGCGAGCGATCTCTCAGCGTTTGCGGCCGAGCGCCCCGCCGGGAGGCGGCATCGCAAAGCGCCCTCGGTGCAGGAATTCTGTAGCGGCGACACCGCCGAGACGACCGGCCTTCCCCTCGAGCGGATCGGCCTGGCGGTCGCGGCGAACGAGGCGCAGCGCGCAGCCTTCGACGAGCTCGCGAGCGCCTGGATTTCCGCCGGCAACACCATCCGCGCTTCCTGTACAGCACAGACCGCAACCACCGCGCTGGAGCGATTCGCGGCCATGCAGAGCCGCGTCAACGCGATGCTGAGCGCAGTTGCGACCGTTATGCCGCCATTTCAAAAATTCTACGATCTCCTAAGCGATGAACAGAAGGCCCAGCTCAACACGCCCGAACGCGACCGCCGCGCTAACGCTGCGGCCGCGAAGCTGAAGGAGATGCAGGACGCCGCCTGCCAGGCGAGCCGTGAACCGCAAGACGAGCAACAGGCCGAAAAGCAATACCGCCAGCTCGTCGCCCAGCAATGGCCCCTCGACGACATCGTCGCCAGCCTGAAACTGAACGATACGCAACGCGCCGCGCTCGAAGTGGTGCAGGATACCACGATGGGCACCATGGAAGCCTTAACCCCATGCCCGCCAAAGGACGCGCTCACCCCGCCGGCCCGCCTTAAGGCCGCAAAGGCGCGGTTGGAAGCGATGAGAGAGGCGATCATCAGCGTGAACGACGCGGTCGACGATTTCCGTTGGAACCTGAGTGACGAGCAGAAGACGCAGTTCGAGGGGCTCGGTCTGAAGAAGCGGGGGGTGTGATTTTTCCATCCCCAAGCGGCGCTGGTCGGCCAAGGCGATACTTCGCATCCCCTGTCGCATTTGCAAGTCGTCCGCTAAGAAGGGCTGGACATGCGAGCATGCGTTGTAGGGGCGGGCTCTAAGTAGTTCGGTCGCGCGACCGAGACGCCGTTCAACATGAACTTTGAGGCCGGCACGTAGTCAACTGAACTTCTTTGGATGTTGCTTATTGGCCCAAGGCCGACATACTGCGATGTCGGCCTCAACGTCAGCTTCCGAGATCAAAGCGGACGCGAAGAATTCATGAGTACACGCCCTGATCTCATCGCGCCTTAGCGCGTACTGCGCTCGTCTTGCTGAAGCGGAGGCCGAGCGAGGCGGCGGACGTCATGCGACGGCACAACCGGCCGGGGCTGTGGCCGGCATGCACGTAGCAAGGACATCCGCCTGAGCTAGTGCCCATCCGTTGACGCCCCGGATCAGCGGCGCGCAACGGCCCTCGCCTCCGCGCGGGACGCCAGCAAGCGCCGCCGCGCGAGAGTGACACCGGCCATCAGATCAACCTGCGCCGTTTTGGATCGCTCGGCCTGCTAACCGCCGGGCGGCGTGTAGGCGGCCTTGAGCTTGGTCGCGTGCTGACGCACCACCTTGATCTCGTCCTGGGTAAAGAGCCGGATTAGCCGCACATTCTGCATGGCGCCGGCCGCCACGACCACGCCGCTGACCGCAGGCGCGAAGCTCGGATCCGGCACGTCGAAGATCACCATGACGCCAGGGCCATCGGTCGCCGTGCTGTACATCGAAATCAGTTTCCCGCCGGCGGCCTCAATCAACTTCTTCGCGGCCTCGTATCGATTGGTCGTCGGGTTTTCCATGATGTTGTTCAGGGAACGCGGGGTGTATTCACCAGAGAAGCAGAAATGCATGGCAATCGCTCCGTTTGGTTGGAATGAAAAAACATTCACCCAGGCGCGCGGCCCGGGCAGAGCATTTCGTACTGAAAAATGAGAAGAAATGGCCTGCCGATGGCCAGTCGCGCTGCCGCTCATTCTCCGGATTTCGGCGCAACCGGTGGCAGCTTGCCGCGCAATCTACATCAGACCCGCGGCAAATAAAATCGCGTTTCTGCTCTGCGACAGAATCTCTTCCTTAGTCGATGCAGCGTCGAGGGGCAGCGTGCCTGACCTGACCGACGAGCGGTCCCGATCCATCCGCGTCCGCCAAGCGCCTGCCAGGCGGTTGCGGCACAACGCCTTGCAAACAAGGGCGATCTGCCTCAGTGTCCGGCGCCCGCCATCAAGAACAAGCGAAAGAAAACTCATGAAGCATCGCGCGCTCGGCCGCTCCGGCCTCACTGTCCCTCCCCTGTGCTTCGGCTGCAATGTATTGGGCTGGACCGTGGACGAGACGTCGTCGTTTCGCCTGCTCGACACCGTGCTCGATCAGGGGCTGACATTCCTGGATACGGCGGATGTCTATTCGCGCTGGGTGCCGGGCCACAGCGGCGGCGAATCCGAGACCATCATCGGCAAATGGATGAAGGCGCGTGGCAACCGCAACCGCGTCATTCTCGCCACCAAGGTCGGCATGGACATGGGAGGCGGCAATGTCGGGCTGAAGCCGGACTACATCGCGCGCGCCGTCGAGGATTCGCTGCGGCGGCTGCAGACCGATTTCATCGATCTCTACCAGTCCCACAAGGACGATGAGACGACACCGCAGGAAGAGACGCTCGCGGCCTACGACAAACTGGTCAAGGCCGGCAAGGTCAGGGCCATCGGCGCCTCGAACTTCTCGGCGGAGCGGCTCCAGAGTGCGCTCGACATTGCCAAGGCGAACGGGTTGCCGCGCTATGAGAGCATGCAGCCCGAATACAGCCTCGCGGAGCGCTCAAGCTACGAAGGCGCGCTGCAACGCGTCTGCGAGGCGAACGACGTCGGCGTGATCACGTTCTTCTCGCTCGCCGCCGGATTTTTGACCGGCAAATATCGCTCGGAGAGCGACTTCGCCAAGAGCCCTCGCGGTGCACGCAGCATCCCAAAATACATGAACCCGCGCGGCATGCGCATCCTGGCCGGACTCGACGAGGTCGCCGCGGAAACCCGCGCCGAGCCGGCCGCGGTCGCGCTCGCCTGGCTGATGGCAAAACCCTCCGTCACCGCGCCGATTGCCAGCGCCACCAGGCCCGAGCAGGTCGCAACGCTGGTCGCGGCGACCAAACTTGAGCTGAGCAAGGATCAGGTCGAACGGCTGGACGCCGCGAGCGCGTAGCAGCTGCCTTCACTTCACCTCGCCCCGCGTGCGGGGAGAGGTCGGAACGCATCGCTAGATGCGTTCCGGGTGAGGGGGAGCTTCCGCGAATGCAGCTATCGCCGTATTTGCGGAGACAGCCCCTCACCCCAACCCTCTCCCTAAGAACGGGGCGAGGGAGCACACCGCCTTCGCGGCTACGGCTTGGTCTTACCCTACCCCCACGGGCCACGCTGGCCGGATCCGCCCCACGGGCTGCGCGGCGGATAGCTTCCACCGGCCGGGCGCGGCGCGGTCTGGGTGCCGAGCTCGGCGGCGAGCTGCTGCAGCGCGGCGATGCGGTTCGCGGTCGAGGGATGGGTCGCGAACAGATTGTCGACGCCGTGGCCCGACAGCGGGTTGATGATGAACATGTGCGCGGTGGCCGGATTGCGCTCGGCCTCCATGTTCGGCACCTGATGCGCGGCGTTCTCGATCTTCGCGAGCGCGGAGGCAAGCCACATCGGCTGGCCGACGATGCGTGCGCCATAATTGTCGGCGGCGTATTCGCGGGTGCGGCTGATCGCCATCTGCACCAGCATGGCGCCGAGCGGCGCCAGGATCATCATCGCGATCGATCCGACGATGCCGGGGCCGTTGTTGTTGCGGTTGCCGCCGAAGAACATGCCGAACTGCGCCAGCATCGAGATCGCGCCGGCGATCGTCGCTGTGATCGTCATGGTCAGCGTGTCGTGATGCTTGATATGCGCAAGCTCATGCGCGATAACGCCGGCGAGCTCCTCGCGGCTGAGTTGCTGCATCAGGCCCGTGGTGACGGCGACCGCCGCGTTCTCCGGGTTGCGGCCGGTCGCGAACGCATTGGGCTGCGCCTCGTCCATCAGGAATACGCGCGGCATCGGGAGAGCGGCGCGCTGTGCGAGCTCGGCGACGAGATTGTAGAGTTCGGGCGCCGAGCCCGCATCGACCTGATGGGCGCCGTACATCGACAGCACCATGCGATCGGAATTCCAGTAGGTGAACAGATTTGTCGCAGCCGCGACCATCAGCGCGATCACGGCGCCGGTGCCGCCGCCGATCAGATAGCCGACCCCCATGAACAGGGCGGTGAGGCCGGCAAGCAGGAGCGCGGTGCGGAAATAGTTCATCGTTGTTCCCTCACGGCGAGCGGAATGCTGCCACAACTGACGCCGCTGAGGTAGGGATTTTGCCGCAGAAGCCGCAAGGGGAACCAGTGCGTCGCAGCGACGCGGCGCGGGTTAATGATTGGTCATGTGCGGCGCCGTCCGTAGCCCGCATGAGCGAAGCGACATGCGGGGTAAGACCGGTCCCGCATGTCGCTTCGCTCATGCGGGCTACGATCTCTCGCTACGCCGCCGGCTCCTGTGCAATCACCGCCCCCTCCTCGCGCAGCGCGACGCGCAACATGCGGGCGAGCTCGGCGCGGCTGTAGGGTTTTGCCAGGAACAGGATGCCCTGCTCGAGCTTGCCGTCCTGATCGATGGCGTCATCGGTATAGCCCGAGTGAAGAGGACGCGCAGGCCCGGGCGGCGCTTCCGCGCCTCGGTGGCGAGGTCGCGTCCGTTCATCGCGCCCGGCATGATGACGTCGGTGAACAACAGATCGATCGGCGCACCGCTGTCGAGCACGGCAAGGGCTTCGCTCCCATTATTGGCCGACAGCGTGGTCGGCTGCAGCGGCTGCTTGCGCGCGAAGGCGAGCAGATGCCGCGTCAGCGATGCGCCGCGCTCGGCGGCGTCGCGGATCAGCGCGGTGATCTCCGTGAGCTCGCGGTTGTGAGTGACCGCCTCGGCCAGGATGTCGATCGTGCCGGTGATGACGGTGAGGATGTTGTTGAAGTCGTGCGCAATGCCGCCGGTGAGCTGGCCGACCGCTTCCATCTTCTGCGCCTGGCGGATCTTGCTCTCATTGGCCTCGGCCTCGCGAAAGCGCTCGAGCAGGAATTCCAATCGCTGGCGCTGGCGTCCCTCCTCGGCGAGCGCGACATGGGCCCCGCGCAACTGCTCTTCGGTCGGGATCGCGAGGATCCGCGGGATCAGCGGCCAGAGCAGCACTGCGGTGAAGATCGAGGCGACAGCGGTTAGCGCCTTGAGCAGGCCCTCGAGACCGTAGATCGGCACCCACAGCGTGTAGATCGAGAACACATGGGTGAGGCCGCAGGCGAGGATAAACGTGGCGAACGGCCAGGCCATCCAGCCGAACTGGAAATCGCGCCGCTTGGAGACGAGGATCGCCAGCGCGAACGGGATCGAGAAATACGAAGCGGCAATGATCGCGTCTGAAATCACGTGGAGCCAGATCAGCTCCGGGCTCCCACAGCAGGCAGATGCCGTGCGGCGAAAACGTCGACGAATCCAAAAGACGCTCGAGAAAACTCCACATGGGTCCCTCCGGGCGTGATCGATCCGCCGACACCCCTGCGCGCGAATCACCGGCCGATCATAGCGGCCGCGGCTCAACCTACCTCAGCCCAATTGGTCTAACGGCGCTACCCCCGTTGTTGCCCGGTGTCGCCCTGGTGTATGCAGATTGGGCTTCAATTCCCCTTTTCCAGCCGGTGACATCGATGCCAGCCTCTCCCCTCCGCGCCCGGATCATGATCGCAGCGATCGCGGGGGCGCTGGCGCTCTCCACCCTCGCCTCGGCGCAGCAGCCGTTGCCCAGCCCCTTGAATCCCGCGCCAGTCAGGCCGCGCCCGGCCGCCGCCGCCTCGCCGCGCGCAGCGTCCTGCCACAACGGGCAAAACTTCGATCGCTTCCTCGCCGAGCTGAAGCAGAAGGCGGTCGCCGCCGGCGTCTCGCAGCGCACGATCGCGGAGACCGCCCCCTACCTGATCTACGACCAGGGTATCGTCAACCGCGACCGCGGCCAGCGCGTGTTCGGGCAGATCTTCACCCAGTTCGCCGGCCGCATGGCCGCGAACTATCGCATGCAGCAGGGCCAACAATACATCCGGACCTATGCCGCCGCGTTCGCGCGCGCCGAGAAGGAGTATGGCGTGCCGCCGGCGGTGATCGCCGCGTTCTGGGGACTGGAGAGCGATTTCGGCGTCCAGATGGGCAATTTGCCGACGCTGAAATCGCTGGTGTCGCTGGCCTACGATTGCCGCCGCTCCGAGATGTTCCAGGGCGAGACCATCGCCGCGCTGAAGATCATCGAGCGCGGCGACCTGACGCCCGACGAGATGATCGGCTCATGGGCCGGCGAGCTCGGTCAGACGCAATTCTTGCCGACGCATTATTTCAACTACGCGGTCGACTATGACGGCGACGGCCATCGCAATCTCCTGCAAAGCGGCCCCGACGTGATCGGCTCGACCGCGAACTACATCGCCACCGGATTGAAATGGCGGCGCGGCGAGCCGTGGCTGCAGGAGGTGCGCGTGCCGCAGGCGGCAAATTTCCCGTGGGACCAGGCCGACCTCACCATCAAGCTGCCGCGATCGAAATGGGTATCGCTTGGCGTCAGCTTGACCGACGGCAAGGCATTGCCGAATGACGAGATGCCGGCCTCGCTGCTGCTGCCGATGGGCCGGATGGGTCCGGCGTTCCTCGCCTATGCGAACTTCGCCGCCTACACCGAGTGGAACAACTCGCTGATCTATTCGACCACCGCCGGCTATCTCGCCGGCCGCATCGCGGGCGCACCGCCGATGCAGCGGCCGCACGGTCCGGTCGCGCAATTGCCGTTCAATGAGATCAAGGAGCTGCAGGGACTGCTCGCGCGCGCCGGCTACGACGTCGGCAAGATCGACGGCGTGCTCGGACAGGCAAGCCGCAGCGCGGTGAAGGCGATGCAGATGAAATACGGCCTGCCGGCGGATTCCTGGCCGACCGCGGAGCTCCTGGCGCGGATGCGCGGCGGGCCCCGCACCCAGCCGGCCGCCGATGCCGCGGCACCGGGGACGCGGTAGAGCAAACGCCCATTTTCCGTAACCCGGATGCAGCGCAGCGAAATCCGGGACAAGCCCCGATGCGCCTCCCCGGATTGCGCTGCGCTCCATCCGGGCTACGCAGACTCTGGCGATCCGTCATCCTGAGGTGCGAGCGGAGCGAGCCTCGAAGGATGAATCGGCCACACTGGGGCCGTGCATCCTTCAAGACGCGCTTCGCGCTCCTCAGGATGACGGGATCAAGAATGCCGCCCGCGGGAAATATTTGACCAAGTGTTACAGCCGCCCGCAGTTGTATTCTTCCCCTTGCCGCCCCACTTGCAGCATCGCCGTTCGGTAACATCCGGATTTCATCAGAACAGGGAGCATCACATGTCCTTTCATGACGCCGTCGTCCCCGCCTACCTGCAGATCCTCAACAGCCTCACCGGCGAGCTGACCAAGGCCGAGGCGCATTGCGAAGCGAAGAAGATCGCGCCCGAGGTGCTGCTGGGATCGCGGCTCTATCCCGACATGCTGCCGCTGACCAAGCAGGTGCAACTTGTCTGCGATCACGCCGCACGGGGCTGCGCGCGGCTGACCCATAGCGAAGTGCCGTCGACGCCAGATACCGAGAAGAGCATCGGTGAACTGAAGCAGCGGCTCGCCAGGACGATTGACTATGTGAAGTCGTTCAAGCCGGCGCAGTTCGACGGCGCCGACGTCAGGGACGTCACCTTCCCGATCGGCCCCGATCGCACGATGACCCTGAAGGGCCAGCAATTCCTCAGCGCGTTCTCGTTCCCGAACTTCTATTTCCACGCCGTGACCGCGCACGACATCCTGCGCCACAACGGCGTCGAGATCGGCAAGCGCGATTTCCTCGGCGTCAGCTGACGCGCTTCGGCGATCCATATTCCCCGCGACGGGATTTTCGCTTCACGCCCTCGCCCGTGCTACTGCTCCCTGACAACAACAAGACGTCAGGGAGCACGCCATGTCGACAACAACCCACGCACCGAAAGCCATCGATCCGTCCGCTTCGCTGCATGCCGAAGCGCTCGGACTGGCGAAGAACCACGGCCGCCTCGCCGGGCGGCGCGTCATCGTGGTCGGCGCGGGACAGCGCACAACCGTGGATGAAGCCCCGCCGATCGGCAACGGCCGCGCCATGAGCGTGCTGTTCGCGCGCGAGGGCGCGTCGGTCGCCTGCCTCGACGTCAACAAGGACGCCGCCGACGACACCGTCGCGCAGATCACTGGCGAAGGCGGCAAGGCCTTCACCGACGTGGTCGATGTCGCCGACGTCGCGGCGATCGCGCCCGCGGTCGAACGCTGCGCGCAGCGGCTCGGCGGGCTCGACGGGCTGGCGCTCAATGTCGGCATCTCCTCCGGCCTGTCGCTGCCCAAGATGACGGCCGAAGCCTGGGACCGCGACTATGCCGTCAATGTGCGCAGCCACATGCTGTTCGCGCAGAAGGCGCTGGAGGTGATGGCGCCGGGCGGCGCGATCATCCTGATCTCCTCAATGGCGAGCCAGCGCGCCGGCGGCCGCAACCCGGCCTATGAATCCTCCAAGGCGGCGCAGATCGCGCTGGGGCGGGCGATCGCGCGGGCCGGCGAGGACAAGGGCATTCGCTGCAATGTGATCGCGCCCGGCTTCATGGACACGCCGATGGGGCGCGACGCCAGCCGCAGGCGATCGGACCGCGCCGTGACAGTGCCTTTCGGCCGCCAGGGCACCGGCTGGGAGGTCGCCTATACTGCGCTGTTCCTGATTTCGAATGAATCCTCCTACGTCAACGCGCACACCTTGTTCCTCGATGCCGGCCACATGGGCGGAATTGTGCGCGGCTAGTCTGCGGAGCGCGAATGCCTCGGGCATTGCGCTCGTCGCGGCAATGCACAATTGTCCTTCATCAGTCATTCTCTGGAACATTTACATGAGCCAATCGACCAAACTTCTCGAGCCCTACAAGCTCGGCGCGCTGACGCTGCCGAACCGCCTGGTGATGGCGCCACTGACGCGCAACCGCGCGGTGCCGCCCGGCATGGTGCCGAGCCCGCTCGCGGTGGACTATTACGGCCAGCGCGCCTCCGCCGGCCTTCTGATCACCGAGGCGAGCCAGGTCTCGCAGCAGGGCCAGGGCTATCAGGACACGCCCGGCATCTATTCGAAGGAACAGGTCGAGGGCTGGCGCAGGGTCACCGATCGGGTGCATGAGCGCGGTGGCCGCATCTTCATCCAGCTCTGGCATGTCGGCCGCATCTCGCATGTCGCACTGCAGCCGAACGGCGGCGCACCGGTGGCGCCGAGCGCGATCAAAGCCAAGACCAAGACCTTCGTGAACGGCACGTTTGCTGACGTGTCCGAGCCACGCGCGCTCGAATTGTCGGAAATTCCCGGGATCATCGAGGACTTCAAGCGCGGCACGGCGAATGCGCTGGCGGCCGGCTTCGACGGCGTCGAGATCCATGGCGCCAACGGCTATCTGCTCGACCAGTTCGCCCGCGACGGCACCAACAAGCGCACCGACGCTTATGGCGGCGGAATCGAGAACCGCGCCCAGCTGATGCTGGACGTGTCCAAGGCGGTCGCCACCGAGGCCGGCGCAGATCGCACCGGCATCCGGATCTCGCCGGTGACGCCGGCCAACGACATCACCGACTCCAATCCGCAAGCGCTGTTCGACTACATCGTCGAACAGCTCAGTGCGCTGAAGCTGACCTATCTCCACGTCGTCGAGGGCGCAACCGGCGGCCCACGCGATATCGCGCCGTTCGACTACGCCTCGCTGCGCAAGCGCTTCAAGCAGGCCTATGTCGCCAACAACGGCTACGATTTCGCGCTAGCGGAGAAAGTGCTGGAGGCCGGCGCGGCCGACCTGATCGCGTTCGGCAAGCCATTCATCTCCAACCCCGACCTGGTCGAGCGGCTCAAGACCGGCGCGCCGCTCAACGAGTGGGACAAGGCGACCTTCTACGGCGGCGGCGCCAAGGGCTACACGGATTATCCGACGCTGAAGGCGACCGAGGCGGCGGAGTAGGGAGCGCTCCTCTCTCCACATCGTCATTCCGGGGCGATGCGACGCATCGAACCCGGATTCTCGAGATTCCCCGGTGCGCAGTTGCGCACCTGAGGTCTGGTGCTTGCGCACCATCCCGGAATGATCTGGCAATCAGCAAAAAGGCCGGGATCGCTCCCGGCCTTTCGTCGTCTTCGGATGGCGTGGGCTGGTACGCCTTTGCTTGCGCCTTACTTCGCTTCGGCGCGCTTCGGCGGGTTGGCCGGCCACGACTTGATCAGCGTGTCGTAGTCGATCGTCTCGCCCTTCGGCTTCTCGTTCGCGAGCTTGCGCTGCGGAGCGATGGTGCCGTCCTTCTCGGCCTTCTTGTACCAGAACTCGGCGGATTCCTTCTTGTTCAGCTTCGGTCCGCAGGCGCCCTGCACACCGGACTTCTCAAGACGCTCCATCACCGAATCCTGGGCCGCGGCCAGCGCGTCCATCGCCTGCTGCGGCGTCTTGGTACCGGACGACGCATCGCCGATGTTCTGCCACCACAGCTGCGCGAGCTTCGGATAATCGGGCACGTTGTTGCCGGTCGGGGTCCACTGCACGCGCGCGGGCGAGCGGTAGAACTCGATCAGGCCGCCGAGCTTCGGCGCACGCTCGGTGAACGACTTGTCCCAGATATCGGACTCACGGATGAAGGTGAGACCGACATGGCTCTTCTTCAGCGACACCGACTTGGAGATGATGAACTGCAGATAGAGCCAGGCTGCCTTGCGGCGATCCGGCGGGGTCGACTTCAGAAGCGTCACGGAGCCGGCGTCCTGATAGCCGAGCTTCATGCCTTCCTTCCAGTAAGCGCCGTGCGGCGACGGAGCCATACGCCACTTCGGCGTACCGTCCGCGTTCATCACGGCGATGCCCGGCTTCACCATGTCGGCGGTGAAGGCGGTGTACCAGAACATCTGCTGGGCGATGTTGCCCTGCGCCGGCACCGGACCTGCTTCCGAGAAGGTCATGCCCTGGGCCTGCGGCGGGGCATACTTCTTCAGCCAGTCGAGATATTTGGTGATCGAGTAGACCGCGGCCGGGCCGTTGGTGTCGCCACCACGCTCGACCGAGGAGCCGACCGGACGGCAGCCTTCCATGCGGATACCCCACTCGTCGACCGGCAGGCCGTTCGGGATACCCTTGTCGCCGTTGCCGGCCATCGACAGCCAGGCGTCGGTGAACCGCCAGCCGAGCGAGGGATCCTTCTTGCCATAGTCCATATGGCCGTAGACCTTGACGCCGTTGATCTCCTTGATGTCGTTGGTGAAGAACTCGGCGATGTCTTCATAGGCCGACCAGTTCACGGGCACGCCGAGCTCGTAGCCATACTTGGCCTTGAACTTGGCCTTGTACTCGGGGTTGGTGAACCAGTCGTAGCGGAACCAGTAGAGGTTCGCGAACTGCTGGTCGGGCAGCTGATACAGCTTGCCGTCCGGCGCCGTGGTGAACGACTTGCCGATGAAGTCGTCGACGTCGAGCATCGGGTCGGTGACCTCCTTGCCCTCACCCTTCATGTAGTCCGACAGGATGATGGTCTGGCCGTAGCGGAAGTGGGTGCCGATCAGGTCGGAATCGTTGATCCAGCCGTCATAGACGTTCTTGCCCGACTGCATCTGGGTTTGCAGCTTCTCGACGACGTCACCTTCCTGGATGATGTCGTGCTTGAGCTTGATGCCGGTCAGTTCGGAGAACGCCTTGGCCAGCGTCTGCGATTCATATTCGTGCGTCGTGATCGTTTCCGAGACGACGTTGATCTCCATGCCCTTGAAGGGTTCGGCGGCCTTGGCGAACCACTCGAGCTCCTTCTTCTGGTCTTCCTTCGACAGCGTCGAGGGCTGGAATTCCGCGATCCACTTCTGGATCACGGCATCGTCGGCGGCGCGGGCCGGCGTGGCGACCGCGAGCGAAGCCGCGATCAGCGCGGCGGCGCTGGTCATAGTCAAAAGACTATCCTTTGTCGTTCTCAAATGTCGCATTATGATTCCTCCGGTTGCAGCGACAAACAAAACCCCAGGCCCGGGTTGACCCCGGATCTGCTCTTCTTCGCTTTCGTCAGACGGTGCGAAAGATCGCCACGGCTGAAAGAAGCGAAATCAGCGTTGCGAGCCACAGGCTCGAAATTTCCACGCCCTCGCCGATCGGCAGGGTGAGGATCGGATCGGTGCCGACGAGGCCGATCCACAACAGGTGGATCACCGCCGCCAGCACCAGCGAAATGAACAAACGATCGCCGCGCGTGGTCGGGATGCGCAGCACGCCGACCCGCTCGGCCTCGGGATAAACCGCCGCGAGCCAGGTCATCACGCCGAGCGTCGAGGCCAGCAGCACGAAGAAGATCGCGGTCGGCAGCGTCCAGGCCATCCATGCGATGGATTCCATGATCGCCTCCTAGACCCGGCCGAGCGCGAAGCCGCGCGCGATGTAGTTGCGGACGAACCAGATCACCAGCGCGCCCGGAATGATGGTGAGCACGCCGGCGGCGGCGAGCAGGCCCCAGTCCATGCCGGCCGCCGAGACCGTGCGCGTCATGATCGCCGCGATCGGCTTGGCCTGCACCGAGGTCAGCGTCCGCGCGAGCAGCAGCTCGACCCAGGAGAACATGAAGCAGAAGAAGGCGGCGACGCCGATGCCGCTTGCGATGAGCGGCACCAGGATCTTGATGAAGAAGCGCGGGAACGAATAGCCGTCGAGGAACGCGGTCTCGTCGATCTCGCGCGGCACGCCGGAGACGAAGCCTTCGAGGATCCACACCGCCAGCGGCACGTTGAAGATGCAGTGCGCGAGCGCGACCGCCCACGGCGTATCGAACAGGCCGATCGCCGAATACAGGTTAAAGAACGGCAGCGCGTAGACCGCCGCCGGCGCCATGCGGTTTGACAGCAGCCAGAAGAACAGATGCTTGTCGCCGAGGAAGCGGTAGCGCGAGAACGCATAGGCCGCCGGCAACGCCACCGCGATCGAGATGATTGTGTTGAGCACCACGTATTCGAGCGAATTGATGTAGCCCGAATACCAGCTCTCGTCGGTGAAGATGCGCTTGTAGTGCTGCAGCGTCGGCGTGTGCGGCCACAGTGTCATCGTCGAGACGATCTCGGCGTTGGTCTTGAAGCTCATGTTGACGAGCCAGTAGATCGGCAACAGCAGGAAGATCAAAAACAGCGCCATGATCAGGCGGCGGCCGGGGATCGAATGCATCACGCCGCTCCTTCCTTGGCCGGACGCTCGGAGCCGGCATTGACCATCACGGTGTAGAATACCCAGCACACGATCAGGATGATCAGATTGTAGACCAGCGACAACGCCGCGGCCTTGCCGAGGTCGAACTGGCCGAGCGCAATCTTGACGAGCTCGATCGAGACGAAGGTCGTCGAATTGCCGGGGCCGCCGCCGGTGACCACGAACGGCTCGGTGTAGATCATGAAACTGTCCATGAAGCGCAGCAGCACCGCGATCAGCAGCACGCGGTTCATCTTCGGCAGCTGGATCGCCTTGAACACCGCCCAGCGCGAGGCGCCGTCGATCTGCGCCGCCTGGTAATAGGCGTCGGGGATCGACTTCAGCCCGGCGTAGCAGAGCAGCGCGACGAGGCTGGTCCAGTGCCAGACGTCCATCACGATGACCGTGACCCAGGCGTCGACCTCATTGGACACGTAATTGTAGTTGAGGCCGAGGTGGTTCAGCACATAGCCGAGCAGGCCGATATCGGGCCGGCCGAAGATCTGCCAGATGGTGCCGACCACGTTCCACGGAATCAGCAGCGGCAAGGCGAGGATGACGAGGCAGGCCGCGACGCTCCAGCCTTCGCGCGGCATCGACAGCGCGACGATGATGCCGAGCGGCACCTCGATCGCGAGGATCACCGCAGAGAAGAACAGGTTGCGGCCGAGCGAGGCCAGGAAGCGCCCGCCGAGATCGGTCGATGGATCGAGCAGCTCCTTGAACCAGCCGACCCCGTTCCAGAAGAACTGGTTGTTGCCGAAGGTGTCCTGCATCGAATAGTTCACGACGGTCATCAGCGGCAGCACCGCCGAGAACGCCACCACCAGGAACACCGGCAGCACCAGGAACCAGGCTTTTTGGTTGATCGTCTTGTCCATCAGGCGACCCCCTCCACCAAATGGCTGTCGGCATAGACGTGGACGTGCGCGGGATTGAAGATCAGCCCGGCGGTGTTGCCGGAGACCGAGAAGCCCGGCGGCACACGCGCGGCGAATTTGGTATCGCCGACCCGCACGCGGGCGAACTGGATGCGGCCGAGATCGTCGATCCGCTCGATGCTGGCCGACAGCAGCCCTGACGCCGGCGCCGCGACATCGACGAATTCCGGCCGCACGCCGATCTCGATCTTCTTGCCCGCAGGCAGCACACCATAGTTTCGATGCAGGCCGATGACATGGCCGTCGACCCGCGCCTCGTGACCACTGACTTCGGCGGGCACGATGTTCATGCCGGGCGAGCCGATGAAGTAGCCGACGAACGTATGCGCCGGCTTGTCGAACAATTCGGCCGGCGTGCCGCTCTGCACCACGCGGCCGTCATGCATCACGACGACGGTGTCGGCGAAGGTCAGCGCCTCGGTCTGGTCGTGGGTGACGTAGATCATCGTGAGGTCGAGCTCGCGATGCAGCGCCTTCAGCTTGGAGCGCAGCTGCCACTTCAGCTCGGGATCGATCACCGTTAGCGGTTCGTCGAACAGGACGGCCGCGACGTCGGAGCGCACCAGACCGCGGCCGAGCGAGATCTTCTGCTTGGCGTCGGCGGTGAGCCGTGTCGCCTTGCGTTTGAGATAGGGCGTGAGGTCGAGCAGATCGGCGATCTGCCTGACGCGCGCGTCGACCTCGGCCTTCGCGACGCCGCGATTCTTCAGCGGGAAGGCCAGGTTCTGGCCGACCGTCATGGTGTCGTAGATCACCGGGAACTGGAACACCTGCGCGATGTTGCGCTTCTGCGTCGACAGCGGCGTGATGTCACGGCCGTCGAACAGGATCTTTCCGCGCGACGGCGTCACGATGCCGGAGATCAGGTTGAGCAGCGTGGTCTTGCCGCAGCCGGACGGCCCGAGCAGCGCATAGGCGCCGCCCTGCCGCCAGGTCATGGTAACCGGCTTCAGCGCAAAGGATTCCTGCGGCGCGTCGTTGCCGCCGTAGGAGTGCGCGAGATCGACGAGGTCAATGCGGGCCATGAAGCATCTCCCTCACGTGCCGTTGCCGGCTGACGCGTTTGCAGCGCGCGCACTGCGATGCACGTTGCCCGAAAACGAGGTCGCGGGCGATGCGACGAGGCGGTCGGCGGCGTCGAACACGAAGATGTTGTCGGGATCGAGCGCGGCATCGAGCACCTGCCCGGGTTCATATTCGTGCACGCCGTGGAGAACCGCGACCCAGTTCGAGCCGTGGACATGGACGTGCACAAAGCTCTCCGACCCGGTGATTTCGGTCACCGTCACCGCGGCGGAAAATTTGTGGCGGCCGGCCGCGACGTTCCCGACCTCGAGCTGGTGCGCGCGGAAGCCGGTCCGGTAGCGGCCATCGGGCAGATTGGCATAGAGGCCGGCCGCGGGCGCCTGCTCGCCGCCGGCATAGATCACTTGCGCGCCTTTCTTCTCGATGCCGATGATGTTGAGCGGCGGATCGGAAAACACCTGGGCAACGCGCAGCGTGTCGGGATGGCGGTAGACCTTCGGCGTCGCGCCGGTTTGCAGCGCCTGGCCTTGCCACATGCACACCGTGTCGCCGCCGAGCAGCAGCGCTTCCGACGGTTCGGTGGTGGCATAGACGAAGATCGCGCCGGAGGCCTCGAAGATGCGCGGCAGCTCGGCGCGCAGCTCCTCGCGCAGCTTGTAGTCGAGATTGGCGAGCGGCTCGTCGAGCAGCACGAGGTCGGCGCCCTTGACCAGCGCCCGCGCGATCGCGGTGCGCTGCTGCTGGCCGCCGGAGAGTTGCAGCGGCGTGCGCTTCAGGAACGGCTCGAGCCGCAACAGGCCGGCCGCTTCCGCCACCCGCCGCTCGATCTCGGCGCGCGGCTTGCCCTGCACGCGCAGCGGCGAGGCGATGTTCTCGTAGACCGTCAGCGAGGGATAGTTGATGAACTGCTGATAGACCATCGCGACCGAACGCTGCCGCACGTCGGCGCCGGTGACGTCCTTGCCGTCGACCAACACGCGGCCGGTGGTCGGCTTGTCGAGGCCGGCGAGCAGCCGCATGATCGAGGTCTTGCCCGACAGCGTCGGCCCGAGCAGCACGCTGAGCGTGCCACGCTCCAGCGTCAGCGACACGTCGCGGATGGTCGGAATGCCATCCACGGTTCGCGTGACATTCTGCAATGTAACGCTCATGCCCGTCCTCCCGCTTCGTGGAGGGGACGTTCACCGGACACGCGGTTGGCGAGCATCCACTCGTCGAGCGCGGCGATTTCACCCGCCGTCATCCGCAAGCCCAGCTTGGATCGTCGCCAGACGACATCGTCCGCAGTCCGAGCCCATTCGTTCGTCATCAGGTACCTGACTTCGCTTTCCGTCAAGGTGGCGCCGAAGGAGCGGCCGAGATCGGCCGTCGATGTTGCATTGCCCAAGACTTTGCTGGCGCGCGTGCCATAGGCATGCGCGAGACGATTGGCGTGCGATTGCGCGAGAAACGGATAGGTGCGGATCAATTCGGCGCTCAGCGCCGCGACCGCGGATACATCCATGTCGCCGCCGGGCAGCGGCGCCTTGCCGGTCCAGCCCTCCTGCGCCTTTGTGCCGCGGAGATAAGGCGACAGCCGCTCCAGCGCCTCTTCGGAGAGGCGGCGATAGGTCGTGATCTTGCCGCCATAGATCGACAGTAGCGGCGCACCGCCGGGCGTATCGAGCTCGAACACATAGTCGCGAGTCGCGGCCTTGGCTTCGCTGGCGCCGTCGTCATAGAGCGGACGCACGCCGGAGTAATTCCAGACCACGTCCTCGGGCTTCACCGGCTTGGCGAGATACGCGCTGGCGGACGCGCAGAGATATTCGATCTCCTCCTGCGTCGCCTTCACCTTGGCCGGATCGCCGTCATAGTCGCGATCGGTGGTACCGATCAGCGAGAAGTCGCCCTGATAGGGAATGACGAAGATGATGCGGCCGTCGGCGTTCTGGAAGATGTAGGCGCGGTCGTGGTCGTAGAGCTTCGGCACCACGATGTGCGAGCCCTGCACCAGGCGCACCTTGGCGCGCGCGTTGACGCCGGCGCCCGAGGCCAGGACCTGTTCGACCCAGGGACCGCCGGCATTGACCAGCACGCGTGACTGGATCGTGTCGCGGGCACCCGTGACGCTGTCCTCGACCGTGACGTGCCAGACGCCGTCGACTTGCCTGATCTCGACCGCGCGGGTGCGGGTGCGGATCTCGGCGCCGCGATCGGCGGCATCGCGCGCGGTCAGCGCAACCAGCCGGGCATCGTCGACGAAGCAGTCGGAATATTCGAAGCCCTTGGTGTAGCGGCCCGGGATCAGCGGCTTGCCGACCGCGTCGCGCGTCAGATCGACCGAGCGCGTCGCCGGCAGCAAATGCCGGCCGCCGATATGGTCGTAGAGGAAGAGGCCGAGCCGCAGCAGCCAGGCCGGACGCAGGCCGGCGTGGTGCGGCAAAACGAAACGTAGCGGCCGAATGATGTGGGGCGCGATCTGCCAGAGGATTTCGCGTTCGATCAGCGCCTCGCGCACCAAACGAAACTCGTAATATTCGAGATAGCGCAGACCGCCATGCACGAGCTTGGTCGACCAGGACGACGTCCCGCTAGCCAAGTCATTCATTTCACAGAGGAAAACAGAGTTACCCCGGCCCGCCGCATCGCGTGCGATGCCGCAGCCATTAACGCCGCCTCCAATGATGGCGAGGTCGTAAATCTGGTCCAAAGAACGCTTCCCCCGGCAACCGCCTTCGCTTTGACGGTTTTACTTTCGTATTGGAGTAAATCACAACCAAAAACGAAAGCAAAGTGAAAATGGGGAACTCGGGCTGCGGATTTTTGGGCGGGTGATTGCGGCTGGGGGCAGGTTACGTTCGACGCATCCGGTACTAGACCGTCACCCTGAGGTGCGAGCCTTGCGGCGCAATTGCGCCGCTGGGCGAGCCTCGAAGGGTGCGCGGCCCAAATGTGGCCGTTCACCCTTCGAGACGCGCGCAAGAGCGCGCTCCTCAGGATGACGGGGAAAAAGCTGTGCGAGGACGATGCCTCAGCAGCGAGATCGCAAACTACGCGCTGCGCAGCGCCGCGGGTGCCGCGTCGGCGGCGTTGTCGTCGAGATCGACTTGCGGCTTGTCCATCGCGACGACCACCTCGATACCGCGGCTGTGGCAGATATTGGCGAGGCCCGCTGGAAGCGGTGAATCGGTCACGAAGGTCTGGATCTGGCTCATATGGGCGATCCGCACCGGCGCGCTGCGGCGCAGCTTGGTCGAGTCCGAGACCAGCATCACGTTGCGCGCATTGGCGATGATCGCCTGCGCGACCTGCACCTCGCGATAGTCGAAGTCGAGCAGCGCGCCCTCCTCGTCGATGGCGGATGCGCCGATGATGGCGTAGTCGACCTTGAACTGGCCGATCAGCTGGGTCGCGGTGGAGCCGACCACGGCGCCGTCGGCGCGGCGCACCGTGCCGCCGGCCACCACCACCTCGATGCGCGGATGGCGGTAGAGCAGCATCGCGACGTTGAGGTTGTTGGTGATGACCAGCAGGTCCTCATGCGAGGTCAGCGCGCTCGCGACCTCTTCCGTGGTGGTGCCGATATTGATGAACAGCGAGCAGCCGTTCGGAATCCGTGCCGCCGCGGCCGCGCCGATCGCCTTCTTTTCCTCGGCGGCGACGAAGCGGCGCGCCTCGTAAGCGAGGTTCTCGACGCCCGAGGCGATGATCGCGCCGCCATGGATGCGGGTCAGCGAGCGCTGGTCGCAGAGATCGTTGAGGTCCTTGCGGATGGTCTGCGCCGACACCTCGAACCGCTTGGCGAGGTCTTCGACCATGACCCGGCCGAACGCGCGCGCGATGTTGAGGATTTCAGTCTGGCGATGGGAGAGTCCGGCCACGGCGGCCCCCTTGAAACGGCGAGTCGCCCATGGTGCGACCGTTCGGCACGGAGGTCAACGTGCAGTGCCGGGTCAGGGAAGGCCTGGGCGACGGTGGACGCTTCGCCCGGGCCATGCGCAATGACGCGAAGGCGTTCTACGATGCCATCTGCATGGATTGACCGGCGAGCAGCCGACGCGCCGCGCGCTCGGCCTCGCGCGCATTGCGGAAGATCTGGCCTTCAAGGCGGTCAAAAAGGTGCGATGCAGCAAAGAACTGATAACCACGCGTATCGCGCACCACGATACCTGCCGTCTGCGAACTCACTTCGATCACGTAACTGTCGGACATTGTCAGCCTCGGTTTGACTTCGGCCCGACAACGGAGTCGCTGGCTGTTTGTTCCTCGATTATTTTGCGCGGCGAAGCGCCAAAAACTCCGGGTTTTTGCAATCAAACCACGCTCCGGACTCAGTTTCGACGCGTTTCCTTTCCCACCGAATCAGCGGCACTGGCGCGCGAAAAATGTCAGGTTTCGATCGTCGCGCCGTCGCGCTGAATCGGTTGCGGATGGCCCTGCTCGTCGATCGAGACATAGGTGAAATTGCCGTCGGTCACGAGGATCGACTGCTGCTCGCGGCGGCGCAGCACCCAGGCCTCGAGATGCACCGTAATCGAGGTGCGGCCGATGCGCACCAGATTGGCGTGGACGGAGACGAGATCGCCGACATTGACCGCCTTGCGGAAGTTCATCGCGTCGATCGCGACCGTCACGGTGCGCGACTTCGCCACCTTGGAGGCGAACACGCCGCCACCGAGATCCATCTGGCTGAGCAGCCAGCCGCCGAAGATGTCGCCATTGGCATTGGTGTCGGCCGGCATCGCCAGCGTGCGGATGCAGAGATCGCCCTTCGGCTCGGCGTCGTTGCTCAGCGGCGCGTGAGCGTGGGCGTCGGTCACTTGCGAGCCGGTCACTTGCGAATCGCTCACTTGAATGCCTCCCAGCCGGGATCCGGCGCAAATCGTCCGCCGAACTTGCGCATCAAGGCCTGCATGGCCGACACCACATCGTCGACGCCGCGGCTGCGCGCATAGTTGAGCGGGCCGCCGCGGAACGGGGCATAGCCGGTGCCGAAGATCATCGCGCCGTCGACCATATCGGGATTGTCGACGATGCCCTCGCGCAAGGCGGCGACGCAGACATTCGAGATCGGCAGCACCAGGCGGTCGATCATCTCATCGGTGACCCGGGGACCGGTCTCCGGCAGCGGCGCCTTTTCCGCCTTGCCGTCCTTCCAGGTGTAGAAGCCCTTGCCGGTCTTGCGGCCGAGCTCGCCTTTGGCGACTTTTTCGCGCAACCACGCAGGCGTCGGCGGCAGCGTGTCGCCGAACTTCGAGCGCAGCATGTCGCCGACATCGAGGCAGATATCGAGGCCGACCTGGTCGGCGAGTTCGATCGGCCCCATCGGCATGCCGAACTCGACGGCGGCCGCGTCGATCAGGCGCTGGTCGGTCTTCTCGTCCAGCATCATCATCGCTTCCAGCATGTAGGGCGTCAGCGCGCGGTTGACGAGGAAGCCCGGCGAGCTCTTCACCGGCAGCGGCAGGCGGTCGATGGCGCCGACGAACGCGAGCGCCTCCTTGAGCATCGCCGCATCGGTGCCGTCATGGCTGACGACCTCGACGAGTTGCAGCCGCGACACCGGATTGAAGAAGTGCAGGCCGAGCAGCCGCTCCGGCCGTGCCAGCGTGGTGCGCAGATCCTGCAGCGGGATGCTCGACGTATTGGTGGCGAGGATCGCGCCGGGCTTCATCTTCGGCTCGAGAGAGGCATAGACCTTCTGCTTCAGCTCGAGCTTTTCCGGCACCGCCTCGATGATCAGATCGGCATTGCGGACGCCCTCGCCGTCCATGTCGGGGATCAGCCGGTCGAGCGCGTCGCGCTGGTCGATCCGCTTGCGCATGATCTTGCCGAACAACTCTGACGCTCGTTTCATGGCGCCCGCGATCGGCTCGGCCTTCATGTCGGCCAAGGACACGAGCATGTCCTGGTTGGCGCACCAGGCCGCGATATCGCCGCCCATCGCGCCGGCGCCGATGACATGGACGTGCGCAACCTTGTTGCCGCTGCCGGCGAGCTTCTTCATCTGCTCTCGCAGGAAGAACAAACGGATCAGGTTCTGCGCGGTCGGCGTCACCATCAGATTGGCGAACGAGGCCTTCTCCGCATTCAGCATCGCCGAGCGGTTGCCGGCGTGCTTCTCCCACAGATCGATCAGCGCATAGGGCGCCGGGTAATGCTTGCGCGGCGCGGCCTTCTCGGCCTCGCTGCGCATCCGCGAGGCGAGGAAGCCCCTGACCGGACCAAGATTGAGAATCGAGTTGAGCGCGCCCGGCCTGGCGCGCTTCAGCCGGCCGAACACCGCATCCTTCGACGCGTTGCGGACATGGCGCTCCTGGGTGACGGCGTCGACCAGGCCGAGCGCCTTGGCGCGGCGCGCGTCGATGGTCTTGCCGGTCAGCATCAAGGTCATCGCCTGCATCGGGTTGACCAGCTCGGTGAAGCGCACGGTGCCGCCAAGACCTGGATGCAGGCCGAGCATCACCTCTGGGAAACCGAACCTGGCATCGTCGATCGCGATCCGCATCTGGCAGGCCAGCGCGACCTCGAGGCCGCCGCCGAGGCAGAAGCCGTGGATGACGGCGACCGAGGGCACGCGCAGCGCCTCGAGCCGGTCGATCACCGCATGGGCGCGGCCGATCGCGGTCTCGACCGCGCTGGAATCGCTGGCGCCGCGAAACTCATTGACGTCAGCGCCGGCGATGAAGCCGCTTGGCTTGGCCGAGCGCACCACGAGACCCGTCGGCCGCTGGTTCTCCAGCGCCGCGACGATGGCATCGAGCTCCTCGAGTAGATCGGCGGACAGCGTGTTGGCGCTGGCGCCGGCGCGGTCGAACAGCAGCCAGGCGATACCGTCGTCATCGCGCGTCAGCTTGAAATTCTTGTAGGGACTGTCGGCGGCAGGCTTCGGCCCGAGTTCGAGCACGCGGCCGGAGAGAACGTCCATGATCCGTGAATCCATGATCACACCGTCTCTATCAACATCGCGCCGCCCTGCCCGCCACCGATGCATTCGGTGGCGACGCCGCGCCTGGTGCCGAGCCGCTTCATCGCATTGACCAGATGCAGCACGATGCGGTTGCCGCTGGTGCCGACCGGATGGCCGAGGCTGATCGCGCCGCCGTCGACGTTCAACTTCGCGCGGTCGATCTCGCCGGCCGCGCCATCGAGCCCAAGGATCTCGCGGCAAAATTTTTCGTCGTTCCATGCCGCGAGGCAGCCCAGCACCTGAGTGGCGAAGGCCTCGTTCAGCTCCCAGGTCTCGACATCCTGCAAGGTCAGGCTATTGCGCTTGAGCAGCGCGCTCGCCGAGAGCACCGGGCCGAGGCCCATGATCGAGGGATCAAGCGCCGACCATTGGCTGTCGAGGATGACGGCCTTCGGCGTCAGCCCGTGCTTGGCCACCGCCTTCTCCGACGCCAGGATCACCCAGGAGGCGCCGTCGGTGATCTGCGAGGAATTGCCGGCGGTGACCTGGCCCCACGGACGCTCGAACACCGGCTTCAGCTTCGCCAGGGTCTCGGGGGTCGAGTCCGGGCGGACACCGTCGTCATGGTCGAAGAACTTGCCGTCGCGGGAGAACGCGGTCTCGACCTCGCCCTTGAGAAAGCCCTGCTTCTGCGCGTTGGCCAGCCGCTGATGGCTCTCGGCAGCATATGCATCGGACTGGGCGCGGGTGATGCCGAAGAGATGACCGACCTTCTCGGCGGTCTGCCCCATGTTGAGCTCGGTGATCGGGTCGGTCAGTCCACGCTCGAGGCCGATGATCGGCTTGAAGTAGCTCGGCTTCACCTTCAGCGCCGCGGCGATCTTGGCACCTAGCCCCTTGGCGCCGGCGAAGCCGGCAAACCAGCGCACGCCCGAATTGGGCCAGACCAGCGGCGCGTGGCTCAAGGCTTCGGCACCGCCGGCGAGGATCAGGTCGGAGATGCCCTCGCGGATGTAGCGATAGCCGGTGTCGATCGACTGCATGCCGGAGCCGCAATTGATCTGCACCGTGAAGGCGACCATCTGCTCGCCCATGCCGAGCCTGAGAGCCGCAACGCGCGCCGGGTTCATCTCGTCGGCGATCACGTTGACGCAGCCGAGGATGACCTGGTCGAAGGCGGTGGGCGCGAAAGGCTGCCGCGCCAGCAGCGGCCGGCCGCATTGCACGGCAAGATCGACCGGGGTGAACGGGCCGGGACCGGAGCGCGCTTTCAGGAACGGCGTCCGGCTGCCGTCGACAATAAAGACTGGTCGCGCCATCAGCTCGCCGCCCTCTGCTCACCAAGCTCCTGGAAGAACTGATGCACGTCGGCGGATTTCTTGTAAATCGGGGACAGCGCCTCCGGCGCAAAATCATCGACCTCGATGACTTTGGCGACGGCCTCGTGGGCAGCGGCAAGCTTCTCGCCGTCGGCCTCGGTGATAACGCCCTTCTTGACCGCCTCCTTCCAGTCATGCAGACGCGCCGCGCGCAGCTGCTTAGCGGCATCCTCGGCCTCGGTGACGAGGCGGAAGGCTTTCTCCAGCCTTGCGATGCCGCCGTCATCCTCGACAAAGGCGAGGTCCGGCGTCAGGCGGTCGCGCGCCGCCGACGGCGACAGCACGAGCTGCGCGCATTGCTGCACGACGCGGTCCGTCGGGCCCGTGACGCGGGCGCCGAACGGCTGGATCAGGAATTTCAGCAGCCAAGCCATCGGGCGGTTCGGCAGATTGGCGAAGATTTCCGCAAAGCGGTTCTCGATGGTCTTGAAGCCGGACTCCATGCACCATTCGAGCGCGGGAAGATCCGCCTTCTGCCGGCCCTCGTCCTGCCAGCGTTTCAAAGCAGCGGAGAGCAAATACAGCTCGGACAGGATGTCGCCGAAGCGTGCCGAGAGCATCTCCTTGCGCTTCAGCGCGCCGCCGAGGGTGA
Source organism: Bradyrhizobium sp. KZN70725 (assembly GCF_055264925.1). Classification (NCBI taxonomy): domain Bacteria; kingdom Pseudomonadati; phylum Pseudomonadota; class Alphaproteobacteria; order Hyphomicrobiales; family Nitrobacteraceae; genus Bradyrhizobium; species Bradyrhizobium sp. KZN70725. Next base: position 25,008 of record NZ_JBUYWT010000024.1, read on the forward strand.
GCAGCGCCATGTCGGCGCACAGCGCGAACGCCGACGAATAGCGCGACAGCTGGCGATAGAACTCGGTCGCATCGCCGGCATCCGGCGCCGGTGCGAACATCCCAAAACTCCAGCTGCGGCCCCAGGCGCGGAACATGGTTGCAAAGCTGTGGCCGACATGCTTCCAGAACGCGATGTCGAACGCGGTCAGACCCTTGTCGCGGTCGGTCTCGCCGAGCGCGTTCATCTCCAGCAACAAATAAGGATGCGCGCGGATCGCGCCCTGCCCGAACACGATCAGATTGCGGGTCAGGATGTTGGCGCCCTCGACCGTGATGCCGACCGGCACCGAGCGGTAGAGCCCGCCGAGATAATTCTGCGGCCCGTCGATCACGGCTTTGCCGCCATGGATGTCCATGGCGTCATCGATCGCGATCCGCATCCGCTCGGTGGCGTGCAACTTCATGATCCCGGAGATGACGGCGGGATGATGCCCCTCGTTCAGTGCGGCGCAGGTCAGCCGCCGTGCGGCGTCGAGCAGATAGGCCGTGCCGGCGATACGCGCGAGCGGCTCCTCGATGCCTTCGAATTTCGAGATCGAGATGCCGAACTGCTCGCGGACGCGGGCATAGGCGCCGGTGGTACGCGCGGCATAGGCAGCGCCGGCCGCCGACAGCGACGGCAGCGAGATGCCGCGGCCGGCGGCAAGCGCCGTCATCAGCATCTTCCAGCCCTGACCGAGCCGTGCCTCGCCGCCGATGATGTAGTCGAGCGGGATGAAGACGTCCTTGCCCCAGTTCGGGCCGTTCTGGAACACCTGCATCGCCGGCAGATGGCGGTGGCCGATCGACACGCCCGGCAGATGGGTCGGGATCAGCGCGACGGTGATGCCGAGCTCTTCCTCGCTGCCGACGAGGTGATCGGGATCATAGGCCTTGAAGGCAAGGCCGAGCAGCGTCGCGACCGGGCCGAGCGTGATGTAGCGCTTGTGCCAGTTGAGCCTCAAGCCGAGCACCTCACGGCCTTCGAAATTGCCCTTGCAGATGATGCCGGTGTCGATCATCGAGGCGGCGTCGGAGCCTGCCTCCGGGCTGGTCAGGCCGAAGCAGGGAATGTCCTGTCCGGAGGCGAGGCGCGGCAGCCATTTGTCCTGCTGCTCCTTGGTGCCGAAGCGCATCAAGAGCTCTCCGGGCCCGAGCGAGTTCGGCACCATCACGGTGACGGCCGCGGTCAGCGAGCGCGACGAGATCTTGCGCACCACCTCGGAATGCGCGTAGGGCGAGAAGCCGAGGCCGCCGAATTCCTTCGGGATGATCATGCCGAAGAATTTTTTGGCCTTGATGAAAGCCCAGACCTCGGGCGGCAGATCGCGCCATTCCCAGTTGATCTTCCACTCGTCGAGCATCCTGCAGAGCTCGTCGACCGGACCGTGCAGGAAGGCTTGCTCTTCCTCGGTCAATCTGGCCGGCGCGAACGCCAGCAATTTCGACCAGTCGGGGTTGCCGGTGAATAGATCGGCGTCCCACCAGACGTCGCCGGCTTCCAGCGCCTCGCGCTCGGTGTCCGACATCGTCGGCAGCACGCCACGCGCCCAGGAGAAGATCGGTTTTGTCATATAGTCGCGGCGGAAGCTCATGGCGGATCCCTCATGAAACGGCGGCGCGGATGGGTGATCTTATCGGAAAGTGCCGTTCACCGGTGAACACTTCGCTTCGCAGATAAAGCGAAATTGACGCGGCCCAGGCGCCATTCTGTTAACGGCAGGCCACGGGTTCAGTTCCGAAAGCTGAGCTGCGACAATCAGGTAGCCGGGGATGGCGCAGACGCCATCCCCATGCAGGACGAGCTAGGCGGGCCCCGCTCCCTGGGTTGCGGTATAGACCGCGTAGAGCGACTGGCTTGCGGCCATGAACAGACGGTTGCGCTTGGGACCACCGAAGGTGATGTTGCCGCAGACCTCGAGCAGCCGGATGCGGCCGAGCAGCTTGCCTTCCGGCGACCACACCGTCACGCCGCTGTACCCGACCGCGCGACCGGCATTGCTCGAGCACCAGACATTGCCGTTGACGTCGCAGCGGATGCCGTCCGGTCCGCACTTCACGCCGTCGATCGTGAAATCGCTGAACCGCTTGCCGTTGGAAAGCTTGTTGTCGGCGCCGACATCGAACACGAAAACGTCACCCTTGCCGCCGGGTCCGCTATCGCCCGGTCCCTTGCCGGTCGAGACCACGTAGAGCTTCTTGTAGTCGGGCGAGAAGCAGAGCCCGTTCGGATCCGGCACCTGGTCCTCGCTGACCACGAGATCGACGCGGCCGGACGGGTCGATGCGATAGCAATTGGTCGGCAGTTCGCGCTTGGCCGGGACGAAGCCCGCCGGCTGGCCGATCCGGGGATTGAGCTTGCCGGCCGGATTGCTCGGGCCGCCCGCGGCATCAGGCTCGCCCTCATAGAGCTGGCCGCCATAGGGCGGATCGGTGAACCAGTAGCTGCCGTCCGGATGCGCGACGACGTCGTTCGGCGAGTTCAGCCGCTTGCCCTGATAGTTGTCGGCGAGCACGGTCGCGGTGCCGTCATTCTCGTAGCGCGTCACGCGGCGGGTGAGATGCTCGCAGGACAGCTGGCGGCCCTGGAAGTCGAATGAATTGCCGTTCGAGTAGTTCGACGGCATGCGGAAGACGCTGACATGGCCGTCATCTTCCGACCAGCGCATCTGCCGGTTGTTCGGGATGTCGCTCCACAGCAGATAGCGGCCCTGCGAGCTCCAGGCCGGGCCTTCCGCCCACAACAGGCCGGTATAGAGGCGCTTGATCGAGGTGTTGGGCTGGGCAAGGTCGTTGAAGGACGGATCGACCGCGATGATGTCGGGGTCCCAGAAATAGGTGGTCGGCGCACCGCGCGGACTGAAGTCGCGCGGCGGGCTGGTGATCGTCGTCGGCGGCCCGACCGGCGCGGGCGCGTTCTGGGCCAGCGCGCTGCCGATGCCCGCGACGGCGGCGGCGGAAACCGCCAGTCCCTGAACCAGCGTGCGCCGTGAAACATTCGGATCGCGTTGTTCTTCGTTCGGATCGCTCCGCTCGTGGCGTGTCATCGCATCCTCCCACTCTGTTGGCCGGCCGTTGATCCGGCCTGGCGAGTGGAGGTTAGACTGCTCTCGGAGAGGTTGCGAGTGACGGTTTTTCATCCCCGCGCGCGGAAATTTCACATTGTTGTGGTGCGGGCCGTCGTTGCGGAGCGACGTCTCTTACCGCGCCCCGCTTGCGGGGAGAGGTCGAAATTCAAGCGCAGCTTGAATTTCGGGTGAGGGGGTACAGGTCTCACGACCATCACAACTGGTGGAAGCAGCCCCTCACCCTACCCTCTAAGAGCGAGCTTCGCTCGTCTCGACCCCGTGAAGAACGGGGAGAGGGAGGATAGAGCAGCACTCAATCCGGCCGGATCATCTCGAACATGTTTTCCGGCTTGATCTCGAAGTAGTCGCCGCGGCGGCCGGCGCGGACGATCGGGTGCGCGAGGCCGGTCTGGTAGACGCCGTCCTTGATGAAGGCCTTGTCGATGTGGACGGCCACGACCTCGCCGAGCGTCAGCCAGGCCTCGGCCTTCTTGCCGTCAGCGCCCTGGAGCTGGACGATCTGGCTCACCTTGCATTCGAACGACACCGGGCTTTCGGCGACCCGCGGCACGTTGACAAGCTTGCCGGCGACCTGCGTGAGCCCCGCGAGCCTGAACTCGTCGACATCACGCGCGACATGCGCCGCGGTCGCGTTCATGTGCTTGGCGAGATCCATCGTCGCCAGATTCCAGACGAACTCGCCGGTGTCCTGGATGTTGGCGACGCTATCCTTCCAGTTGGTGGAGGAGAAGCCGATGATCGGCGGCACGTAGCAAAAGGCGTTGAAGAAGCTGTAGGGCGCGAGGTTGACGTTGCCGCCCTTGTCGCGCGAGGAGATCCAGCCGATCGGCCGCGGCGCCACGATGGCGTTGAACGGGTCGTGCTTCAGGCCGTGGCCGTTCTTCGGCTCGTAGAAATGCAGGTCTTTGGCGGTCACGATTGCGTCCTCGTCATTCCGGGATGGTCCGTAAGGACCAGACCCGGAATCTCGAGATTCCACAATGCGCGATTGCGCATTGGGGTTCGATGCTTACGCATCGCCCCGGAATGACAAAGGAGTCAACTGACGAAAATGTCAGTGCTGGCGCTCAAGGGCTGGCGCTCAATTGGCGCGGCCGCGCGGCGACAGGCCGGCGATCACGAAATCGATCATCTGGTCGATGGTCGGGCCCGGCTTGGTGGCACATTGGGCGATCATCTGCGGGTGGAAGAACCGCATCATCGCGGTGCAGGCGCACAGCGAGGCGAGCTGCAGGTCCTTGATCTCGAACTCCCCCGACGCGGCTCCTTGCGCGATCACCTCGCCGATAATGGAGGCGATACACTCCATATGCGCGACGCAGACGTCCCAGTCCTCCTGCATCGCGATCTCGACCATCTCGTGCATCTTGGAATCGCCGACATAGCGCTCGGTGTTCATGCGATTGATGGTCGTCATCATCTGGCGCAATCGTGGCGCCGCCGGCCCTTCCGAGCGCGCGATGCGCCGGGCCTCGATCTCGACCTCGCCCATCAGGCCGCGGGCTACGCCCTCGTGGATCGACTTCTTCGAATCGAAGAAGCGGTACACGTTGGCGGGGCTCATCCGCAGCTCTTTGGCGATGTCGGCGACCGTCGTCTTCTGATACCCGATCTGCCGGAACAAGCGCTCCGCCACCACGAGAATCCGCTCGCGGGTGTCGGTTTCGCTATGTTCCGAGATCAGCGTCATGTTGGGCCTGCTCAATCTTCAATTATTCGGCCGCTTCAGCAAGCGAAAATGCGCGTTGCGCATCGCCGGCATGCTGCGGCGCAGTATCGGTTTGCTCGGAGCCGCTTTCCTCGAGGGTCTTGCGGAACCAGAGGGCGTAAAGGCCCGGCAGATACAGCAAGGTCAGGAAAGTCGCAACAAACAAACCGCCCATGATGGTGATCGCCATCGGGCCCCAGAACGCCGAGCGCGACAGGGGGATCATGGCGAGGATGGCGGCCAGGGCCGTCAGCACCACCGGCCGGGCGCGCCGGACGGTGGCTTCGACGATCGCCTCGCGCCGGGTCAGGCCGGACGCCACGTCGCTCTCGATCTGGTCGACCAGGATCACGGCGTTGCGCATGATCATGCCGGCGAGCGCGATCAGGCCGAGCAGCGCCACGAAGCCGAACGGCTGGTTGGCGACGTTGAGCCCCAGCGAGGCGCCGACGATGCCGAGCGGCGCGGTCAGGAACACCAGGAACAGGCGCGAGAAGCTCTGCAGCTGGATCATCAGCAGCGTCAGCATCACCATCACCATCACGGGGAAGAGGATGAAGATCGACGCATTGCCCTTGGCGGATTCCTCGAACGCCCCGCCCGGCTCGATCCGGTAGGCCGGCTCGAGATGGGCCTGGACGTCCTTCAGCTTCGGCGAGATCTGGTTGGTGACGTCGGGCGCCTGCACGCCGTCGACGACGTCGGAGCGCACGGTGATCGCCATGTCGCGGTTGCGCCGCCACAGGATCGGCTCCTCATGCGCATATTCGATCTTGGCAATCTGCTGCAGCGGGACGGCGACGCCGTTGCGCGTGGTGATGGTGAGATCGCCGACGCGGCCGAGATCGAGCCGCTCGGACGGCACCGCGCGGGCGACCACGCCGACCTTCTCGATGCCGTCGCGGATCGTGGTGACCGGCGCGCCCGAGATCAACATCGCCAGCGCCTGCGAGACGTCCTGCGGGGTCAGGCCGAGCGCGCGCGCCCGATCCTGGTCGACGGCGAGCTTCAGGTAGGGCGATTGCTCGTTCCAGTCGAGCTGGACGTCCTTGACGTTCTTGTTCTGGCGCATGACGTCGCGCACCTGGTAGGCGATGTCGCGCACCTTGTTGGCATCGGGGCCGATCACGCGGAACTGGACCGGGAAGCCGACCGGCGGACCGAAATTGAAGCGGTCGACCCGGACCCGCGCCTCGTTCAAAGCGCCGTCGGCGGCAGCCTGCTCGATCTTGGCCTTGACGCGCTCGCGCGCCTCGACGTTCTTGGCGAGGATCACGATCTCGGCAAAGGCCTCGTTCGGCAGCTGCGGGTTGAGGCCGAGCCAGAAGCGCGGCGAGCCCTGGCCGACATAGGCGGTGTAGGTCTGGATGTCGTCATCGCCCTTCAGCAGCCCTTCGGCCTGCTTCACCGCCTTCTCGGTGACGTTGAAGGCGGTGCCCTCGGGCAGACGCAGCTGCAGGAACAGCTCGGGCCGCTCCGACAGCGGGAAGAACTGCTGCTGGACGTGGCCGAACGCAACGATGGAGGCAACGAAGACGCCGACGGTCGCCGCCACCACCTTGATGCGGTGATCGACGCACCACTGCACGACGCTGCGCAGGCCGCGATACATCCGCGTCTCGTAGATCGCGTGCGGATCGTGGTTCTGGTGCACCTTGATGTTGGGCAACAGCTTGACGCCGATATAGGGCGTGAAGATCACCGCGACGAACCAGGAGGCGACCAGCGAGATCGCCACGATCCAGAAGATGCCGCCGGCATATTCGCCGACCGCAGAATTGGCAAAGCCGATGGGGAGGAAGCCAGCGGCCGTGACCAGCGTTCCCGTGAGCATCGGAAACGCGGTGGATTCCCAGGCAAAGGACGCCGCCTTCATGCGGTCCCAGCCCTGCTCCATCTTCACGACCATCATCTCGACCGCGATAATGGCGTCGTCGACCAAAAGGCCGAGCGCAATGATCAGCGCGCCGAGCGTGATACGGTGCAGGTCGAGCGACATTGCGTTCATCACGATGAAGACGATGCCGAGCACCAGCGGCACCGACAGCGCGACCACGATGCCGGTGCGCCAGCCGAGCGCGACAAAGGAGACGAACAGCACGATCGCGAGCGCCTCGACGAAGGAGTGCACGAACTCGCCGACGGCGTGCTCGACCACCTTGGGCTGGTCGGCGATCTGCTGGACATCGACGCCCTGCGGCACCGCCTTCAGGAACTCGGCGGTCGCCTTCTGGACCTCCTTGCCGAGCTCGAGGATGTTGGCGCCCTTGGCGGTGACGACGCCGATGCCGAGCGCCGGCTTGCCTTCCTGACGCACCTTGAAGCTCGGCGGATCGACATAGCCGTGGCTTACGGTCGCGATATCGCCGAGCCGGAACACGCGGCCGTTGCTCTCGACCGGCGTCTCGGCAACCGCCTTGACGCCGTCAAGCGCGCCGGTGACGCGCAGCGGCACGCGCTGCGATGAGCTCTCGACGGTACCGGCCGGGGTGACGTTATTCTGCTTGGCGAGCGAATCGAACAGCGCCTGCGGCGTGATGCCGAGCGTCGCCAGCTTGGCATGCGAGAACTCGACGAAAATACGCTCGTCCTGGGTGCCGTACAGATCGATCTTGGTGACGCCGGGCACCTTCAGCAGGCGCTGGCGAAAGCCCTCCGCGACCTTCTTGAGCTGCGCATAATTGGCGCCGTCGCCGGTCATCATATAGAGGATCGAATCGACGTCGGAGAATTCGTCGTTGACGACGGGACCGAGGATGCCGGAGGGCAGCTCGCCCTGCACATCGACCAGCTTCTTGCGCAACAGATAGAAGAGATAGGGTACGTCCTTCGGCGAGGTCGAATCCTTGAAGGAGACCTGCATCGCCGTGAAGCCCGGCTTGGAATAGGTCTGCACCTTGTCGAAGAACGGCAGCTCCTGCAGTTTCTTCTCGATCGGATCGGCGACCTGCATCTGCATTTCCTGCGAGGTCGCGCCCGGCCACATCACCGAGACGTTCACCACCTTGACGGTGAAGAACGGATCCTCGGCGCGGCCGAGCTTCTCATAGGAGAAGAAGCCGGCGGCGGCGAGGATGATCATCAGGAACAGGACCAGCGTCGGATGGCTGACCGCCCAGGCCGAAAGGTTGAAGCGCTTCATCGAACTCTCCAAGTTCTAGACCAGTCCCAGAACCGTTTCCGCTGCTATGCGAGGGTTAGAACGACAGCGACGACACGACCCGCACCTTCTGGCTCGGATCGAGTTTCTGCACACCGAGGGCGACCACCTTGGCGCCATCGTCGACGCCGCCGGAGATCACGACGTTGTTGCTCTCATAGGCCTTCACCTTGACCGGCTTCAGCGCGATGTCGCCCTTGTCGTCGACGATGTAGAGCGAGGGATCGCCGCCCTGGCTGTACAGCGCCGACAGCGGCAACTTGGCGACGCGCTCGCTCGCCTTGTCGGCCAGCGTCAGCGTCGCGGTCATGCCGAGCGAGACCGCCTCGTCCGCGTCCGGCAGCGAGAATTTTGCGAGATAGGTGCGGGTGGCGGGATCGGCCTGCGGCGCGACCTCGCGCAGCCTGGCGGCATAGCTCTTCTTGGCGTCCGACCACAGCGTCACCGTGGCTACGCCCGACCTGGCACGAGCAAGAAGCGTCTCGGGGATCGCGACGACAGCTTCCTTCTCGCCAAGTCGGGCGACACGGATCGAAGCCTGGCCCGCGGCAACCACCTGGCCGGGCTCGATCATGGTCGCTGTGACGACACCCCGGGTGTCGGCCACCAGCGTTGCATAAGAGAGGGAATTCCTGGTCAGCTCGACCGAGCGCTCGGCACGGTTCAGCCGCGCGCGGGCCTCGTCGCCGGCGGCCTTGGCGGAATCGAGTGCCGCGTCGGTGGTCCAGCCCTTGGCCTTCAGATCCTTGGCGCGCTGCTCGGCGGCGGCGGCCTGCGCCAGCACGCCGGTGGCGGCGCGGAATTCCGCCTCCGCCTGCTCGGCCTGCAGCTTCAGGTCGACCTCGTCGAGGGTGGCCAAGGGCTGGTCGACGTCGACTGTCTGTCCGACCTCGACCAGCCGCTTGGCCACCTTGCCGGCGACCCGAAAGCCCATATCGGCTTCGATACGGGGCTTGATGGTGCCGACAAAGCTGCGCTCAGGGGTTTCAGCTTCATAATGGACGGTCGCCACCAGAACGGGGCGCCCCGGATCGGCGTTTTCAGCCGCCTTTTCATTGCAGCCGGTCAGCGCGAACACCGCGAAAGCCAATGATGCTCCCGTCAAGAGCCTGTAATAGCTCGAGAAAACGGAACGAACGAACATCTGAAATCTCCTTCAGGCTGACGACTGATGAAGAGTATCGATTTATCACTGATAAATGTCAATATTCGTCAGTGATAACCTATTCGTGAGGTTGGCCGTGATCAGGCTCCTCCGCCCGATACCTCGACTTTCGCTTCCGTCCTTTACGGTCCCGGAAGCACCGGCGTGCGAGGTTGCGGCGATGTCATGGATCTTTGCCCTTGGTTACGCCGGCTTCTTGGTCTGGTCGGTAGGCAGAGCGCGCGAACGCGCGGCTGAACATGCTGCGACTGGAATGCTGCGTTCGCCCCTCTATTGGTCTGGCGTAGGGCTCATCGGCGTTTTGGTCGCGCTGACGTTCGCCGAGCGCTACGCCCTGGCACAGGGCGGCGTCCTGATGTGGGCTTGGCTTGCCGCGCTCGGCACCACGCTGGTCGCGATCTTCTTCGTGCGCCGCGCGCTGAAGTGGCGCTATCCGATCTAGCTAGCCCGGTCGCAGGATGGGTAGAGCGCAGCGAGACTCATCATCTCGCCGCGGTTGCCCAATGCTCTACCCATCGCAACCCGTCACGGCGCACGCGTCATCGCTACTTCGCGCCGGCGAACTCGGTCTTGGTCTCGTGGCTGCCGAGGAAAACCAGCAGGCCCGCGGCGAGCGGCAACAGCGACAGCACCAGCAGGCCGGTCGACGTGCTGCCGGTGGCTTCCTTGACCCAGCCGATCAGATAGGGCCCGCCGAAACCGGCGAGGTTGCCGATCGAGTTGATCAGCGCGATCGCGCCGGCGGCAGCGGTGCCGGAGAGCCAGGCGGTCGGCAGCGTCCAGAACACCGCGAAGGTGCAGAACACGCCGATCGCGGCGACCGTCAGCACCACCATCGTCATGACCGGATCGGTGATGTAGCTGGAGACCGCGAGCGCCAGCGCGGTCAGCAGCAGCGGCGCGCCGACATGGAACACGCGCTCGCGGGTGGCATCGGAACGGCGCGCCCACAGGATCATCGCGACGGTGCCGAATGCGTACGGGATCGCGGTGACGAAGCCGGTCTGCGCGTTGGTCAGACCGAACGCCTTGACGATCTGCGGCAGCCAGAACTGCATGCCGTAGAGCGAGGCGACGAAACCGAAATAGATCGCGCTGAGCGCCAGCACCTTGGGCGAGGACAGCGCCTCGCCCAAGGTGAAATGCTTCGCCGCCTGCTTGGCCGCGACCTCGGCGTCGAGCTTTGCCTTGAGCCACGCCTTCTGCTCGGCCGAGAGCCACTCGGCCTTCTCCGGCCGGTCGGTCAGATAGAACCAGGTGACGATGCCGAGCAGCACCGAGGGAATGCCCTCGATGACGAACAGCCACTGCCAGCCCTTCAAGCCCATCACGCCGTCGAGGCCGAGCAACAGGCCGGAGATCGGCGCGCCGATCACGGTCGAAATCGGCACCGCGAGCGCGAAGGCGGCGAGGAAGCGCGCACGATACTCGGCCGGATACCAGTAGGTCAGATAGAGGATGATGCCGGGGAAGAAGCCGGCCTCGGCGACGCCGAGGAAGAAGCGCAGCGCGTAGAAGCTGTGCTCGTCATAGACCGCCGCCATCAACGCCGAGAGGACGCCCCAGCTCACCATGATGCGGGCGATCCACTTGCTGGCGCCGAACCGCTCCAGCGCCAGATTGCTCGGCACCTCGAAGATGAAATAGCCGATGAAGAAGATGCCGGCGCCGAACGAGAACACCACCGGCGAGAACTTCAACTCGCTGTTCATGGTGAGCGCAGCGAAACCGAGATTGACGCGGTCGAGATAGGAGAAGAAGTAGGCCAGGATCAGGAACGGGATCAGCCGCCAGGAGATCGCGCGGATCGTCGACGTCTCGATCTCGCTGCGGGCGCCGCGATCGGGCGCGATGGTAGCTGTCTGGCTCATGAGCTTTCCCCGGGTGTTGCTTACCGTGAGGATTATTGGCTGGCCCCACATTGAGCAATGGCAAAAACTCATAGCTCACAGCGCAAACGGGAAACCTGTGCGTTTTGTGCACGGCGTCATTGCGAGCGAAGCGAAGCAATCCACTTATCCGCTTGTGGCGCGATTGCTTCGCTGCGCTCGCAATGACGGAGCCACCCTATTCAGCCAGCTGGAAGCGCTCGAAGCGGTCGAGCTCTTCCTCGATGCGCCGCTTCAGCTCCTTGCGTGCCGCCTGCTTCTTGCCGTTGCCGACCCAGCTCCATTTCTGCATCAGGAGCTTCTTGTTCTGCCGGTCGGTCTTGAGGTCGAGGGCGGCGACGACGTCGTCGCCGACCAGCACCGGCAGCGCGAAATAGCCGAACAGGCGCTTCTCCTTCGGCACATAGGCCTCGAAACGGTGGCCATAGCCGAAGAACAGCTCGGTGCGCTTGCGCTGGATGATCAGCGGATCGAACGGCGAGAGGATGTGGACCAGGGTGGGATCACCCTCGCCGGTCGCGTCCAGCACCTCGGGCCGCGCCCAATGCTCCTGCTTGCCGGCGCCATCGAGCGCGATCCGCACCAGCTCCTTGCGGCGCACCCTCGCCTCGATCAGGCTGCGCACCGCCTTCTTGCTCGGCGCGTCGAGATGGCAGATCGAATCCAGGCTGACGATGCCCTGTGAGCGCAGCGCGCGGTCGAGCAGATAGGCCGTCCGGGCCGAGGCCGGGGCCGGCTTCGGCGGCTTGTCCCAGCCGAAGTGCCGGGTCATCAACTCATAGGTCTTCAGCATGCCGGCGCGCTCGCTGATCGTGACCACGCCGCCGTAGAAGGCGAGCTGCAGCGCGCGCTTGGAGGGCTTGCGGCTCTGCCAGAGATGCTCCTTCTCGGTCAGCACGTCGTCATCGATGTCGCGGATCGTCAGCGGACCGGCACGAAGCAGCCGCAGCACCTTGCGCGTATCCGCCGGGGTCACCGACGAGAACCATTTGTGGCCCTCGCGCTTGTGCGCCTTCATCGCCGGCAGGAAGAAGCCGATGTCCTTGGACGGAATGTAGGACAGCGCGTGCGTCCAGTACTCGAACACGCTCTTGTCCCGGCTCTGCGCCTGCTTGAGGTCGGCGCGGCGGTAGTCCGGAATGCGGCTGAACAGGATGTGGTGATGGCAGCGCTCGATCACGTTGATGGTGTCGATCTGCACATAGCCGAGATGATCGACGGCGGCCGCCACCGCTGACGCCCCCTCACCGAACGGCACCTGGGTATCGAGCCGCTGCGCGCGCAGCCAGATATGGCGGGCCACAGCATTGTTCAACGAAAGGGGTTCGGCGGCGCGGGACATTGCCCCAGCAATGTAGTGAGATTCGCGCAGCTGTGGAGAGCCGCGCGGCGGAAATCAGCTCCGCATCATTCGGAACGGCTACGTCGATCCGACGACCCGCCGCAACCACGGAACGTCCCCGATCGCCGCCGCGAGCGCGGCGCTTTCTCCATGGAAGATGCGGGACGAATGACCGCCGACCGGAAACCAGCCACGGCCATCTTCGACGTCCCGCCGATATTCCTCGAAGCCGATGCTGCCGTCCGGGCGAAGGAAGATATCGACGCAGCGCGAGGCAGCTTCGTCATTGATCGAGCGGAGGACACGATTGACGTTGGCCATGATGTCCTCGCTTCCCGTCTGCCTGCCTGGCGCAAGGCGGGGCGGCACACCCAACCGTGACCCAGATCACATTCCGGGCTTTGAACCGGTCCTATTCTTCCAGCATCAAAACGACAGCAAGCCGGATTGGCTAGCCCGACATTTGAGGACGAAAACCATGACCCGCTCTTTTTCCTTGTCTTTTCTGACGATCGGCGCCGCGCTGTCGATGACGGCGGGCGTCGCACTGGCCGGCAGCGAGGCCGTTCCTGCCGCACAGATTCTCAATGCGCTGAAGCCGAAGTCGGCCACCCGCGGCCTTTCCGCCGGCACGCAGGTCGACCTCGCGGCTTCCGCCAAGGAGGCAAGCTTCCTCAACACCGTCCGCAACCGGCAGACCCGTTCGTTGTCGCGCGTTGAACGCCAGGAGATCGCCGACATCGCGGCGAACAAGCCGAAGATCGATCTGGAGATCCACTTCGACTACAACTCGGCCGACATCAGCAAGGGCTCGACCCAGGCGGTGCAGGAGCTCGGCAAGGCACTGTCCGATGCCAGCATGAAGGGCTCGACCTTCGTCGTCGCCGGCCACACCGACGCGATCGGCGGCGAGGCCTATAACCAGGACCTGTCGGAGCGCCGCGCCGACACCATCAAGAAATTTCTGGTCGAACATTACGGCCTGAACGGCTCGGATCTCGTGACGGTCGGCTACGGAAAGACCCGGCCGAAGGACCCGAGCGCGCCGATGGACCCGACCAATCGACGCGTGCAGGTCGTCAACATGGATACCAAGACCGCCTCGCAGTAATCTCCCGCAGCCCCGATCCGCCTGCCATGCCCGGCAGGCGGATCACTACTTCAAAGACCGTCATATCCAGCCCTGAAACAGCATCAGGCGGTTGAACGTCGCCATCGACGTCTCGATGACAGCGGCCGTGACCGGCAGCATCGCAACAAACCCTGCGCATCCAACCGCAACGAACGCCCACAGCAGCCAGCGCGGCGCACCCTTGCGCGTCAAGGCGTAGACCAGCACGAAACTCGCGGTGGTCGCCGCGGGGAGATAGTAATAGATGAAACCGAGCGTGCGCGGCAGCAGCGCCCAGGCGAGATACGGGCCGAGGTAGAACGCCAGCACGAGAAATGCATCACGGCCGCGCCCGACGATCCAGTCGCGCAGCGCAATGATCAGCGCGATCAATGCCGGCCACAGCACCAGCGGGTTGCCGAGAAGCACGATCGCGGCGAACCTGTCATCGCCGACCTTCTCGAACAGGTACCAGACCGGGCGCACCAGGAACGGCCAGGACGGCCATGAGCTCATATAGGTGTGGCCCGCGATGGCGGCCGTGGTGTTGTCGGCAAAGATGCGACGCTGCGCCTCCATGATATCCGTGAACGAGAGGCCGTAGAGCGGCACGAAGGTCGCGAGATAGACGGCCGCCGGGATCAGCACGAAGCAGACCATGAAGTGCGGAACACGAAAATCCGGCCACAGCTCCGGCCGGTACCAATCCTCCGCATTGGCGTCGGCAAAGCGCGTGCGCCAGCCCTGCATCAAGCGGATCGCAGCGACGATCGCGATGCAGGTCGCGAGCACGAACAGCCCGCTCCATTTGCAGGCACTGGCAAGCCCCGCGAACAGCCCCGCCAGCGCAAGGGCGAATTGCGGCTGCTGTTGCCTGAAGCCGTGGACGAACGCCGCGATCGCGAACAGGCCGAAAGCGAGCGCGAAAATATCCAGCATCGCGATCCGCGACTGCACGAACAGCATCTGGTTGAAGAAGGCGAGCAGCGCGGCAGCGATCGCGCGTTGCTGCGACGCGAACAGCGCAAGCCCGCCGAGATAGACGCCGACCAGCGCCAGCGCACCGAACAGCGCCGCGGGATAGCGCCATCCCAGCGGCCCATCGCCGAATGCCTTGATCGAGCGGGCGATGATCTCCTTGGCAAGCGGCGGATGCATCGGATTGAGGATCGGGGCCTCGCGCACCGGCAGCAGCATCTGCCGCGCCGCCGGCACATAGTGCACCTCATCGAAATAGAGCTTGTCCGGCGCGGTGATCCCGAGCAGCAGCACGACATGGGCGACGATGAAGACGATTGCCGCGACGATCGCCGCGCGCGCGGCGGGACTTCGCGGAACAGAAGGAGATTTGGATACGATGTTCAAAGGGCAAGCACGGTGCGAGGGGAACGCAGCCAGCGATAATTATACGATATCAGCTGCATCCGCGATCCGTCGCCACGGTCATGTGACGGAACCATCGTGCCCATACTGTCATGCCGCTTCATGCGGGGCATCGAGTACGCCGCGGCCTGTTGGCCGCGCACCGAAATCTCTGGAATGCTGGATCGCCCGGTCCGTCTACGCCAAGGCTTCGACGAGGCCACGAATCCCTGGCTCGCCGAAGCGTTAGCGAAGGCGGCGAGCCGGGCGATGCCAGCGAAGCCTTACCTCACGCCGCCGCCTCACCCTGATAGGCCCGGCGCAGGCCTTCGATATCGAGCTTGATCATCCCGAGCACGGCCTGCATCACACGCGCGGCGCCGGCGGCGTCGGGCCCGCCGAGATATTGGCGGATCGCCGCCGGCACGATCTGCCATGCGACGCCATAGCGATCGCGCAGCCAGCCACACTGCTCGGCGGTGCCGCCGGCCGCGAGCAACGCGTCCCACAGACGATCGACCTCGGCCTGGTCGACACAGTCGATCGCGAACGAGACCGCGTGGGTATGCTCCATCCTCATCCCGCCGTTCAGCGCCATGAAGCGCTGACCGGCGAGCGTGAATTCGACCAGCAGCACCGTGCCGGCCTTTCCGCCGGGGCTGTCGATGACATTCTTCTGGACGGTCTCGATCCGCGAACCGGGCAGCAGCGAGACGTAGAAGTTCGCGGCCTCCTCGGCCTCGCCGTTGAACCACAGGCAGGGAGATACCTTCGACATGCTGAGCTCCTCGTGATGGCGGGATGCGATCAGGCGATCGCCGCGGCGGACTGCGCCTTCATCGCCGCCTCGACGTCCATCCACATCACTTCCCAGATGTGACCATCGGGATCCTCGAAGCTGCGGCCGTACATGAAGCCGTAATCCTGCTGCGGCGACGGATCGGCGCTGCCGCCCGCGCCCGTTGCCTTGGCGACGTAGCCGTCGACCGCGTCGCGGCTGTCGGCGGACAGGCAGATCAGCACTTCGCTCGTGGTTTTGGTGTCGGCAATTTTCTTCGGGGTGAATTCGCGGAACTTGTCGTGCGTCAGCAGCATGACGTGAATCGTGTCTGAGATCACCATGCAGGAGGCGGTGTGGTCGGAAAATTGCGCGTTCTTGGTCGCGCCGATCGCCTCATAGAAGGCGGTCGCGTGGGCGAGATTGCTGACCGGCAGGTTGACGAAGATCATTGTCGGCTTGGCCATGAAAGGCGCTCCTTTTCGCGGGTTGTGCCCCGAGGACGAACCGCCTCGCCGCGTCCCGACATCACCGCGCCGATTTTTCTTGCGGCGTCCTGCCGCAGGGTGACGTCAGGTCACAATCGGTGTCGGCATGGTCAGGAATGCCCGCGTCACATGCCAGAACAGCTCCCGATTGGTGGCAAGCGCCACCGAATGGGCGGTGCCGGGCAGGATGATGAACTGCCGATCGCCGTTCGGCAGCTTGTTGAAGAACTCCTCGAGGTCCGGAACCGCGGCGATGCCGTCATATTCGCCGCGGACCAGCAGCACCGGCGCCAGCACCTTCTCCGGATGCACCACCGGCAAATTGGCGGTCATGTCGAGATAGGTGCCGGTCGGGATCTGGTCGCCGAACTGCATCTCGACATCGGCCAGCAGCTCGACCACGGCGGGGTCCGACGTGCCGGGCCTGTCGCGGGTCGCGATCGAGCGGATCATGTCGCGGTCGCGCTTGCGCATGTTGTGACTGCGGTAATAGGCGAGTTGCTCGGCGCGCTTTGCCAGCGTCGGCGAGCCCTCGCCCTTGTAGGTGCAGGCGGCGAACACCAGCCGGTCGATGCGCTCGGGCGCGGCCATCGCGAATGCGCCGGCCCGCAGCGCGCCCGAGGATTCGCCGACGAAGTGATATCGCCCCTGCCCGGTCTCGCGCGCGATCACCTCGACCGCGGCCTTCAGATCCTCGACGCCGCTTGCAATATCCGCATTGCCCGACGTGCGGCCGGACTTGCCGTAGTTCTCGTGGTCCATGGTCCAGCAATCGAAGCCGTAGCGGGCAAATGTGTTCAGCAGCGAATACTCGCCCTTGCCCGGCACCGTGAGGTCGAACACCCGTGATGTCACCGACGAGCCGTGGACGAAGAACACCACCGGCCGCGCCGGCTCGCCCGGCTTCGGCGCACCGATCCGCTTGCGGAACATCCACAAGGGGATGTCATCCTTCTTCGCCCAGTATTCGTTGCTCCATATTTCTCCTTCGACAGGAACCGCGGGCACTGCCTGTGCCGACGCTGCGCCGAACACGCCGGCGGCCGTTGCAATGCCGATGCCTTTGATCATGCTGCGCCGCGAATGGTCAGATGACATCATGGTTCGCTCCCTTCCGGATTTCTTCGTCCGATCCGGCGCGATCGAGCATAGCAGCGGGCATGTCCGGTTGCGCGACGGGCGCATCTCGCCTCCGCCAATCCGATGCACGATTTTGTGAATGCGTTTTCCGGCAAACGGCGCGGACGACGGGCGGACTTGGTCCTAGTCTCCGCGGCGATCCGACCGGAAAAATCCGGCGAGAAGTGGGAGCGAAGAATGAGCAGCAATCTCACCGACGATGAACTTGCCGCCTTGATGCCCTCCGAACTGTGCCAGCACCAGACGCCGATCCCGACCCAGATCGTCTCCAGCGACGAATTCTATCCCGACCCGCAGAATGAACGGCAGCGCGAGGTCGAGGCGCGGCTGGTCGCGATGGCCGACGATCTCGGCGGCAAGCAGGGCCTCGACCGCCGCAGATTCTTCCAGACCGCGGCCGGCATGGCCGCCTCCTTCGTCGCGATGAACCAGGTCTACGGGGAGCTGTTCGCCGTGACGCCGGCGGAGGCCGCGACACCCGCAATGGCGCAGGAGCGCGCCAACTCCCTCAAAGACCAGTTCATCATGGACATGCACACGCATTTCCTGCGCGACGACACCCGCATCATGGGTTTTGTGGAAATGCGCAAGGCGGTCGGCAAGGCCGGCTGGAACAAGGAGCTCAACGATCACGAGCAGACCATCGAGGATCTCAAGTTCAACAACTACAAGAAGGAGATGTTTCTCGATTCCGACACCAAGATCGCGCTGATCTCCTCGGCGCCGTCGGATATCGAGCAGGACTGGTTCCTGACCAACGAGCAGATGGCCGACGCGCGCAAGAAAATGAACGACGAGGCCGGCTCGCGGCGCGTGTTCTGCCACGCCATCTTCACGCCCGGGCAGCCCGGCTGGCTCGACAAGCTCGACGCCGCATTGGCGCTGAAGCCGGAATCCTGCAAGGGCTACACGATCGGCGACAACACCCACAAGGAGATCAGCCGCTACCCCTGGCGGCTGGACGACGAGAAAGTCGCCTACAAGGGTTATGAGAAGATGGTGAAGGCGGGCATCAAGAACGTCTGCGTCCACAAGGGACTGTTTCCGCCCGGGATCGAGAAGCAGTATCCGAATCTGCGCGGCTTCGCCGACGTTGCCGATGTCGGAAAGGCCGCCAAGGACTGGCCGCAGCTCAACTTCATCATCTACCACTCGGCCTATCGCCATGTCGGCGGCGATCCGAAGGTCGCGCTCGCCGAGTTCGAGCGCACCGGCCGCATCGCCTGGACCTCGGATCTCGCCGACATCCCGGCGCAGTATGGCGTCGACAATGTCTATGGCGACGTCGGGCAATTGTTCGCGACCACGCTGGTCGCCGAGCCCAATGTCTGCGCCGCGCTGATGGGTACCTTGATCAAGGGGCTCGGCGTCGACCACATCTGCTGGGGTACCGATGCGCTGTGGACCGGCGCGCCGCAATGGCAGATCGAGGGCCTGCGGCGGCTGGAGATCCCCGAGATGATGCAGAAGAAGTTCGGCTATGCACCGCTCGGCCCCGCCGACGGGCCGGTGAAGACGGCGATCTTCGGCGACAACAACGCCCGGCTCTACAACATCCAGCCGAAGCGCGCGATGCTCGACCTCAAGGGCGATCGCTTTGCGATGATGAAGGCGCAGTATGAGAAGGCTGGCGTAGAGCCGTCGAACACGCGTTACGGCTATGTGGTGCCGAACGGTGTGATCGATCACCGGGTGTTTGCGTAGGGGTTAGGCCCCGTCATTGCGAGCGCAGCGAAGCAATCCATATCTCCGCTCAGGGACAGATGGATTGCTTCGTCGCTTCAGCGCAAAATTGCTTGCAATTTTGTCGCGAGCTCCTCGCAATGACGGAGAAGGTCATCGTCCCGTAAATCTCGGCTTGCGCTTCTCGCTGAACGCCCTGGCGCCTTCCTTGAGGTCGTCGCTGTCCTTGATGGCGTCGAGTTGCCGGCGCACCTCGGCGACCGTCTCCAGCGGCCCCTTCGGCATCGCGTCACGCGCGAGCTTCTTGAGCGCCTGCACCACCAGCGGCGCGTTGCCCGCGATCTTGGCCGCCAGCTCCTGCGCCGCCGCAAGGTGCTGCCCCGGTGGCGTGATGCGGTTGACGAAGCCGATCTGGTAGGCCCGCTCGGCCGACAGCTCCTCGCCGACGAGCAGGAACTCCATCGCGATCTTGTGCGGCATGCGGGCCAGCACCGAGGAGACGCCGCCGCCGGTGGTGCCGATCTTGGCTTCCGGATAGACGAACCGCGTCGTCTCCGAGGCGACGCAGATGTCGGCCATCTGCACCAGAACGAAGCCGCCGCCCACCACCCAGCCCGACGTCGCCGCGATCACTGGCTTGTCGAGCTCGACACCGAGCCCGGGCACCGCCTGCCACATATTGGCGGGAAAATCCCTGACGTCGGCGCCGACGCAGAAGTACTTCTCCTCGGCCGACGCCAGCACCGCGACGCGGTCATCGCTGTCGCGAAAGCGCCGCCAGGCTTGCTGCAACTCGTCGCACAGCGCGTTGTTGAGCGCGTTGTGCGAGGAGACGCGGTCCATCGTGATGGTCGCGACGTGGTCGGCGCTCTCGTAACGCACGAGCGTCATGCTGGCCTCCCTGGTATCTCAGCCCTTCCCGGGATGTCGTTCCGGGGCGCGCATAGCGCGAACCCGGAACCTCGAGATTCCGGGTTCTCGCTTCGCGAGCCCCGGAATGACAGCATAGCGGCGCCGCGCGCTATTTCTTCTCGTCGGGATGGCGGTGCACCGGGTCGACCCACAGCACGGTCTCCGGCTTCTCGATCGGCTCGATGTCGAGATTGATCGCAACCGCCTCGCCGTCGGAGCGCACCAGCACGCATTCCAGCACCTCGTCGCGGCTGGCATTGATCTCCTGATGCGGCACGTAGGGCGGCACGAAGATGAAATCGCCGGGGCCGGCCTCGGCGGTGAACTGCAGCTTCTCGCCCCAGCGCATCCGCGCCTTGCCCTTGACGACATAGATGATGCTTTCGAGATGGCCGTGATGATGCGCGCCGGTCTTGGCATCCGGCTTGATGCTGACGATGCCTGCCCACAATTTCTGCGCCCCGACCCGGGCAAAATTGATCGCGGCCTTGCGGTCCATGCCGGCGGTCGACGGCACATTCGGATCGAGCTGGTTGCCGGGAATCACGCGGACGCCGTCGTGCTTCCAGCGCTCGTCGTCGTGATGGTGATGGTCGTGGGAATGGGTGTGATCGTGGGAACCGCTCATCATTCTTGCTTTCGTTGGCCTGATTTCGTGCGTGGAACGCTAGCGAAAAGCAGCCGCGCAGGCGAGCGGAAAATCGGAACCTCGCCGAATCGGAACATCGCCATGTTCCGGCGCGTTACCTCAGTGTATTCCGAAGGAGTAATTTCATGGGTAGCGCGACCGATAGGATCAAGGGCACGGCCAACGAGGCGATCGGCAGGTTCAAGCGGCGTCTTGGCAAGGTCACCGGCTCTCCGGCGATGCAGGGCCGAGGCGCGATCCTGGAAGCCAAGGGCAAGGGACAGAAGGCACTCGGCGGCATCAAGAGGATTGTCGGCAGGGTGACCTCAGCGGCTCACTGGCCTCGCTGAACGAGAGATGACACGGCCGCCCCATCAGGCCGGCCGATCGAGCATGAACGACGCTGCTCAGCCGCGCGGGCGCGGATGTGCCAGCACATCCGGATGTGCCAGAACATCCGGGTTCACGACATTGGTCGGCGTGCCGGCCGCGTAGGCCAATATCTGGTCGAAGATGTCGGTGAACTGGATTTCGTACTCGTCGCGCGAGACGTAGCCGAGATGCGGCGTGCAGACCACATTGTCCATGTTGAGCAGCGGGTCCGCCGTGTCGCGCAGCGGCTCCTTCTCGTAGACGTCGATCGCGGCCATGCCTGGCCGGCCGGCACGCAACGCGTTGACCAGCGCGCCGGGCTCGATCAGCGGCGCGCGGCTGGTGTTGACGATCAGCGCGGTCTGCTTCATCCGCGCGAGGTCTTCCGCCTTGACGATGCCGCGCGTCGCGTCGACCAGCCGCATATGCAGCGACAGCACGTCGCAGCGGGCGAAGAAATCCGCCTTGCTGGCTGATGTCTCATAGCCGTCGGCACGCGCCTTCGCCATCGCCGGCTCGCGCGCCCAGACCAGCACGTTCATGCCGAACGCCTTGCCATAGCCCGCGACCACGGCGCCGATGCGACCATAGCCATAGATGCCGAGCGTCTTGCCGCGCAGCGTATGGCCAACGCCGATCTGCCACTTGCCGGCCTTGAGCGCCGCCATCTGTTGCGGGATCGCGCGCATCGCCGCAAGGATGATGCCCCAGGTGAACTCGGCGGTGGCGTAGGACGGCGTATCGGCATGCTGGCTCGACGACACGATGATGCCAAGCCGCGTGCAGGTGTCGATGTCGATATGCGGATAGACGCTGCGCTGGCTGATCAGCTTCAGCTTCGGCAGACGTTCGAGCAGCGGCGTGCGGATCTGGGTTCGCTCGCGGATCAGGACCAGCGCTTCGGTATCGCGCAGCCGTTCGGCGAGCGCATCGACGTCCTGGACATGATCGTTCCAGATCTTGACGTCATACCCGTCGAGCTTGCGGTAGCAATCGAGGGTGCGCAGCGTGTCGAAATAATCGTCGAGGATCGAAATCTTCATCGCTGCGCCCCTGTTGCTGTGGGCCGGTTACTTGACGCCCATCGGCTTATTTGACGCCAAGCAGTTCGACGTCGAACAACAGCGTGGCGTTCGGCGGGATCACGCCGCCGGCGCCGCGCGCGCCGTAGCCGAGGTTCGGCGGGATGATCAGGGTGCGCTTGCCGCCGACCTTCATGGTGGCGACGCCCTCGTCCCAGCCCTTGATCACGTGACCCTGGCCGATCGGAAACTCGAACGGCTCGTTGCGATCGACGGAGGAGTCGAATTTCTTGCCCTTCTGGCCGTTCTCGTAGAGCCAGCCGGTATAGTGCATGACGCAGGTCTGGCCGGTCTTCGGCGAGGCGCCGGCGCCGACCTTGCTGTCGATGATCTGGAGGCCTGAAGCTGTGGTCATGGGCTTTCCTGCAGTTTGGGCCGTTGCCGTCCCGCTGACAACGGACGTGGAGACTGCCGCCGCAAGGCCGGCGAATGCAGTCTTGATGATCGTGCGTCGGGAAGATCGCATCTTGCACCTCTCGTGAAGGACGGCCGTCTCTAGCCCAGTGCGGGTCGAATCCCTAGCCATTTTTCAGTGACCGGCCGTGCCGACGTCGCGGTCCAGCGCAAAATCGCCGAGCAATGGCGACGACGCGCTCGCGATGAGATCACCGATCAGTTGCGCCGCCAGATACGAGTAGGTGATGCCGGTGACGGGCTTCCGTCGGGCAGGACTAGCACCCCCCGCGACAACACCTTGTTTCCGCCGGCCCCTGATCGGCCGCGACAATCAGTAGCCGAGCGCGCAGCCGTCCTTGCGCGGATCGGAGCCGCCGGTCAGCGTCCCCTTGTCCCAATCGATCCAGATGCCCTGCCCGCCGCCGAGCGGCGCGACCACGCTGGTGGTCTTGTGACCGATCTTCTTCAGGCCTTCGACGATCTCCGCCGGCACAGAGTCCTCGAGCTGGTAGACGCCTTCGTAGTGCAGGCCGCGCGGCATATCGATGGCTTCCTGGATGTCGCAGCCATAGTCGAGCATGTTGGTCAGCACACGGGTCTGGCCGACCGGCTGGTACTGCCCGCCCATCACGCCGTACGGCATCAGCGCGCGGCCGTTCCTGGTGACCAGCGCCGGGATGATGGTGTGCAGCGGACGCTTGCCCGGTGCGATGCAATTCGGATGTCCGGGCTGGACGCGGAAGCCGCCGGCGCGGTTCTGCAGCAGGACGCCGGTCTTGTTGGAGACGATCGCCGAGCCGAACGAATGCGCGATCGAATTGATGAACGAGCAGACGTTGCGATCCTTGTCGACCACCGTGATGTAGACCGTCGACGGATTCATCGGCGGCGCGACGTTCGGCAGTTCGAGCAGCCGGTCCATCCGGATGTTCTTGATGTGCTCTTCGGCGAATTCCCTGGCGAGGATGCCGGCAACGTCGACATGCACGTGCTGGGGATCGCCGATATGCTGCTCGCGCATCATGTAGGCGATGCGTGCCGCCTCGGCCTCGAGATGGAAGCGCTCGATGCTGAGCGGCTTGAACTTGGTCAGGTCGAAGCGCGACAGGATGTTGAGCATGACCAGCATGGTGATGCCGGGGCCGTTCGGCGGGCACTGCCAGACGTCGTAGCCCTTGTACATCGTGCCGATCGGCGAGGTCGCCTCGGTCGAGTGCGCGGCGAAGTCCTCGAGCGTGTGCAGGCCGCCGATGCCGCGCAGCGTGTCGACCATGTCGGCGGCGATCTCGCCGCTATAGAAGGCGTCGCGGCCCTTTTGCGCGATCGCGCGCAGCGTCTTGCCGAGCTCGGGCTGGCGGATCACGTCGCCGGCAACCGCGGGCCTGCCGTGCGGCAACAGATAGCGCTCGGTGTTGGTGCCGTTCTTCAGCTTCTCGAAGCCGTTCTTCCAGTCGAAGGCGATGCGCGGCGCGACCACGTAGCCCTCTTCGGCGGCCTTGATCGCGGGCTGCAGCAGCCGGTCGAAGCCGAACTTGCCGTGGTCCTTCAGGATCACGTCCCAGGCATCGACCGCGCCGGGAATGCTGACCGCATGTGCCGAGGTCAGCGGCACCGAATGGATCTTGCGCTCGAGATACCAGTCGGCGGTCGCCGCCATCGGCGCCCGGCCGCTGCCGTTATAGGCGGTGATCTTGCCTTCCCCCCTCGGCTGGATCAGCGCGAAGCAGTCGCCGCCGATGCCGGTCGATTGCGGCTCGATGACGCCGAGCAGCGCGCAGGCTGCAACCGCCGCGTCGGCGGCCGTGCCGCCCTCGCGCATCACCTCGATGGCCGCGAGCGCCGCTTCCGGATGCGACGTCGCCACCATCGCGTTCTGGGCGTGGACCGTGGAACGGCCGGCGAAATGGAAATTCCTCATAACGGAGTGCTCGCTTGATCGTGATGGTCTGATGCGGCTGCGGCGGATGATGCCAAGGGAGTACAAAGTACATGGCACACTCATCCCCGGCTGAGCAATGCCTGGCATGCCAGGGGAATTATCCCGACAATGCATGGCTTTGCGGGTTTCGCCGGCCTGGCCGGCCTGATAAACCCCGGCGATGCCCTTCAAGGTCGCCGCCTTCTACCAGTTCGCCGCGCTGCCGGACTTCCGCGCGCTGCGCGAGCCGCTGCGCGCGTTCTGCGCCGCGCTCGATCTCAAGGGCAGCGTGCTGCTCGCCCATGAGGGCATCAACGGCACCATTGCCGGCACCGACCAAGGCATCGATGACTTCGTTGCGGAGCTCAGGCACGGAGCGCTGTTCGGCGGCCGCCTCGACAATCTCGAGCTGAAGTTCTCCGAAGCGGCGCAGATGCCATTCCAGCGGCTCAAGGTGCGGCTGAAAAAGGAGATCGTCACGCTCGGCGACACCACGGTCGATCCGACGCGGCAGGTCGGCACCTATGTCGATGCCGCCGACTGGAACGAGCTGATCGCCGCGCCTGACATCATGGTGCTCGATACCCGCAACGCGTTCGAGGTCGCGATGGGCACGTTCGAAGGCGCGGTGGATCCCAGGATCGCGAGCTTTGGACAATTCAAGGAATTTGCGGCGCGGCACCTCGATCCGGCCAAGCACCGCAGGATTGCGATGTTCTGCACCGGCGGCATCCGCTGCGAGAAGGCCAGCGCCTATCTGCTCGCGCAAGGTTTTGCCGAGGTCTATCACCTCAAGGGCGGCATTCTGAAATATCTCGAGGAAACCCCGCAGCTGGACAGCCGCTGGCGCGGCGACTGTTTTGTGTTCGACGAGCGTGTCGCGCTCGGCCACGGCCTGCGCGAGCGTGCGGGTGCGCGTTCGAGCGACGCGGAGCGCGAGAGTACCCCCTGCGAGGCTGCCGTCCATGAATGACACGGCCAAGCTGAGCGAGCGGATCGATGCGCTGGAGGTTCGCCTGACCTATCAGGACGAGGCCATCGAGACGCTGAACCAGACCATCACGGCACAATGGAAGCAGATCGACGCGCTGACGCGCCAGATCGCCGAGTTGCGCGACCGGCTTCAGGAGGCCGAACGCCAGGCGCCCGGCCCCGCCAACGAACGCCCACCGCACTATTGATCGGTGCCGCCGGACCGCGGCAGCACCAGCTACATGTTGCTCACCTGACGCATCGGCTTCGCGCCGCTGAAGAACAGGCTGGACAACCGCTGCACCATCGCCGTGGCGCGGCTGCCTTCGAGACCAGGGCGAACGCACAGCAGGCGCTTCTGCAACGGAAGCTCCGGAAGATAATAGTCCTTCGCCGAGATCAGCGAGGACGGGATCATCCGCTCGGGGCACGCCGTCAGGCCGTACCCGGCCCGGGCGGCTTCCAGTCGCAGCTGGTGGTTCGGGCTCCTGAACACGATCTTGTACGTGATGTTGTGCTTGGTGAGCGTCCGGATCATCCAGTCGTCACCTGGCCAGGCCAGGATCGGGATCGGGGCGCCCGGCCGCAGCACAAAATCGCGCGATCGCACCCACACCGACCGCTCCTCGGCTTCGGCGGCGATCGTCACCTCGTCTTCGTTCTCCTGCGAAGGGTTGCTGTAGACGAACGCGATGTCGATGTAGCCGTCGATCACCCCCCTGATGACGGCCGGTGACATGTCGGCGTGCAGCAGAACGTCGGCGAGTGCATCGGAGGGATGCAGCTTCAGGAATTCCTCCGCGAGCATCGTGCTGATTCCCAGCCGCAACGGCTGGGGTCCTTCATGATTGCCGCCGAGCCGAAGCAGTTGATCGTTGGCTTCGAGGATGCGCCTCGCCTGCTGCACGGCGACCTTGCCGAGCTCGGTGGTCGTGGTGCCGTTTGCGGTTCTGACGAAGAGTGCGCCACCAATCAGGCTTTGCAGGCGCTTGACCTGCGAACTGATCGCCGGCTGGCTGAGGCCGAGACGCTCCCCGGCTTTCGACAGGCTGCCTGTCTCCGCGATCGCAACGACGGTACGAACGATTTCAGTAGGAATATTCAAATGCTGACGCGGTCTATGCATCGCGAGCCCTCCAGTCTCAGCACGGGACGCAATTCCAATCTCCACAGTATGCCATCAGGCTATACTAACATTTGGTTGCACTTTCGTTTAGCCACAATTACCCGCCAAGGCACTGATATTGCAGGTCATATGTATTGTTACGTGCATTGCTCCGCATATCACGGTATCCAACAACTACATCTCCACACGCTGCAGCACCTCAACCGCACCACACCCCGGGTTTTTGCGGGTATCGCATCAAATATTCTGATCGCCCCATCATGCTTCACTGACCCGATAAGTCTGAATTGCGGCCGCTGATTCGTGAAAGCGTTTTCATAGTTTTCCTTAATCAAAGCCTCGCAACGTGACGTCGTCGTTGGCGTTTCGAGGTGTGTTGCAATGACCAGTTTTTTTCGCTGCCGAAGCGGTGCGTCCGCCGTCGAATTCGCGCTGATGCTGCCGCTGTTTCTTGCCTTCATTTTCGGCATCATCGTCTTCGGCTCGTATCTCGCCATGGTGCATGGCGTTCAGCAACTCGCCGCCGAAGCGGCGCGGTCATCCATCGCGGGAATGACCGACACCGAACGCAACAGCCTCGCGACGAGCTATGTCACCGCCAACGCGTCGACCTATCCATTGCTCGTTCCCGGCAATCTCACGGTCAATGCCGCGCCGTCTCCATCGAATGCCAACGTCTACGTCGTGACGGTTAACTACAACGCGGCCGGCAACTTCATCTACAAGCTGCCCTTCGTCCCCGCCCCGGCGAGCACCATCGTCCGCTCCGCGGCGATTCAGTACGGGGGATTCTAGGATGAGAGGCGTCCTCATGCTGATGCGGCGCTTCGGCGCCGACGAACGAGGAAACTTCGCGATGATCAGCGCCGGCCTGATGACGCTCCTGATCGGGTGCGCCGGGCTCGCCATCGATCTCGGCACGATCTTCGCCGACCGGCGCAAGACGCAGAGCACCGCCGATCTCGCCGCGATCGTCGCCGCCGCCAACCTGAACAATCCGGTCAACGCCGCCACCGCGACGGTTACGCAGAACAAGTACCCGGCCAGTGCGCTGGTCAAGGTCGAGACAGGAACCTACACCGCAAACAGCGCCATCGCGCCGCAGGCCCGTTTCGTGACCCCGGCGGTCGGCACTCCCAACGCCGCGCGGGTCACGCTGAACACCCAGACCCCGCTCTACTTCGCGCGGTACCTCACCGGCGCGAGCAGTTTCACCATCAAGACGACCGCTACCGCGACATCGACCGAAATGGCCTCGTTCGCGATCGGGTCGAGGCTGCTCTCGGTCAACGGCGGCGCGCTCAATGCGCTGCTCGGCTCGATGCTCGGCACCACGCTGTCGCTCTCGGTGATGGACTACAATGCGCTGATCAGCGCCAAGATCGACGC
The DNA here is from genome assembly GCF_055264925.1 of Bradyrhizobium sp. KZN70725. NCBI lineage: Bacteria > Pseudomonadati > Pseudomonadota > Alphaproteobacteria > Hyphomicrobiales > Nitrobacteraceae > Bradyrhizobium > Bradyrhizobium sp. KZN70725. The sequence goes on from NZ_JBUYWT010000024.1 coordinate 52,738, forward strand.
CCTGGACTTCCTGTCGGCACTGGCGACCCGGGTCAACCTGACCGGCGTCACCTATAGCGACCTGCTGAGCAGCAACATCAAGGTCGGCGACATCGTCGCGTCGGCGCTGACCACCCAGCAGATCACCAACGGCGCCAACGCGGCGACCACAGCGCTGTCGACGATCTCCCAGGCCGTCACCGGCTCCACCACCAAGATTTCGCCGGGCACGCTGGTCGACCTCGGTCCCTTCGCCAATCTCACGGTGGGGCAGAAACCCAAGGTCGGCGCCAGCGTTTCGGTGTTCGACCTGATTTCCACGGTGGCCCAGATCGCCAACGGCAACCATCAGATCGCGACCTCGATCAATCTCGGCCTGCCCGGCATCGCCAACGTCTCCGTGATCGCAACGATCGGCGAGCGACCGGTCGGCTCGAGCTGGATCGCGATCGGCACCCAGGGTGTGAGCGTCCACACCGCGCAGACCAGGATCCTGGCGACGATCAATGTGCTCGGCTCCGGCACCGTGTCTGCGATCAATCTCCCGGTCTATGTCGAGGTCGCCTCGGGTACCGCGACACTCAACGCGGTGTCCTGCGGCCACCCCAACATCAACACCTCGCAGGTCACGATCGGCGTGACGCCTGGGATCGTGGATGCATGGATCGGCAACGTCACGATCGCCGACATGACCAACTTCACGACCAAGCCCAATCCGCCGCCGGCGACACTGGTCAACCTTGGTCTCGCCACCGTCACCGGCCTCGCCCATGCCGGCATGGGCAACACCACGCCGACCAATGTCAATTTCAGCTACAGCGACATCCAGGCGGGCACCAAGAAGACGGTGACGACGACCAACTTCCTTTCATCGCTGACAGGAAGTCTGCTCGGCGACCTCTCGCTGACCATCAATCTCGGCCCGCTCGGGCTGCCGATCCCGGGATTGGGGGCGCTCGTCATGAGCATCCTGAACGGCGTGACGAGTTCAGTCGATCAGGTGCTGGCGTCGCTGCTCGCGACGCTCGGCATCGGGCTCGGCCAGGTCGACGTTTGGGTGCTGGGCATCCGCTGCGATGGCGCCGTGCTGGTGAACTAGAGCATGATCCGGAAGAGTACGAAGCGGTTTTCCCTCGCGACAAACGCAAAGCGTTTGCGCGGAGATCATGCTCGAACAAGAAGCGAAAGCGCGACCATCGCGCTTGAGGGGACCGATCGCGACGGGCATCACATCGGGGGTAGGAGACTGCCGTGAGCACAACGATAAGATACAAGACCGACAGCCAACGAACGATCCTGCTGAAGCGCGGGACGATCTTCTTCCGCAACAGCAGTGTCGGATGTCTTGTGCTCAACCTCTCGACCGGCGGCGCGGGGCTCGCCGTGGAAAGCGACGTCGCAATCCCGCGCGCGTTCGACCTCGAGATCGAGAGCGAACCGATCCGGCGGCACTGCATTGTGGCCTGGCGCCTGGAGCGCCGGCTCGGCGTGACCTTCGAATCTGACCGGATGCAGCGCCCCGCAAGCGGCCCCGTCTAGACTATCCCGGCGATCACGGTATGCGGACGGGCCCGGTGCTCCGGGCCATCGCTCCGCGGCGAATAGTTCGCCGCATGTGGAACTCTCTTGGCATCGTGGTTAGCAGGCGCTGGCATACACCGCTAATTGTCCCGATTGCCGTCGTGCTTTGAGGGCGCGGGCTGCGTGGCGCTGACCGGATCGGAGGCCGGGAAGGTATCCTCGAGCCCCTCCTTCAGCCGGGTGCGGGCCTTGCGGTCGGCAGCCTGCGCCTCGTGCGGCTTCTCGGCATGCTTGTCGTGCGGGGCAGGATCGAATTTGTCGGCCATGTCGTCCTCCATTCGGGGGACAACGCGGCCGCGCAAAGGGGGGTTCCAGAACCGCCTTGGCCCATTGCGCTGCAGCGTGTATCAGGGGCGCAAATTTGACCGTGATCAGGAACTATCCGCGTGCCCCAGGATCCCACCAAGAAGCCGCTCATCGACGTGCTATCGGGCCACCGCCAGGCCGTGCCGCCGCTCTGGATGATGCGGCAGGCCGGCCGCTATCTGCCGGAATATCGCGAGCTGCGCGCCAAGGCCGGCGGCTTCCTCGATCTCTGCTTCACGCCCGAATTCGCCGCCGAGGTCACGCTGCAGCCGATCCGCCGGTTCAACTTCGACGCCGCGATCATCTTCTCCGACATCCTGGTAATCCCCTACGCGCTCGGCCGCTCGGTGCGCTTCGAGGCCGGCGAAGGACCGCGGCTCGATCCGCTGGCAACGCCCGGCGAAATCGCGACGTTGGCAACCGATGCCAACTTCGACACGCTCGAGCCGGTTTTTGAAGCACTGCGCCGCGTCCGTCGCGAACTCGCCCCCGAGATCGCACTGATCGGCTTCTGCGGCGCACCGTGGACGGTTGCGACCTACATGGTGGCCGGACAGGGCACGCCGGACCAGGCACCCGCGCGGATGCTTGCCTACCGCCATCCGGATGCGTTCGCCAAGATCATCGACGTGCTGGTCGAGAACTCGATCCACTATCTCGTCGGCCAGTTGAAGGCCGGTGCCGACTGCCTGCAGATCTTCGACACTTGGGCCGGCGTGCTGCCGCCGCGCGAGTTCGCCCGCTGGGCGATCGAGCCGACCCGGCGCATCGTGGCCGGGGTGCGCAAGCAGGTCCCCGATGCCAGGATCATCGGCTTCCCGCGCGGCGCGGCAGGCATGCTGCCGGCCTATATCGAGCAAACCGGCGTCGATGCGGTCTCGATCGATTGGGCCACCGAGCCGTCGATGATCCGCGAGCGCGTGCAAAGCCGCGTCGCGGTGCAGGGCAATCTCGATCCGCTGGCCCTGATCGCCGGCGGCGCCGCGCTCGACCGCGCGGTGGACGATGTGCTGGAGAACTTCGGCAAGGGGCGGATGATCTTCAATCTCGGGCACGGCATCCTCCCCGAGACGCCGATCGCCCATGTCGAGCAGATGGTCGCACGGGTGCGCGCGTATAAGGGCTGACGTCCAGTCGCCCACTCTATCACCGTCACCCCCGCGCAAAGGCTTCGCCTTTGTCGCTGGAGGAGCGCGCTCTTGCGCGCGTCTCGAAGGGTCGACGGCCCGGAGCTTTCCGAGCCGTCAGACCGGGGCCGTGCATCCTTCGAGACGCGCTACGCGCTCCTCAGGATGACGGATGGCGTCCTACCTCGCATCCTCCAGGATCATGTCCGACGCTTTCTCCGCGATCATGATCGTCGGCGCATTGGTGTTGCCCGACATCAGGTCCGGCATGACGGACGCATCGACCACGCGCAGACCTTCGATGCCGCGCACCTTGAGCCGCTGGTCGACCACCGCGAGCGGATCGTTGCCCATCCGGCAGGTCGAGGTCGGATGATAGACCGTGCTTCCGGTGCGCCGGCAGAAATCGAGCAGGTCGTCGTCGCTGACCACCTTGGCGCCGGGATCGACCTCGCCCACTGAATAGGATTTCAGCGCCGGTGCCGCCAGGATCTTGCGCAGGATACGGATGCCGTCGATGAAGGCGCGGCGATCGGTCTCGGTCGCCAGATAGTTGATGCGGATTTCCGGCGGCACGCCCGGGTCCGCGCTCCTGATCTTCAGCGAACCGCGGCTCTCCGGACGCAGCTGGCAGACCGAGGCCGTGAAGCCCGAGAACGGATGCAGCTGCTCGCCCATCTTGTCGGTCGAGAACGGCAGGAAGTGGATCTGGATGTCGGGCGAGGCAAGCCGCGGGCTGGTCTTGAAGAACGCGCCGGAGGTGCCGGCGGCGATCGTCAGCGGCCCCTTGCGCAGCGCGGCGTAGCGGAGGCCCGCCATGACGCGGCGCACGGGATGATTGATGACGTCGTTCAGCGTGACGGTCTGCGTGCAGCGCGTGACGATGCGGACCTGCATGTGGTCCTGCAGGTCGTTGCCGACGCCGGGCGCATCGAGCACGATGTCGATGCCGTGCTGCTTCAACAGATCGGCAGGGCCGACGCCGGAGAGCTGCAACAATTGCGGCGAGTTGTACGCACCGCTCGATACCAGCACCTCCCTGCGCGCCTTGGCCTTGCGCAATTGCCCGTTCTGCTTGTAGGCGACGCCGCTCGCGCGCTTGCCGTCGAACAGGATGCGCTGCGCCAGCGCCGAGGTCTCGACATGAAGATTGCCGCGCGTCAGCGCCGGCCGCAGATAGGACCGCGCCGTCGAGGCGCGCCGGCCGCGCCGCGTCGTGGTCTGGAAGAAGCCCGCGCCCTCCTGGGTCGCGCCGTTGAAATCCGGATTGGTCGGAATCCCGACCTCGGCTGCGGCATGCACGAAGGCCTCCGACAGCGGATCATGATGCCGCCAATCCGACACCGGGAGCGGGCCTCCTGCGCCGTGATATTTGTCGCCGCCGCGCTGCTGATCCTCCGCCTTCCTGAAATAGGGCAGGACGTCGTCATAGCCCCAGCCGGCATTGCCGCGCTGGCGCCAGCGGTCATAGTCCTCGTGCTGGCCGCGCACATAGAGCAGGCCGTTGATCGAGCTGGAGCCGCCGAGCACCTTGCCGCGCGGCTGGAACACCTGCCGCCCGTTGAGGCCGGGCTCCGGCTCGGTCTGGTACATCCAGTTGACGGATTTTTCCTTGAACAGCTTGCCGTAGCCGAGCGGGACATGGATCCAGATGTTGCTGTCCTTCGGTCCGGCCTCGAGCAGCAGCACCGAGCGCTTGCCGTCGGCGCTCAGGCGGTTGGCGAGCACGCAACCGGCCGAGCCGGCGCCGACGATGACGTAATCATACTCCGCCGCATCGTTATTGTTGTTCACTGGTTTCCCCCGGAATTTCTTTCTTCCGGTGGTACAGACAAAGCGGCGGCTTGAAAAGACTAGCGCCCTGCGCTGAGGTTCTGGAGCAGTTGCCCGACAAGCATACTGAGCTCGCCGGCATTGCGCGCGGCGCCGAAGACGTAGCGGTCCGGCCGCACGATGACCGCCGCGGAGTCATGCTGCCGCATCCAGTCCGCGAACAAACTGTCGCGTTCGATCACGGTCAGGATACCGCCTCGATCGGCGCTTTCGCCTGATGTGGCGATGACGACGCGCTCGCCCGACAGACGCCGCCAGGCGGCAGCGGACGCATCCGACAGCCACACCATCGGCTCCGCCGCCGTCGTCACGATCGCGAATTCCAGCTGCAGCAGATCGTCGAGCCGGCACGTCCGCCCATCCGGCGCGCGCACATGCGGCTGCACGAACAGCCGCCCGGCAAGCGCGGCATCGCGCGCGATCAGGCCGGAGACGAGATCGGGGATGAATTTCTGCCTGATGGTTTCGGCCTTGCCGGCCTTCAGGTCGGCGCGCAGCCGCATGTCGCGTTCGACGGCGGCCACCGGATCGAGCTCGCCGATGATCTTGCCGAACTCCTTAGCGCTGGCTACGACGGCGCGGACATGCGGCTTGCGCTCGATCTCGTAACTGTCGAGCAGCGCATTGCCGGCGTCGCCACGAAGAACCAGCCGCAACTTCCAGGCCAGGTTCACCGCATCGCGGATACCGGCGCACAGCCCTTGCCCGAGGAACGGCGGCGTCTGGTGCACGGCATCGCCCATCAGCAGCACGCGGCGGTCGCGCCAGCGCCGGCCGAGCAGCGCGTGAAAGCGATAGACCGCCGAGCGCCAGATCGTGAGGTCGGAGATATCGGTGAAACCCTTGAGCAGCTTCACGACGTTGTCGGGCGCGCCGGCCGCCTCGGGGTCCTCGCCGGGCAGCAACTTGATCTCCCAGCGCCGCAAATTGCGCGGGCCCGGCACGAAGGTGCCGGGACGCGACGGCCAGCAATACTGAAAGCTCCTGGCCGGCCGCCTGGCGGGATCGCTGGTCAGCGTGTCCACCACCATCCACCATTCATCGAAGGCGAGGTCGTCGAGGCCGATGCCGAGCTGCTTGCGGACGAAGCTGTTGGCGCCGTCGCAGCCGACCAGATAGCGCGCGCGGATCAGGAACTCCTCGCCGGACTCGCGGCGCGCCGTCAGCATCACCGCGCCATCGTCCTGCTGCAGCGCCACGCCCGTGGCCGCAAGGAAAATGTCGGCATGCGGATAGTCGGCGAGCTTGTCGCGCAGCGCCTGCTCGACGTCCGGCTGCACGAAGGTCACGTTCGGAATCCAGCCGAGCGGGAACGGCGGCGGCATCGGGTCGAAGATCTTGATGATCTCGCCGTCGACGCCGAGATAGTGCGAGCCGTTATGCGGGGCGATCGCCTGCTCCATGAAATCGCCGAGCCCGATCGCCTGCAGCACGCGCAGCGCCTCGTGGTCGAGCGTGATCGCGCGCGGCTTGTCGTAGATGTCGGCAACGCGCTCGACGATGGCGACCCTCAAGCCGGATTTCGCGAACAGGTTGGCGAAGATGGCACCGACCGGCCCGAGGCCGACGATGGCCACGTCATGGATGGGATTATCGGCTGACAATGACATGCTACTTCGCGAGGTAGCTCTCGAGCGTCAGCGGCTTCGGCTTCACCTCGGGTTCGCGGATCGCGACACCTTCGAACGGCGTCGCCTCCTCGAACCAGGCCTGCCGCGCCGGCAACCCCCACGGGAACGAGATCGTGTGGTCGGACGGATCCCAGCCGACCGGCTCGTTCTCGATGTCCATGATCTGATAGTGGGTGTTGAACAGCTCGACGCGATGCCCGTCGGGATCGCGCATGTAGACATACATCGCGTGTCCCGGCCCATGACGCCCGGGGCCGCGTTCAACCGCCGCGCCATAGCCGAGCTCGCCGGCGACATCGCAGGCGTTGAGCAGATGATGAACTTCGGGCGCGAGAAATGCGAAATGATGCAGCCGCGGTCCGGCGCCGTTGAAGAACACGATGTCGTGCGGATTGCCCTTGCGCTGCAGGAACACGCCGCGCAGGTCGAAGGTATCAGCGGGCGCGATGTATTCGCTGAGCCGGAAGCCTGCCGCGGTGTAGAACTCGCACGCCTTGCGCAGCTCCGGCGTCAGCACCTGGTAGTGATCGAGCCGCAGCGCCGAGCCGCCGGCATGGCGGGTGAATTTGGTGATCATGCGCGACTCGACCGGCATGGTCGCGCAGAACTCCAGCGGCGTGCCGGCCGGATCGGTCGCATGCAGGGTGCGGCTCTGATGCGGCACTTCGGCCCAGGCGGCCCGGCATCCCTGCGCTTCGAAGAAGGCCTGGAGCCGGTCGAGGTCACCGTCCTGAAAGACCCGCAGGCCGAGCCGCGCGCAGGCGGCGCTCTCGCCTTTGCGCAACACAAGGCTGTGATGACAGGCCTCCTCGACGCCGCGGAAATAGAGTGCGCCGCCCTCCTCCGCGGTCAGGATCAGCCCGATCACCTTTTCGTAGAACTGCCGGCTCGCCGCGAGATCACGAACGGTCAGGACGACATGGCTGGCCCGCGTGATACGGAGCCCGGGATCGTGGTTCGTGATCGGGAGGCTCATGCGCACCTTCTGGTTTTTGCCGTTCGCGCGAACCCGACTCATTGCGAAAAACCCGCGGGGGATCAAGCAGCGCGGCGCGCGGCAAGCTCTGCCGCTCCGTGACCTCGCCTCACGCATTTGTATCGATTTGTTAGCAATGCCCGCCGGTGGAACCGAAGGAGCGGCCCGCCGCGGCACGGTCCGTTCCAATAGTTCATAGTTTGTCAAAGGTTTGCAGAGAATTCTTCGCCACGGCGCCATGGCCAAACCGGGCAGGCAACGTAGTGATGCGTACCCATCTGAGATCATATTTCGCGACCCTGTTCGCCGGCGACCTCGCGGCCTTCGGTGCACCGCCGACGGATGAAGCGCTTGCCGGCCACATCCGCGCCGAACAGGTCTCGCTGGTGCTCGGCTATTCCTTCGGCATCATGCTGGCCAACGCCTGCAACGCGCTGGTGCTCGCGATTGCGCTGTGGCAATCGCCTGACTGGGCCTTTGCGCTGGTGTGGGCGGTCGCGGTGGGCAGCGCGGCGCTGTTCTTCGGCCTGCAGGCGCGGGCATCGCGCCGCATCGCCAAGCCGCAATTCGTGTCGCGCCGAACCATGTACCGGCTGGTGCGCAATGCGCTGGCGCTCGGGACGACCTGGGGCGTCGTCCCCGTCGCCTTCTTCGCGAACGCATCGAGCGGCGCCCAGCTCGTCATCACCTGCCTGTGCGCCGGAATGCTGGCCGGCGGCGCCTTCGCGTTCTCCACCATCCCGATCGCCGCGATTGCGTTCACCGCGCCGATCTTCGTCGGCACCGCGATCTGCCTCGGCCGGGACGGCGATTTCGTCTACCTCCTGATGGCCGTGCTGGTCGTGGTCTACGGCTCGGTGCTGCTGCGCGGCGTGTTCGTCAACGCGTTCGAGTTCAGGCGCCGGATCATCGCCCAGCACGAGGCCGAACGGACGGTGAGGCAGGATCCGCTGACGCATCTGCCGAACCGCGTCGCCTTCAATGAAGCGCTCAACGGCGCACTGAACCGGCTGGCGCGGTCGGGCGAAGAATTCGCGGTGCTGCTGCTCGATCTCGATCGCTTCAAGGAGGTCAACGACAGGTTCGGCCATCCGGCGGGCGACGAGTTCCTGGTGCAGGTCGCGGCCCGGCTGCAGCGCTGCACGCGCGCGGCCGAACATGTCGCACGGATCGGCGGCGACGAATTCGCCCTGATCATGTCGAATCTGGCAAGGCCCGAGGATGCGCTGGCGATCGCCGAACGGTTCGTCGCGGCCTTTGCCGAGCCGTTCCCGATCGACGGGCTGGAGGTCAACCGCACGGTCAGCATCGGCATCGTGCTGGCGCCCCGAGACGGCAGCACGTCCCACGACCTGCTCAAGCACGTCGACATCGCGCTTTACCGGGCGAAGAAATCCGCGCCCGGTACCATCTGCTTCTTCGAGGCCAGCGACGACCGGTCGGCGCGCGACCGCCGCGCCTTGCAGCGGGATCTCGAGCACGCGATCGAGGCGGACGAGCTGTTTCTCGTCTACCAACCGTTCCTCGACATCCGCAAAGGCCGCGTCACCGGCTTCGAGGCCCTGCTGCGCTGGCAGCATCCGACGCGCGGCCTGATCCCGCCGACCGTCTTCATCCCGATCGCCGAGGAAAGCGGGCTGATCCACCAGCTCGGCGAGTGGGTGATCCGTCGCGCCTGCACGATGCTGTCGCGCTGGCCGGACGACATCCGGATCGCGGTCAATTTCTCCGCGGTCCAGTTCCAGAACGTCTGCATCCTGCAGACGATCGTCGACGCGCTGGCCGAGGCCAACGTCGCGCCGAACCGGCTCGAGATCGAGATCACCGAGTCGATGCTGATCTCGAAATACGGATCGGCGCCCGCGATCCTGCACGCGCTGCTCGAGCTCGGCCTGACGGTCGCGCTCGACGATTTCGGCACCGGCTTCTCGTCGCTGACCTATCTGCGTAAGCTGCCGTTCAGCCGCATCAAGATCGATCAATCCTTCATCCGGGACATGCTGACCCAGCCGGATTGCGCCGCGATCGTCAAATCGGTGATCGGCCTCGCGCAGGAGCTGCGGATCGGCGTCGTGGCCGAAGGCGTCGAGACCGCGGATCAGCTCGAATATCTGCGCCAGACCAGTTGCGACGAGGTCCAAGGCTATCTGATCGGGCGGCCGATGTCAGCCAGCGAGATTTCCGCACTGCTCGATCACAACCCACAGCACTCGGTGCATGCGGCGTAGCGCCGGCTCGGCTCGTCAGGGCGTGTCCGACCGATGCAGGGTGTCGACCGTGATGGTGCCGCGGGCGCGCGACACGCAGGCGCAGATCTTGCGGCTCTCCCGCTTCTGATGGTCACTGAAGAAGACGTCGCGATGGTCGATCTCGCCGTCGACATCGACCACGTCGAGCGCGCAGACCCCGCATTCACCGCGCCGGCAGTCGCTCATCACCTCATGACCGGCTTCGTTGAGCACGTCCAGCATCGACCGGTCGCGCGGGATGACGAACTCGGTCCCCAGCTCAGTCCCCTCGCCCCTGAGCCGCACGCGGAACGGCTCGGTCGGCAGCAGCCCGCTCGATCCAAAGGTCTCGTAGCGCAAGTCGGAGAGCGGGCGGCCGGATTCCTCCCAGGCGCGCCGCGCCGCGTCCAGCATCCGCATCGGGCCGCAGAACAGTGTCATCGTGTCCTGCGGCAGCGCCGAAAAGATGCGCTCGAGGTCGAGCCGCCTGCCTTCGTCGCCGGCGTGGACGGTGAGGCGGTCGCCGAGCGCACGCTCAAGCGGTTCAAGATAGACCGCATCGCCGCGCGTGCGCACGGCATAGTGCAGCGTCACGCCGGCGTCGCGGCGGGCGAGCGCCTGTGCCGCACCGACGATCGGCGTAATGCCGATGCCGCCCGCGATCAGGCAGAACTGCCGCCGCGTCCAGTCGAGCTGCACCAGCGAGGTCGGCAGCGTGACGGTGAGCCGCACGCCCGGCGCGAGCGACCACATGTAGCGCGAGCCGCCGCGGGAATCCGCTGCGCGCCGAACTGCGATCCGGTAGCCCTGCGGATCGACTTCGCCGACCAGCGAATAGGAGCGGGTCTGCGGCTGGCCTTCGATGGTGACACCGACATCGATATGGCTGCCGACCGGATAGGGCGCACCCGTAAAGTTATCCGGCCGCAGCAGGAATTCACGGATGCCGGGCGTGAGGTCGCGCACGGCGAGCAGCGTGGCGGATGTCCGGGTCTCGATGAATCGCATGGCGCTCTCCGCTCAGCCGGCTGCCGAATTGATCAGCGCCAGCGCCGGCAGCAGATCGAGATGGCTGCGGTTGCGCAGCGCCAGCCGCAGATTGCGTGCCGCAAGCCTTGCGTGCTCGCGCATGATCGCCTCGGCGCGCGCGCCCTCGCGGTTCTCGATGGCGTCGACCACAATGCGATGGTGATCCTGCGCGATCAGCAGGATGTGGCGCGCCTCAGGCAACGCCGATTGCGCCATCACGAAGCCGCTCGGCGAGGCGAATGGCAGCGCCGAGGCGCGGTCGATCTGCCGGATCAGCGGCGGGCTGCGCGACAGCTCGGTGAGCAACGCGTGGAAGCGCGCGTTGAGCGCGACATAGGACGAAAAGGCTTCGACCGAAATCGGATCCTGCCGCACCAGGCCGTCGATCTCGTTGAGGCATTCCTTCAACGGCTCGAGATCGCGCGACGAGACGCCGCGCTCGGCGGCGAAGCGCGCGGCCAGTCCCTCCAGCGTGCCGCGCAGCTCGATCGAATCGAGAATGTCGCGCTCGGAAAATGCCTTGACCATGAAGCCGCCGGAAGGGATCGCCTCCAGCAGGCCTTCCTCTTCCAGCCGCACCAGCGCCATCCGCACCGGCGTGCGCGACACCCCGGTGAACTCGACCGCCTGCAGCTCCGAGATCCGCTCGCCGGGCCGCAGGCCGCCGGAGAGAACGAGGTCGCGCAGCGCAAGCTGCGCCCGCACGGTCTGCGACACTGAACGATCGGTCTCGCGTTCCGCCATGGGCTCGCCCCTCGTCTACTCGGCAGCCTGCAGCTGCTCCGGCGGATTTTCCTTCGCCACCATGCGGTCGATGACGCGCCGCGCCCACATTGCGCCGGCGTCGATGTTGAGATTGTAGAACACCCGGTCCGGATTCTCGTCCATCGCGCGCTGCTGCGCTTCCAGGATGATCTCATCCTCATGGAAGATGCCGGCGACGCCGTCGCGGATTTCGCTAGTCAGCCGCTGCTCGGTAATGCGGTGATTGCGGACGAACGCCCAGAAGTAATGGCAGGTCTTCTCGGTCTCGGGCGTGATCGTGTTCAGCACATAGCCGTTGACGCCCTGCGAACGATCGCCCTCCGGCGCGCCCGAACCGGCCGGCGCGACGCCGACGTCGATGTTGACGGTGCACGGCGCTTCGAAGCGGATGATCTGCCAGCGATCGACCGGGCCCGGCTTCTGCAGCTGCCTGGCCCAGAACGGCGGCGCCTCGATGCCCTTCATCCAGCGCGTTACGGTGACCGTCTTCTCGCCATGGGTGACGTCGAACGGCGCCTCGGCGACCGCATCATTGCCGATGCTCGAGCCGTGCACGAAGGTCTCGTGCGTCAGGTCCATCAGATTGTCGACGACGAGGCGATAGTCGCAATTGACGTGAATGGTCTTGCCGTCGCCGGCCCAGGCCGGATCGTGGTTCCAGTGCATGTCTGGCACCAGCGCCGGGTCGGCAAGCGCGGGATCCCCCATCCAGAGCCAGATGAAGCGGTGGCGCTCGACGACGGGATAGGCGCGGACGCAGGCCGACGGATTGATCGTCTCCTGCGAGGGCATGAAGGTGCAGCGGCCCTGCGCATTGTATTTCAAGCCGTGATAGCCGCAGACCACGGCATCGCCATCGAGCCGGCCCTTGGAGAGCGGCACGAGGCGGTGCCAGCAGGCATCCTCCAGCGCCACCATCTCGCCGTCGCCCTTCCGGTACATCACGACATGCTTTCCGCAGATCGTCCGCGGCAACAGCGCGTGCTTGATCTCGGCATCCCAGCCGGCCGCGTACCATGCGTTCATTGGAAAGGGTTTTGGCACTGGGTCCGCCTCTCAGCGTTTATGAATACGCTATGTATACATCGTATTCGCAAGATAGGCAAATACGAGGTATCAGGGTATCTATGTCCGATTTTCAGTATACATAATTGCACCGTATCGGGAAGACAATCAAGCCGGCGCCGCCTCCAGGGAGAGCTGGCGACAACGTGGTGCAATTTTCCGAGACGATGGAAGAAGCAACCAGGCCGCACTGGAGGCGGTCACCGGATCGAAGGTTGGACTCTGCAAGAGCCTGCGCAATTTGCCGGAGGCGCCGGCGCGCGGCCTACGAGTTCGACGCCGCGCGGGTCGAGGCCGACTGAACATCCTTGATGTTGATGACGACGGCGATGCGCTTGATCGTGCCGCTGCGGTAGGCCTGCAGGAACTTGTCGTAGTGCTTGACCGAGATGCAGCCGTTGGAGTCGCCATTCGGTCCGAGCATGTAGCTGTGGACCAAGAGGCCAACGCGCCCGAACGTGTCGCTGCCATCGACCGGGGTCATGCGCAGCGCGGGCACGCCGTGGAACAGCTTCTCGCGCGGCTTCATCTCATAGATGCCGGGCGGCGTCGCGCCGGCGTTGCGGGCATTCACATGCGCCGGGTCGTCGAGCAGATTGCCGAGGCCTGAATGCGCCTCGAACTTGGTGCCGTCGGGCATGTACACGATGCGGCCGGTGATGTCGTAGACCGCCGTGGTGCTGTCATAGCCGAGCTTGCCGAGATCGGGGCTCGGACCGGACAACAATCCGTCATTCGGATCGAGCGAGGCCAGCTGCATCTTGCCCGGCATCATGTCGGCAATCTTCTGCAGGAACGTCCGGTTGTCGCCCTGCTGCACCGGCGCCTGTGGCGGTGGCGGCTGATCGTTACGCGCAAGCAGATTGGCCTCGGCCGGCCGCGACCGCGGCATCGGCACGGTGGACGTCGTCGCTGTGGTCGTGGCGGCGACGGACGCCGTCGCCGACTGGCTGGTCGGCAGTTCGGTCTGCGTGTCGCGCAGCTGGCCGGACAGCGCGTCCTCGATCTGGCCGAACTCGGAATTGAAATCGCCGCGGCTCGAACGGAACCCGCGGCGCAGTGGATAATAGAGTGAGGCCGAATTGATCGTGGAGCGAGAGCCGAAGCGATCGTCGAAGTTCAGCGAGGCGGTGGTGTTGGCGAGCGCCGGACCGTGAAGCCATGCGGTGGGGTCGATGCCGACCATCCAGGCGGCAAGGCCAGACGACAGGGCAAGCGCGCTCACGGCAAACGCCGTGCTGCCCACCAGAGACATGCCGCGGCTCGACTTGCGCCGGGCAGGTTTCGTCGTTCGTTGACCCATCAATCCCCAAGTTCGGTGCTCTGGGGCCTGTTACCCGGCCCACCGGGATTCACCGATCACTCATCATATCAGGGAATTAGAGTAAGGCATAATCGAGACAAAGCGCACAACGAGAGGTTTTTTAAACGTTTTTCGGATGGAAAGTGCCAGAGAATCAGCCTTGGGCGGGCTGAATTGACCGAAAATGTCCCGATTCGGGACGATTTCGGCGGCTCAGGCGATCTTTTCTTCCCAGAGAGTGAGCACCGGGACCGGCTTCCCGATGGCGTAACCCTGGGCGTAATCGACCCCGATCTGGCGCAGCTCGTCCAGGATCGCGAGGTTCTCGACAAATTCCGCGACCACCTGCTTCTGCATGATCTTCGCGGTCTTGGTGATCATCTCGACCATCGCCCGATCGACCTTGCTGTTCAGGATCTCCTTCACGAACGAACCGTCGATCTTGATGATGTCGACCGGCAGGTGCTTCAGATAGGCGATCGAGGACATGCCGGTGCCGAAATCGTCGAGCGAGAAGCTGCAGCCGACCTCGCGCAGCCGCGCGATGAACTTCTGCGCCTCGTCGAGGTTCGAGATTGCGCTGGTTTCGGTGATCTCGAAACACACCGATGCCGGCGAAACGTCAAGCTGCGCGAACAGCCCGGCGACGAAGTCGACGAAGTCGCTGTCGCCGATGGTGGCGCCGGACAGGTTGATGGCGTAGCTCGCAATCTTGCGCGGCTGGTGCTTGCGCTCGGCGATGATCTCGAAGGCGCGGCGAACCACCCAGCGGTCGATCAGCGGCATCAGCCCGTAGCGTTCGGCGGCGGGCAGGAAACTGCCGGGCGGCACCAGCGCGCCGCTCTCGTCGCGCAGGCGCAGCAAGAGCTCGCGCCGGTCGTTGCCCTTCAGCACGCCGTTCACCGGGCGGATCTCCTGCTCGTAGAGGCAGAAGCGCCCCTCATCCAGTCCCTTGCGAATGCGATTGACCCAGCTCATCTCGGCAACGCGCACGGCCATGCCGGTGTCGGACGGGCGGTGCTCCTGGACGCGATTGCGTCCCTTGTCCTTGGCAAGGAAACAGGCAACGTCGGCAAGCCGCAACGCGTCCTGCACGCCGGCGCTGTCGGCCAGCCCGACCAGGCCGATGCTCGCGCTGATCCGGAAGCTCGATCCCTCATAAATGAAGTTCGACTGCTCGATCACCGCCCTGACCCGCTCCGCAACGTCGGCAGCGACGTCGTGCGTCGCGGAGCCGTCGTCACGCAGGAGAATGCCGAACTCGTCGCCGCCAAGACGCGCGACGAGGCCGCTGCTGCCGACTTCGGTCGCCAGCAGCCTCGCCACCTGCTTCAGCAACCGGTCGCCCGCCATGTGGCCGCAGGTGTCGTTGACGATCTTGAACTGATCAAGATCGATCAGCATCAGGTCGGCGCCGACGGCCGGCGAGCCCGACATCGCTTTGTGCAGTTCGAACTCGAACTGCCGGCGGTTGGCAAGGCCGGTGAGCGCGTCATGCGAGGCAGCCCGCGCCAATTCCTCGACCAGCCGCCGCTCGGCGGTCATGTCGTGAATGATCATGACGCGGCCGGCCGGTTCTCCGGCATACACGATCGGGGTCTCGACCACCGAGACCGGCACGCTGGAATGGTCCGGCCGCACCAGGAGCTGCGGCCGGCTTTCGTCGTCGGCGTCGAACGATCCGCGCACCGGCTGTTCGGCAATGTTGAACAGCGACGACAGCGGCCGTCCCGTCACCTCCTGCCCTGCCGCGATGAGCCGCTGCGCGGCGGCGTTCATGTAGTCGACCCGATCGTCCTGCGTCGTCACGATGACGGCATCGCCGATCGACGCCAGCGTGAGCTGGGCGCGCTCCTTCTCGACCGCGAGCGCGGTCTCGGCAAGCCAGCGCCGCCACAGCATCCGCCGCGTATGGACCAGCACGATGCCGGCAAGGCAGGCCGCGATCACGAGGTTGACCAGCAGCAGCAGCGCGGAGACCTGACGCGACGCCTTGCCCAGATGATCGGAGAAATCGACGGCGAGCGTGCTCAGCGCCGCATCAACCGTACCGATCCGTTCGGCCCAATGCCTGATGGTCGCAGCCGACGGATCGTGCAGCGCGACGTCGCTCGCCGCCTCGTTCCGGATTTCAATCAGCTGATCGAGCAGCGCATCCGAATTGCGCCATGCCGTCACCGCGCCGGCCACGTGGTGCATCGTGCGGAAATATTTGAACAGCCAGATCAGGCCGCCGATGTCGTCATCATGATTACCTGCCCTGGCGAAGCCGGCCCTCGCCACGGCGTCATTGTCGCCCGGCGCTTCCAGCGCGCGCCGCGCCGTGCGATCGGCCAGCGGCACCGCGATCGCGGCATCGAACTTCTGCAGATAAAGCGGCGCACCGGTGCTGACATAGGTCTGCAGGTAGTGGATGGCGTCCTTCTGCCCCTTCGACCACATGCTTTCGCCGGCCACATAGGCCCTGACCGCGGACATCACCTGCAGGCTGCCCGCCGACAGGCCGCCCAGCAGCAACACGATGGCCAGCAGCGGTCCCACCACCCGCCACAACGACCAGCTTCGAAACGAAAAGAACATGCCCAATGCGCCCCGACCCTGAAATTTATCGGGTAGCCTAGGAATGGTGACTTAACCTCACGTTGCAAAACGCGATGAGTTTGAAACGACTTGGCTGCAGCACAATTGCGTCAAACTTTACGCAACAGCCGCGACGCTCAGGGACGCAGTGTCGGCGACGTGTTCGGCGTCGGCGCCTGCTCCATCTCCGCCTCTTCGGGCAGCTTGTCGGCGTGGACGGCGAGCGGCGTGCCGATCCAGAGCGGATCGTCGTGGTGGTCGCGGCGCGGATTGGTGGTGTTGGGATGGACCAGGATGCTCAGGCTGCCGTGGTTCAGCATCAGCCACGGCACCAGGGTCGGGAACAACTCGGCCGCAAACGCCACCTGATACATCGCCTGATCGTGCGGGCCGACCTTGACGTCGTGCCAGCGTCCGAGCGTGACCAGAAAGCGCTCGCCGATCCAGTTGCGCAGCCGCTCCGCCTCGTCCCGGCTGGCCGCGGGGTCGTAATAGACATGGGCGTGGTAGCTCGCGATCTCGCCGATCATCCGTGGCGCGTCCGTCATCTCACCTCTCCCTCCGCGGCCGGTCACTTGCGCCGCAGCACACTGAACTGGAACGATTGCGTCGCGCCCCAGGGCGTGACGTGCCGGTGCGCCTCATGCGCGATCAACTCGAATGCCGGACCAATGGTCCTGCTGAGCGTCGCGGGATCATAGCGCTGCACCGGCAGGCCGCTGCACTTCTCCGGGCCATCCAGCGCGAAGGTGCCGATCACGGCGTGCCCGCCTGCTTTGACGCCGCGATGCAGCCGGTCGAGATAAGCTGCGCGGTCTGGTTCCTCGACCAGGAAGTGAAACGCCGCGCGATCGTGCCAGATGTCGAAGGTCTGCTGCGGCTGCCAGACCGTTGCGTCACCTACGATCCAGTGCACCGCGTCACCTGCTGCGCCGATCCGCTCCCGCGCGTTCGCCAGTGCCGCTTCAGAGAGATCGAGCAAGGTCACATCATGAAAGCCGCTCGCCAGCAGCGCATCGACAAGTCGCGAAGCTCCGCTGCCGACGTCGACGATCGAGGCGTCGCGGCCGGGCGCAACCGATTCGATCAGGTGCAGCGATGGCTGCGGATCGGCCTGCGACCAGCTCACCTGCTGCTCTCCCTTGGTCAGATAGGCAGTCTGCCAATGCGATTGCCGATCAGAAGCGGTCATGGCGATAAGTCCCGAAAACGGCAACAACCTGCGTTGCGCCATTAACCATCAGCTAGGCGCGGCGGTCTCTCGCGTCAACCGGCAGCGGCGGGCACGCACGGCGGCGTAGCAGCAAATGCCGCATTTGCTTCGCCGCATTTTCCAACTAACCTGATAGCCGGGTTGAGATCAGGGCGTCCGGGGATGGCCAATTTCGGCTGGACACGCGGCAACAAGCCTGCACAAGCGGAGGACGCCGCCAGCGACTTGCGCGGCCTTACCGATCCATTGGCGTTTGTCGCCGCGCTCGACAAGGTGGTCCCGCGCTATCTCGATCTCGCCGACAATGGCGTGCTGGTCTATCCGGCCTGCAAGCGCAAGTCCGGCGATCTGCTCGGCGACATCGGTGCGATCTGGGAGCACACGCGGCTCGAAGCGATGCGCTATGTCCCGATGGTGCCGCGGCAGGACATCTCGCTGCTGGTCGATCCGGCCCGCCAGGCGGAGATGATCGATGCTTTCCTGCGCCAGCGCGCGCACGACAAGACCGTCGTCGATTTCACCGGCACCGCGATCGAAGACTACGGGATTGCGATCTACGCTGGCCTGAACTGGCTGAACCATTGCGGCGCGCTCGTGGGCGCCGATCCGCAAAAATTTTCCGGCACGTTGCGGAGCTTCCGCAGGGTCATGGTGGTCGCCCAACAGTGGTGGGCGATCGACGGCGCGGCCGAGCGTTGCCGGCAACTGCTGGAAGCGCGCGAACGGCCACCGCTGGTGTTCTTCCTGATGTGGGCCGAATGCACCAATTTGGCGCGGGAGATCGCGATCGCGGCGGCCAGTCCAAATGCAACCGAGCGCACTATCTCGCGGATGCGCGCGGCCGAAGACCCGGAACAGCTGACCTAGGGAGCCGGCGGATCCCGGCCGTCAGGCGACAGGGTCCCCGTCGGCCGACGCTTGCTGCAATTCCTTGGATTTGCGCGAGATCAGGCGGGCCAGCTCGCTCTGCTTGTAGGTCTCGACGAACTTGATGGCGAAGCCGTTCGGCAGATGCCGGACCACCCGCCCGACGCAGGCGCCGATCGCAAGCGGCATGCCGACCGGCGGCTGCGCCTCGGAGGAAACCGCCGCGCCGGACAGCGACATGTCGATGATGAAGCAGCTCTGCATGGTGCCGTCCGCCAGCGTCAACATGGCATGCGGCGCGACGGGAACGAAACGCGGGTTGTTGCGCGCCTCGCGGATGCTCGGATCCTTTTGCTTCTTCTCGATCCAGGTCAGCTTGTCGGCGAACTTCTCACGCATGGCATGCGTCATCTCGAGCTCGAGCAGGAAGCTGCCGCTCATCGTGTCGGTGATGCAGCCCTCGAATTTGCCGAACTCCTCGAAATACGAAGTCAGCCGGTCGCCGACCCTGCCGACGACGGGCACGTCCACGATCATCCGGAACGGCGAGACGCGCGTCGTGCGGCAGGCGAAGGTGCGCAATTTGCCCTGGGCATCGTACCAGTTCGGCAACGTGTAGCTGCCATTGACGGTGATCTTGACCGCGCGTTGCTTGAGAAACTTTTCGACGGACACGACTGAACCTCGCCCGAGGCGATGTGAGTGCACGGAGGTCGGGATTGACCGGCTTCACTGCCGGTCCGGTGGTGGGGAAGTCCGCTACCGACGCGATGGTAGCGGGCAGCTGCGGCACGCATCCCAGCGCGTAGCGGAATGGTCCTGGCGCGCAGGTGCGTACAGCCATACCGTCGAAAAACTAGGAAAAAGTTAAACCGGGACGGAGCGTCGGCGGCGCACTCCATGGCGCAACCGTTTCGCGGCGGTTTATTTTGCGAACCGTACAACTGCCGGGAGAGTTGCCGCCCGGCAATGCAATCGCGCCGTGCTCCAAACCGCCTGCCCCGGCTGTCGGCCGGGTGCTAGCCTTCGCTCGATCGGTCCGGACCCTCATAGGCTCAACATGTCAAACAAATCGCTTGCCGACGGCAAGATCCTGCTGGACGTCGTCGACGGTGTCGGCGTCATCACCTTCAACAATCCCGACAAGCGCAATGCGATGTCGCTGGAGATGTGGGAGGGGCTCGGCGAGGCGCTGACGGCGTTGCGCGACGATCCGGCTGTCCGCGTCGTGATCCTGGTCGGTGCCGGCGACAAGGCCTTCGTGTCGGGCGCCGATATCAGCCAGTTCGAGAAGACCAGGCACAACGCCGAGGCCTCCGAGGAATATTCACGGCGCAGCGCCGCCCAGCGCGCCCTGCTCGCCGACTATCCGAAGCCGACTATCGCCTGCATCCGCGGCTTCTGCCTCGGCGGCGGCATGCAGGTCGCAATGCTGACCGATATCCGCATCTCCGGCGCCAGCGGCCAGTTCGGCATTCCCGCCGCCAAGCTCGGCATCGCCTATGGCTATGACGGGCTGCGCCATCTGGTGTCGCTGGTCGGCCCGTCCTGGGCGCGGCTGATCATGTATACGGGCATGCGGATCGATTCCGCCGAGGCGCAGCGGATCGGCCTCGTCGATCGCGTGCTGCCGGACGCCGAGCTCTGGGACGCGACCATGGAGATCGCGCGCACCATTTCGGGCAACGCGCCGCTGGCGATCAAAGCCGCCAAGATCACCATCGCGCAGGTGCTGAAGGATCCAGCCGACCGCGACATGGCGGCGATCAAGCAGGTCGGCATCGAATGCATGGACAGTGCGGACTTCCGCGAAGGCCGCAATGCTTTCATGGAGAAGCGGAAGCCGCAGTTCAAGGGCCGGTAGCGGCGTCCTCATCCTCACCGGTCATCGCCCGGTTCAACCGGGCGAACCAGTACGCCGCGGCCCATCGGCTCAAGCACGACCGCCTCTGGAATACTGAATCACCCGCATGCGCATGCGCGGGTGATGACGCCGGATGACGATCGCACGATTTCTGAATAATGGAACAATAGCCCCGATTTGCCCGACGCGTCAAGTCGCCTGGTCGAAGGCCGGCCGCCGGCCGGCTCCTTTGCATGGGGTTGTTTTCGATATTTTGGCAGTGTGCTCGCGATTGAACCTGCCCGCTACTTCTTCTCGCTGACCGGGACCGTGTAGTTCAGGATCAACCGCCCGCCGTCGGGATAGATGGTCTGGCCGGTGATGTAGGAGGCATCGTCGCTGGCAAGGAATGCCACGACGGAGGCGACCTCGCTCGGCTCGCCGCAGCGGCCGGCCGGCGTCCGCGACAGCACGCTGCGCCGCGCATCCTCCGACGAGAAGATCGCCGTCGCCACCATCTCGGTCAGGATCGTGCCGGGTCCGACCGCCACGACGCGAATGCCGTGCGGCGCCAGCGCCACGGCGGCGACCGAGGTGAGCTGCTTCATCGCGCCCTTGGACATCGCATAGGTCGCGAGCGAGGGGATCGCGAGCAGCGCGTTGACCGAAGACATGTTGACGACGACGCCGCCACCGCCCTGCGCGATCATCTGGCGCGCCGCGGCCTGAACGCCGAAGAACGCGCCCTTGAGGTTGATGCCCATCACGTCGTCGAATTCGGCCTCGCTGATGTCGAGGAAGTCGCGGTTGCGCGCGACGCCGGCATTGTTGACCATGACGTCGAGCCGGCCGAACTCCTTCACCGCGGTCGCGACAATGCGATCGACATCGGCGCGCTTGCTGACGTCGGCCTCGACCGCCCGCAACTGATCGATATGTCCGAGTTCCTGGGCGGTGTGGACCAGCCCTGCAGCGTCGACATCCGAGATGACGACCCTGGCGCCGTCGGACAGGAAGCGCGCCGCGCAGGCCTTGCCGATGCCGCGTGCCGCCCCCGTGATGGCGACGACCTTGCCGGAATTCTTCATGGGAGTGCCTCCAGAACAAACTGTTCATGGAGCAATAGCGCATTGCGCGTCGGCAGGGAACGCGGCGGATTCTCCGGGCGAGACCTTACGACTTGATGCGCGCGAGAATCCGGTCGGCCTCGGTACGCCAGTCGGCGCTGCGGGCAAAGTCCGGCGTTCCCCTGGGTCCGAACACGCCCTCATCGGCAAGGTCGGCGATCCAGCCCTGCCGCTCGGCGGTGCCGGAGGCAGACCACGGCGTCAGCCCGGCCTCGCGCACGGTCTCCGCCACCTCGCGCACCTCCTCGGCACGCCGCCGGCCGTGCTCGATCACCCGCTGAAAGAAATAGGCGCCCTGCTTCTCCCAGTCGATCGACGGAAAAGTCTCCTTGAGCGAGGCGAGCACCGCATCCTCGACGCCATAGGCGCGCGCGGTGGTGAAGCTCTCGATCACCATGGCCTCCAGTCCCTTGATCATGATGCTGCGGCACATCTTGACCGCCGAGGAGACGCCAAGCTCGTCGCTTGCGACCTTCGCCGCGAAACCGAGCGCGACCAGCAGTGGCGCCAGCTCCCGCGCGCCTTGGCCGCCGAGCAGCAGCGGCACCTTGATCCGGTACGGCGGCAGCGAGGTCATCACCGCGCCCTCGACATAGCGGCCACCGGCGCTGTCGATGTGCGCCGCCGCGCGCTGCTTGGCGCCGGGCGAGGCCGAGTTGAAATCGAGAAACCAGACCCCGCTCCGGATTGCAGGTGCGCAGGCCGCGGCCACCGGCACCGCCTGGCTCGCCGTCACCGCCGAGATGATGAAATCGGCCCGCGCCGCAAGAACGGCATGGGATTGCGCGAGCTCGACGCCGATCTCCGCCGCGTGTGCGCGCAGCGCCGCGCCCTGCCCGCGGTCGAGCTTGATGTCGTAGGCCGAAACCCTCACGCCCTGCTGGCGCAGATCCTCGGCAAGGATGCGACCGACCTCGCCATAGCCGAGCATGCCGACCTGCCATTGCCGCGGATCGCCGGAGATTGTCATCAGTTCAGGTCCCGTGGTGTGTCGTCGAACAGCTCGTCGACCGTGACGCGCCGGCGGATCAACGCCTGCTGCACGCAATAGTCGATCATCAATTCGAGCGGCTTGCGGTTCGCCGCAACGCCGAACGGCAGCAGGTCCGGCATGCTGGGCGGGCCGGCCGCTGCCTTGCCGCGCTTGAGCAGCTCGTACAGGCTCCGCACCACGTCCGGCCGCGACGCCGCAAGCCGCGATGTCACCACCACCAGATGATTGACCGGCACCACGCCGTGCCGCTGATACCACAGGGACGCCTCTCGGGCTGGATCGGCGAACAGCGGCTTGAGCTCCGGATCGCTGGAGGTCTCGCCCAGCACGGCGTCGAGCTCGCCGTCCCTCAGCATCTGGACGATTGTCTTGCCCTTCGGCGCACGCTCGGTGCTGTCGACATATTCCGCGACATGCGGATCCTCGAACGTGACCCAGTTGATCCTGTCGAGGTTCACGCCATGGTCATTGGCAAGGATGCCGCGCATCCATGCCCCGGTCGTGGTCGTGAACGAGCGGATGCCGACCCGCTTGCTTTCGAGATCGGCCGGCTCAAGCGTACCGAGGTCGGCGCGATAGAGCGCATGGCCGTGCTGGAAGCGGCCGACCATCGCCGCCGGCAGCAGCACCAGCGGCTTGCCGTGCGCCCTTGCCATCAGATAGGTCACGATCGCCATCTCGCAGACGTCGAAGGCCTGCTCGCGCACCATCGGCTTGAACGCGGCGTTGGTCGGCGTGAATTCTTTGAAGTCGAGATCGAACAGCTCGGAGCGAAGCTCACCGTTCTTCACCGCCCGGATGTGCGGATGATTGCCGAGCACGGCGCGCAGCCGAAGTTTCTCCATCGCGACAAGCTCCGGACGTTCAGGTCACCACTCGCCCCGGATTTGAGCCCGGGATCTTGCGGGGCGCCCCTTCGTCGAGCGGCGCGGCCTGCAACGCGGCAACGGTGGCGCGCACCAGTTCCTCGATGGCGTGGCCGGCATCGGAGCCGTCGGCGCTGCCGCGCGACAGGCGCGAGACGCGCTCCGGCGTCACCAGCGTGTAGTAGAGCGCGCCGAGCAGGAAGTGGCTGCGCCAGACCAGATCGGTACACGGAATATGCGGCAGGCTTTCATGAATCGCGTCGATGAAGGCATGACTGGTGTCGTCGAAGGTCTGCGCGATGATCTTGCGCACGACCTCATTGCCCTCGGCCGACATGATCGCGCGCAATCGTGTGAACCGCGTTCCGCCGCCGGCAAGATCGCTGCCGGACGTAAAGGCCGGCAACACATAGGCGCGCACGATCGCCTCCAAGCGGTCCTGCAGATCGCGCACCCGACGCGCCGCCGCCAACAGCTCGGAACGCCTGCGGTTCATCGGGCCGCAATGACGCCGATAGATTTCCAGCAGCAGGCCGTCCTTGGTCCTGAAATGATAGGTCACGCTGCCCGGATTGGCGCCGGCGGCGTGCGCGATGTCGCGTACCGAGACGGCGTTGAAGCCGTAGGTCGAGAACAATTCCTCGGCCACGGCGAGGATCGCCTCGCGCGTGTTCGGCTTGCGGGCGCTGGCCGCCTTCACGTCAGACCTGGCAGGTTTGCGGACCATATTTGTACTATCGTCCAAATAATCCGGTCGCGTCAACAACGCCGCGCGGCACCCCTCCGTCAGGATAGTTTGACGTCAGGCTCGGCCCGACCGCGCGCGGCGGCCTCGAGCAGGAACGTCCTGCCATGCTCGGGATCGGCCGCACGCTGCGCCTCATCCATGTCCTGCCAGGCCGAGGTGACCAGCACGCGCGAGAAGTCGCGGCCGACGAATGCCGGGCAGCTCGATTGCCTCGCCGGTACGCGCAGCGAACGCAGATGCCGGCCGGCGGGATCGTAAACGTCGACGGAGCCGCCGCCCCAGCGCGCGTTCCAGATCAGGCCGTCGGCATCGACGATCGCGCCGTCGAGGCCGCCGCTGCCTTGATGCCTGATCAATTCGATGGGTTCACCGGTCGGCAGTCCTGTTGATGGATCGAGCGGCACGCGATGCAGCACGTTGGTTGCGGTATCGGCGAAATAGCCGATGTCGCCCGCGGGCGAAAAGCAGATCGCATTCGGGATGGTGATCCCGCGATAGAGTCGCACGATGCGGCCCCGATGGAGCGCATAGATCGCGCCGGCATCCTGCTCGGCATGGCGCCCCATGGTGCCGAGCCAGAACGTGCCCGACGGATGCACACGCGCGTCGTTGGAGCGCGTCAGCGGATTGTCTGCCTCCAGCGCAGCGAACAGCTCCAGGCGGCCGTCTGCAACGTGCCGTACATAAAGTCCATCTTCGGCAAGGATCAGCTGCCGGTCGCCGTCGATCCGCGCCAATGCACTCGCCATTTTCGGCAATTCGTGGATGACGGTGCGGCCACCTGCAAATCGATGCTCGAACAGGCGGCGCTCGCGGATATCGAACCACCAGGCGGTGTCGGTCGCCGCATCATAGGTCGGGCCTTCGCCGAGATGGCAACGCTCCGCCGACAGCACCGATGTCGGCACCTCTTCCATCAGCGGCTCGGCGGCACGGTCGGTCATGGCGTCACTCACGCGGTTGAGAAGCGGTAGACGATGCTGCGCCGATAGAGCTGTCCTGGATCGAGCCGCGCCGACGGGAAGTCGGGCCGGTTCGGCGTATCCGGCCAGGCATGCGGCTCGAGACAGAGCGCGTCGGATTGCCGGTACAGACGATCGCCCTTGCCGGCGGTCGAGCCGTCGAGGAAATTGCCGGAATAGAACTGCAGTCCCGGCTGATCGGTGAACAGCTCCATCACGCGGCCGCTGTGCGGCGCCTCGAGGCGCGCAGCAAGGCAAAGGCCCGCCCCCTTGGCCAGACAGAAATTGTGGTCATAGCCGCGCCCGAGCCGCAGCTGCTCGTCATTCATCCTGATCCGCGCGCCGATGGCTGTAGACTTGCGGAAGTCGAACGGCGTGCCGTCGACCGGCCGCGGCGGTTCGTGGAGCGGGATCGCCGTGGCATCCACCGCGAGGAAATGGTCGGAGACGATCGTCAGCCGGTGATCGAGGATCTGCATGCCCGAGCGCGCGCCCTCGAGATTGAAGAAACTATGATTGGTGAGATTGAGGCAGGTCGGCCGGTCCGTCGTCGCCTCGTAGGTGACCGAGAGCTCCATCGGACTGCGCACGCGATAGGTCACGCGCGCCGCGAGATTGCCCGGATAGCCCTCCTCGCCATGCGGGCTCTCGCGCTCCAGCACCAGTGTCGGTCCCGGATCATCCGATAGTTCGACGATCCGCCACAGCTTGCGATCAAAGCCCTGCAGGCCGCCGTGCAGCGCGTTGGGACCGTTGTTGGCGTCGAGCTGCACGGTCTCGCCATCGAGCACGAAACGCGCGCCGGCGATCCGGTTGGCATAGCGCCCGATCGTCGCGCCGAAGAATTTGCGCTGTGCGAGATAGCCGTCGAGTTCGTCGTGGCCAAGCACGATGTCGTCGCAATGCCCGTCACGATCCGGCGCAAGCAGCGCCTGCAGCGTGGCGCCGAACGGAAGGATGGCGGCCTCAAAACCATGTTCGCCGCGCAAGATCACGCGCTCGACCACGGTGCCGTCGTGCAATTTGCCGAAGGGAGCGCGACCAATGCTGGCTGATGTCATTGTCAGTCCTCGCACGCCTCGACGAGGCGCCGTCGCCCGAGCATGAAGCTATCGGCGACAAGCCGCAAGGGCGCGAGGTCGACATCGGATTTTCCTTCCGAGGTCAGCGCGACGAAGCGGCGGTACAGCGCGGGATATTCCTCATCCGGCGCATCGACCACCAGCCTGCCGCCATCGCGCAGTTGCCTTCCACCTTTCGACAGCGTCACGGGCCCGGCCTCGGTTTCGCACAGGATGTCCCAGCTCGGCGATCCGGTCTGGCGGAAATCGAATTCGGCGTGAATTGGCAAGCCGCCCGCGTCGGAGAGTTCGATCTCTGCCGCAATCGGCGCCTCCCGATTGGACGGAAAGTCCAACGCCGCGCTCCTGATAAAGACCGCACGCGGCAGGATCTCGGTCAGGATCGACAGCGCGTTGATGCCGGGATCGAACACGCCGAAGCCACCCGCCTCGAAGATCCAGGCCTGGCCTGGGTGCCAGACGCGCACGTCTTCCTTCCAGATGATGGTCACCTTGTTGATGGTGCGTCTCGCGAGCAATTGCCGCGCAGGGCCGACCGCGGCCGCATAGCGTGAATGCCATGTGGCGAATAATGTCCGACCCGCCTCCTGCGCGGCCGCGATCAGCGGCGTGAGTTCGCTTAACGTCGTGCCCGGCGGCTTCTCCAGCAGCACGTGCTTACCCGACGCGAGCGCGGCGGCGGCCTGCGCGTGGCGCATCTGCGGTGGCGTACACAGCGCGACCGCGTCGATCTCCGGCCCGTCGCGCAACAACTCCTGCAAATCGCGGAAATGCGGCAGACCGGGCGGGGTCTTGACGGGATCAACCACCGCAACGAGAGCCACGCCTGACGTCTTCGCGATCGCAGGCACGTGCTGCCGGCACGCGATCTCGCCAAAGCCGACGATGGCGATGCGAAGCAGGTCACTCATGGCCGTCCTCGCGTTGCGGTCCACCCGGCCGGCTGAAGCCGCCAGGCAGAATCATAAACCAGCGCCGAATACCAACGGCATGATGTGATTTTGGTTGCGGACACGCAAGTCCGCGACGCTCTGGTGCGCGGCTCGCGGCCGGGGCATCGGCTTTGACCAATCAAGGCCGATGCTCCGGATTCCGGCCTTGACGCGCTTTGTTCGCGCGGACCGGTCGCTACCTCGCCAGAAACCGCGCTAGCGCGCGGCCTCAAACCCGCCGAGCACTGCCGTCAGATTGGCGCCGAGGATGTCGGAGAGATAGCCGCCCTCCTGCACCAGCACCGTCGGCAGTCCGAATCGGGCCAGTCCCTCGCCGATACGATGGAAGCCGTCGGTGGTGACGGCGAGACCGGCGAGCGGGTCCTTCTCGGAGGCGTCGAGACCGAGCGCGACCACGAGCGCGGTCGGGGCGAAGGAGCGGATCGCCTTCTCCGCCACCGCGAGCGCCTTCATGTAGTCGTCGTCACCGGTGCCCTTGGCGAGGGGAATGTTGAGATTGGTGCCGAGGCCACCTGCGGCGCCGCGCTCATGCGCATAGCCCCAGACGAAGGGGTAGAAGAACGACGGATCGGCGTGGATCGAGACGGTGAAGACATCCGGCCGCTCGTAGAAGATGCCCTGCGTGCCGTTGCCGTGATGCACGTCGACGTCGAGGATCGCGACGCGCTCATGCTTCTGGCGCAGATGCTCGGCCGCGATCGCGCTGTTGTTGAGGAAGCAGAAGCCGCCGGCGAGGTCGCGATAGGCGTGGTGACCGGGCGGGCGGCAAAGCGCGTAGACGGCGTCCTCGCCGTCGAGCACCATCTGCGCGGCGGTGACCGCCACGTCGCTCGCGGCGCAGGCGCCGGCCCAGGTGCCGGGACCGATCGGGGCTGCGGTGTCCATCGTGTGCCAGCCGAGCTTGCCGACGATATGAGCAGGGTACGTGCCGGCATTGCGCACCGGGTGGATGTTCGCGATCATCTCCGGTCCGGCATTGCCGAGCGCCGACCATTCGTCCCAGGCGTCCGCGAGAAAGCTCAGATATTCCGGACTGTGCACGCGCGCCCGTGGCCCCTGCCCGAACTTGGTCGGCTCGATCAGCGTGTGCTTGCCGGCCTTCAGGCCCGCCAGCAGGCGGTCGGCGCGTTCGGGCTGTTCGGTGGTACGCTGGACCACACCGCGGACAAGGAAGAATTGCGGATCATGGCTGCGGTGCAGATCACTGTAGACGGCCTTCACGGGGACACTCCTGTTGGATCGGCGGCTGAGCTGGACAGAGCGAGGGCAATGTGCCGCACGCAAGCTCTGGCCTGCGCGTTGTACACTATCAGCGACGGCGACGATCTGAAACCGAGCGCGATTTCATGCTATGCCCGCATGCAGCGCAATGATTGAAAGACGCAGGACGCGAAGTCCGGCCATGGCCAGCGGCAAGACGCAGACAGAGGAAGCGGCAACGGGGCGGCGCGGGCGGCCGCGTTCCGCCGCGACCACGGCCGCGATCCTGGAAGGCGCCTATCAACTGATGGCGACGACCGGCCTCGCCGCGACCACCATCGACGCGATCGCCAGGCATTCCAACGTCTCGAAGATGACGATCTACAAATGGTGGCCGTCGCGCGAAGCCTTGCTGATCGATGCCTTCCTCGACCAGGCCTCGCGGGCCGTGCCGCTGCCCGAAACCGGCAGTCCGGTGGCCCGCATCCGCCGCCACGTTGCAACCTATGTCGAGGCGTTGCAGGGCGAGTTCGGCCGCGTGCAGCTTGCCGTGATCTCGGAATGCATCTCGAAGACCAGCACGGCAGAACTGTTCTACGAGCGTTACCTCGGCCTGCGCCGCAGCAAGATGCTGGAGATCATCGCCGCCGGCCAGAAGGACGGCAGCATCGGCGCGCCGGGCGTCCCCGGCGATATCTATGACGCCATCTATGGCAGCCTGTTCTACCGCTACGTCTTCGGCATCAAGCCGCTGACGCCGGCCTACGCCCGCAATCTCGTCAATCTGGTGCTGCGGCCGCGCACGGACGCTTGACTATCAAGCAGAGCGTTGGCGCTGACGGCGGAACCAGACCCAGGTCTCGCGCGTGACGGCCCGGTAACTGCTGCCGCGATACACGATGTGGCCATCGACGATAGCGTTCAGCTTCGGCAGCGCATGGAACGGCACCGTGGGATAGGCGTGGTGCTCGACATGGTAAGGCATGTTCCAGGCGAACCATTTCATGATCCTGCTGGTCATCGTTGTGCGCGTGTTCTCGAACGCGCTCCGCGTCCGCTCGCAGCCGGTGTGCTCGGCATAGAGATAGGGGCGCAGGATGAGCTGACCGGCCAGGAGCGGCACGATCCACACCCACAGCAGGATCGCACTGTGCAGCGCGAACGAGGCCGCGAGCAACAGCAGATAGCCCGCGAGATAGAGCCGCGACTCCAGCACGATCGAGGCGCGCTTGTGCTCCGGAATCCACGGCACGACCACCTTTCCGGTGAGTGCATGCCAAAACATCAGGCGGATGCGAACCAACACCTGCAGCAGTCCCGAATAGGCGATCGCCAGCTGGGTGTCCGACGCGGGCTTGGGGCCGACGATCAGCTCCGGGTCTTTCTCCGGATCCTGCGTGTAGCGATGATGGTCCCAGTGGAACAGGCAGTAATACTGGTAGGGCAGTCCGATCATGAAGGCGGACAGATTGCCTACGACAAGATTGAGCGCTGGACTGCGGAACGCCGTCTTGTGCGCGGTCTCATGCACCACCATGAACAGGAATGCGACGAAGTAGCCCTGCACGGCAATCAGCGGCAGCGCCCATGGCAGACCGTAGCGCGATGAGACCAGGGAGATCAGCGCGCCGACGATGACGATCATCCCGTAATGGCTTGCCGCGCGCACCGCGCCGGCAAGGTTCGACTTGGTCGACAAATCGCGCAAGGTCAGCGGGCTGAGCGGCTTCAGGCGGGGTCCGGCGTCACTGGTCTCTGCGGTGCTCATGGTCGTCTCACCTGTCAGCGTTGCAGCAGCGCCGAGATTTCGGCGTTGATGAAGGCGCGGTCTTCGGCGTTGTTGGCGGGATTGCCGGCCCGGTGCCCGTGGATCGACGGAATCGCATGCAGCGCGGCCGAGCGCGCGTTGACCAGGCGGCCGAGTTCAGCCTCGTTGTCGCGCGGGTCGAAATAGCGATCGGTACGCCCCGGCATCAGCAGGACATGCGCCTTGATCGCGGCCAGCGCCCGGTCGAAGTCGCCGCCGAATTGATCGCAACGGCTGATATCGCCGGTCTGCCAGATCGCGATCTGCGCCATCAGATCATTCGCATCGCGCCGCGCGAAGGCACCGTCCCAGGATCCCGCGAGGTAGTCTTCCAGCGAGTTGAAGCCGGCCGCGCGCCAGACTTCCTCGCGATAGAACTCATGCGACATCGCCCAGCCGGCGTAGACGCGCCCCATCGCACGAAGGCCCGCCGCGGGCTTGCTGACGAAGCGGCCGTCCCGGTAGGCCGGGTCGGCGGTCAGCGCGGCCTTCACACCTTCGAGGAACACATGATTATACGGCGAGCACCGCGCGCTGCCGCAGACCACGGCCGCGCGCTCGACCATGTCGGGATACCGCGCGGCCCAGTGATAGGCCTGCATGCCGCCCATCGACCAGCCATAGACCAGCGCGAGCCTGGTCACGCCGAACCGCTCGACCAGCAGCCGCCGCTGGATCGCGACCGCGTCATGATAGGTGAAGGCAGGAAACGGCGCGCCGCCGAGCACCTCGACCGAATTCGACGGCGAGGAAGACAGGCCATTGCCGAACAGATTCGCGATGACGATGAAGTAGCGCTCGGGATCGAGCGCGCCGCCCGGCTGCACCAGCCATTCGATGTCGGAGTGCTGTGCGGCGAACGACGTCGGATAGAGGATGACGTTGTCCCGCGCCGCATTCAGCGTGCCATAGGTCTTGTAGGCGAGCCTCAGTTGCGGAAACACGGCGCCGCCCTGCAGCGTCACATCGCCTGCCTCGAACACCTCATAGTCGCGCGGCGTGGTCATCAGCATTCGACCTCGAGCAGCCGGGCGCAACGCTGCGCCCTTAATAACTGTACTATTGGTACACTAAATGCGAAAACCTGGCAATAGCGGCGAAGGTGGAATGACACCGGGCCGATCCATTCAAAATCGGTATGGATCAATACCCGTTTCGGCTTGGACCCATTGTCGTCATCTCTCTAGGACAGACCCCGAGGAAAATTTCGAGGAGGCGCTAATGAGCGCAATTGTGTCCGCCGCAGACACGCGGCGATCCCGCGTCCGGCTCTTGATCGTGACGATGTTGTTTCTCGTCACCACCGTGAACTATGCCGATCGCGCCACGCTCTCGATCGCCGGCCCCGCCCTTTCCAAGGAACTGCATCTCGATCCCGTCGCGATGGGCTACGTGTTCTCGGCGTTCGGCTGGTCCTATGTGGTCGCCCAGGTGCCGTGCGGCTGGCTGCTCGACCGCTTCGGCTCCAAATGGGTCTATGCGCTCAGCATCATCGTCTGGTCGATCTTCACCGCAATGCAGGGCCTGGTCGGATTCCTGTCCGCGGGCGCGGCCGTGGTCCTGCTGTTCGCCCTGCGCTTCCTGGTCGGCATCGCCGAGGCGCCGTCATTCCCGGCCAATGCCCGCATCGTCGCCTCCTGGTTCCCCGGCAATGAACGCGGTACCGCCTCGGCCTTCTTCAATTCGGGGCAGTATTTCGCCACCGTGATCTTCGCGCCGCTGATGGGCTGGATCGCCCATGAGTATGGCTGGCGCCATGTGTTCTACGTGATGGGTGCGCTCGGCATCGTCACGGGCATTGCCTGGATCAAGACCATCTACGAGCCGAAGGAGCACCCCGCGATCAACGAGGCCGAGTTCGACTACATCAAGCAGGGCGGCGCGCTGGTCGACATGGACGCGGCGAAGGCCGGCAAGACCCAGGACAGCGGCCCCAGCTGGGACCACATCCGCCAATTGCTCGCCAACCGCATGATGCTCGGCGTCTATATCGGCCAATACTGCATCAACACCCTGACCTATTTCTTCCTGACCTGGTTCCCGGTCTATCTGGTGAAGGAGCGCGGGCTCTCGATCCTGCAGGCCGGCTTCGTCGCGACCTTGCCGGCGCTGTGCGGCTTCATCGGCGGCGTGCTCGGCGGCGTGATCTCGGACTATATCCTGCGCCGCACCGGCTCGCTGACCATAGCGCGCAAGATCCCGATCGTCGGCGGCATGCTGCTGTCGATGTCGATCATCGCCTGCAACTATGTCGACGGCCAGGCACTGGTGGTCGGCTTCATGGCGCTCGCCTTCTTCGGCAAGGGCGTCGGCGCGCTCGGCTGGGCGGTCGTCTCCGACACCTCGCCGAAGGAAGCCGGCGGCGTCTCCGGCGGCTTGTTCAACACCTTCGGTAACCTGTCCTCGATCACGACGCCGATCGTCATCGGCTACATTCTGGCCGCCACCGGCTCGTTCAACGGCGCGCTGGTGTTCGTCGGTGCCAACGCGCTGGTCGCGGCGATCGCCTATCTGTTCATCGTCGGCGAGATCAAGCGGGTGCAGCTCAAGGCGGCGTGAGCGCGCTTCACCTCTCCCCGCCTTCCGCGGGGAGAGGTCGAAATTCGCACAGCGAATTTCGGGTGAGGGGCGAAGCAACACGTCTCCGCAGAGACAGTCCTTCCGACTCGTTCGGATCGCGCGTGCACATCGAGGCGGCCGTTGCGCAGAGAGAGCCCCTCACCCCAACCTTCTCCCCGTAAGAACGGGGAGAGGGAGCAGAAAACCAAACGGCGGCTTCGGCCGCCGTCTTTGTCTGCTTTTTGTCTTCTTGTTTGTCTTCTTGGCCAGTGGGAGGCATCGATGCTAGAACGTACAAATCCCCGCGCGATCAATTCCGGGCTTGCATCGATGTTCGACCTGAGCCAGCTCCGCTGCTTTGTCACGGTGGCCGAAGAATTGCACTTCGGCCGCGCCGCGGCGCGGCTCAACATGACGCAGCCGCCGCTGAGCCGGCAGATCCAGGTGCTCGAACACATCATCGACGCGCCGCTGTTGGAACGCACCAGCCGCTCGGTGCGGCTGACGCCGGCCGGACGCAGTTTCCTGCCCGAGGCGCGGCGCATCCTCAAGCTCGCGGAATCGGCCTCGCAGGTTGCCCGGCGCATCGCGCTCGGCAAGACCGGCTCGCTCAAGATCGGCTTCACCGCGGCGGCCGCCTACGGCTTCCTGCCCGACCTGATCGCGGCCTGCCGCTCGCGCCTGCCCGAGGTCGATTTTTCGCTGAAGGAGATGGTCTCCGGCGACCAGTTCGAGGCGCTCACCACCGGGCAGATCGACGCCGGCCTGCTGCGCCCGCCGATCGCGCGGCCGGAATTCGCCAGCCGCCGCGTCGTGGCCGAGCCGCTGCTCGCCGCGATCCCGAAGAAGCATCCGCTGGCCGCGGCCGAGACCGTCAGCATCAAGGATTTCGACGACCAGCCCTTCGTGATGTATTCGCCCTATGAGGCGCGCTACTTCCACGATCTCCTGGTGTCGATGTTCACGCGCGCCGACGTGCTGCCGCGCTATGTGCAGCATCTCAGCCAGATCCATTCGATCCTCGCCATGGTGCGCGCCGGGCTCGGCGTCGCGATCGTGCCGGAAGCGGCCGCCAGCCTGAAGATCGCGGACGTCAAGCTGAAGCCGCTGAAGCTGCGATCGCCCGTGCCGGTCGAGCTGTTCATGGTGTGGCGGCGCGATCACGAGAACCAGTTGCTGCCGTCGCTGATTGAGATCGCAACCGAAATCGCGGCGCCGCATCTGCGCGGCGATTGATGCAGAGTTAGCATCGCTCGATACCGCGTTTGGCTTGGACGCGCATCGAACCATTCCCTAGAAATTCCGCCATGGACGCGCGCTGCTCGCGCATCCCTTATCCCAACATCATCAGGAGTGGCGCCATGAGCAAGATGACCCCTCAGGAGATGGCCGCTAGAATCGGTGGCGGCCTCCTGTCCTTTCCCGTGACCCCGTTCAACGCGGACTATTCGTTTGACGAGGCGACCTATCGCGCCAACATGGACTGGCTGTGCGGCTATGACGTCGCCGGCCTGTTCGCCGCCGGCGGCACCGGCGAGTTCTTCTCGCTGACGCCGAGTGAAGTTCCCCACGTCGTGAAGATCGCGGTCGACGAGACCAAGGGCCGCGTTCCCGTGCTGGCCGGCACCGGCTACGGCACCGCGATCGCGCGCGAGATCGCGGTTGGCGCCGAGAAGGCCGGCGCCGACGGCCTGCTGCTGCTGCCGCCCTATCTCACGCATGCCGAGCAGGACGGCCTCGCTGCCCATGTCGAGGCGGTGTGCGCATCGGTTAAGATCGGCGTCATCGTCTACAACCGCGACAATGCGATCCTGCAGCCTGATACGCTGGCGCGCCTCTGCGAGCGCTGCCCGAACCTCGTCGGCTACAAGGACGGCATCGGCGATATCGAGCTGATGACCCGTGTCTACACCCGGCTCGGCGACCGCCTGACTTATATCGGCGGCCTGCCGACCGCGGAGACCTTTGCCCTGCCCTATCTCGACATGGGCGTGACCACCTATTCGTCGGCGGTGTTCAATTTCGTGCCCGAATTCGGCACCGGTTTCTACGCCGCGGTGCGCCGGCGCGATCATCAGACCATCCATGCAGGCCTGAAGGATTTCATCCTGCCGCTGATCGCGATACGCAACCGCAGGAAGGGTTATGCGGTGTCGATTATCAAGGCCGGCATGAAGGTGATCGGCCGCTACTCCGGCCCGGTGCGGCCGCCGCTGACCGATCTTAACGAGCAGGAGATCGGCGAGCTCGCGGCGCTGGTCGCCAAGCTGCCGCAGGCCGCCGCGCAGCAGGCGGCAGAATAAGCCGAACAGCCAGGAAAACTGCAAAGGACGAAGGGAGGGGCAGATGATCCAGGACACGATCCGCACCGGCTTTGCCGGCGCACCTGTTGTCACGGCGATGGAGGTGATCCCGGTCGCCGGCCGCGACGGCATGCTCCTCAATCTGAGCGGCGCGCATGCGCCGTTCTTCACCCGCAACCTCGTTATCCTCACCGACAACTCCGGCCACACCGGCGTCGGCGAGGTGCCGGGCGGCGAGAAGATCAAGAAGACGCTCGAGGACGCAAGCGACCTCGTCGTCGGCCAGACCATCGGCGCCTGCAACAACATCCTAGCCTCGATGCGCCAGGCCTTCGCCGATCGCGACGCCGGCGGCCGTGGCAAGCAGACCTTCGACCTCCGCGTCACCATCCATGCGGTCACCGCAGTGGAATCCGCGCTGCTCGACCTGCTCGGCCAGCATCTCAATCTCCCGGTCGCGGCGCTGCTTGGCGAAGGCCAGCAGCGCGCCAGCGTCGAGACGCTCGGCTATCTCTTCTTCGTCGGCGACCGCAGGAAGACCAACCTGCCTTACGTCAAGGGCGAGACCGGCAAGCCCGACTGGTTCGATCTGCGCCATCAGGTTGCAATGACGCCGGATGCCATCGTGCGCCTCGCCGAAGCGACGCAGGCGCATTACGGCTTTGCCGATTTCAAGCTCAAGGGTGGCGTGCTCAGGGGCGAAGAGGAGATCGAGGCCGTCACCGCAATTGCAAAACGCTTCCCGAAGGCGCGCGTCACGCTCGACCCGAACGGCGCCTGGTCGCTCGACGAGGCGATCCGGCTGTGCAGCAACATGCATGGCGTGCTCGCCTATGCCGAGGATCCCTGCGGCGCCGAGGCCGGCTTCTCCGGTCGTGAGATCATGGCCGAGTTCCGCCGCGCCACCGGGCTGCCGACCGCGACCAACATGATCGCGACCGACTGGCGCCAGCTCTCGCACGCATTGCGGCTTGGCGCAGTCGACATTCCGCTCGCCGATCCGCATTTCTGGACCATGCAGGGCTCGGTGCGGGTGGCGCAGACCTGCCGCGACAACGGCCTGACCTGGGGCTCGCACTCCAACAACCATTTCGATATTTCGCTGGCGATGTTCACCCATGTCGGAGCCGCCGCGCCCGGCAAGGTGACCGCGATCGACACCCACTGGATCTGGCAGGACGGCCAGGCGTTGACGCGCCAGCCGCTGCAGATCAAGGGCGGCAAGATCGCTATCCCGGATCGGCCGGGCCTCGGCATCGAGCTCGATCGCGGTGCCATCGAGGCCGCGAACGCGCTATACAAGCAGCATGGTCTCGGCGCCCGCGACGACGCGCTGGCCATGCAGTTCCTGATCCAGGGGTGGACCTTCGACGACAAGCGTCCCTGCCTCGTGCGCTAACAAGAAAGGTTGGAAACATGACCGCTCACCAGAAGAACTTCATCGCCGGCGAATGGGTCGACGGAACAGGCATCACGCGGGACATCAACCCCTCCAACACGACCGA
Source organism: Bradyrhizobium sp. KZN70725 (assembly GCF_055264925.1). NCBI lineage: Bacteria > Pseudomonadati > Pseudomonadota > Alphaproteobacteria > Hyphomicrobiales > Nitrobacteraceae > Bradyrhizobium > Bradyrhizobium sp. KZN70725. The sequence continues at coordinate 89,170 of NZ_JBUYWT010000024.1, forward strand.
TGTCGTCGGCGAATACGCCAAGGCCGACAAGGCGCAGACCGAAAATGCGATCGCCGCCGCGAAGGCCGCATTCCCGACCTGGGCGCGCTCGACGCCGCAGGAGCGCTTCGATGCGCTGACCAGGATCTCGGTCGAAATCCTCGCCCGCAAGGAAGAGCTCGGCCGCCTGCTCGCCCGCGAGGAGGGCAAGACGCTGCCGGAAGGCATCGGCGAGGTGGCGCGCGCCGGGCAGATCTTTGCGTTCTTTGCCGGCGAAGCGCTGCGGCTAATGGGCGAGAAGGGCGCATCGGTGCGCCCCGGCCTCGACGTCGAGACCACCCGCGAGCCGGTCGGCGTTGTCGGCATGATCACGCCGTGGAATTTCCCGATCGCGATCCCGGCGTGGAAGATCGCGCCGGCGCTGTGTTACGGCAACGCCGTGGTGTTCAAGCCGGCCGAGCTGGTGCCGGGCTCCGCCCATGCGCTGTCCGAGATCATTGCGCGTTCCGGCATTCCGGCGGGGGTCTTCAATCTCGTGGTCGGCTCGGGCTCGGTGGTCGGCCAGACTCTGCTCGATCATCCCGATGTCGCCGCGATCTCCTTCACCGGCTCGGTGCAGACCGGCCGCAAGATCGCGCAGGCCTGCGTGCTCTCCAACCCCATGAAGAAGTTCCAGCTCGAGATGGGCGGCAAGAACCCGCTGGTCGTGCTCGACGACGCCGACGTGAAGGTCGCGGTCGAGGTCGCGGTCAACGGGGCCTATTTCTCGACCGGCCAGCGCTGCACCGCATCCTCGCGCCTGATCGTCACCGCGGGGATTCACGACCGCTTCGTCGCCGCGATGACCGAGCGCATGAAGGGACTTTCGGTGGACGACGCGCTGAAGAGCGGCGTACATGTCGGCCCGGTCGTCGACCAGAGCCAGCTCGACCAGGATCTGCGCTACATCAAGATCGGTCAGGACGAAGGCGCCCGCCTGCACTGGGGCGGCGAATTGTTGAACCGCGAGACGCCCGGCTTCTATCTGCAGCCGGCGCTGTTCACCGAGGCGAACAACCAGATGCGGATCGCCCGCGAGGAGATCTTCGGCCCGGTCGCCTGCGTGATCCGCGCCAAGGATTATGAAGAGGCGCTGGCGATCTCCAACGACACCGAATTCGGCCTTGCCTCGGGCATCTGCACGTCAAGCCTGAAATACGCCTCGCACTACAAGCGCAACAGCGAGGCCGGCATGGTGATGGTCAACCTGCCGACCGCCGGCGTCGACTATCACGTCCCGTTCGGCGGCCGCAAAGGCTCGAGCTACGGCGCACGCGAACAGGGTGCCTATGCCCGCGAGTTCTACACCACGGTGAAGACGGCTTACACGTTCCCGGGCTGAAGCAGTTGAAACAGAGTGCAGCCGCGTAAGACGCTGCACCCCCTCTCCCGCTTGCGGGGGAGAATTGGGGTGGGGGCTCTCCCCGCGAGTCATGCTGTGGAGAGACCCCCACCCGGATCGCATCATTCGATGCGATCCGACCTCCCCCGCAAGCGGGAGAGGTGAAGTGAAGCCAGGAGGAATACGGCATGGACCAGTCGATCGGCGCCCAGGAGCAGCCCCGCTACATCAAGCTCAACGAGCGCGACAATGTCGCGATCGTCGTGAATGATTTCGGCCTGCCGGCCGGCTCCCGCTTCGCCTCGGGCCTGACGCTGCGCGCTTTCGTGCCGCAAGGCCACAAGACCGCGCTGGAAGACATCGCCGAGGGCGCCCCGATCATCCGCTATGGCGAAGTGATCGGCACGGCGCTGTCGCCGATCCTGGCCGGTGAGTGGGTCGACGAGGCCCGTATCCGCATGCCCGAGGCGCCACCGCTCGATCAGCTCGAGATCGCGACCGCGGTGCCGCCCGCGCTGCCGCCGCTCGAAGGCTTCACCTTCGAGGGCTATCGCAATCCCGACGGCTCGGTCGGCACCAAGAACATCCTCGGCATCTCCTCCTCCGTGCAATGCGTCAAGGGCACGATGGAATATGCCGTGAAGCGCATCCGCGCCGAGCTCTTGCCGAAATATCCCAATGTCGACGACGTCGTGCCGTTGACGCACGCCTATGGCTGCGGCGTCGCGATCACCGCACCCGACGCCGTGGTGCCGATCCGCACCCTGCAGAATCTCGCGCTCAATCCGAACTTCGGCGGCGAGATCCTCGTCGTCGGCCTCGGCTGCGAGAAGCTCGCGCCGGAACGGCTGGTGCCGGAGGGCGTCGGCGATGCCATCGTGCGGATGCAGGACGAAGCGTTTGACGGCTTCGGCGCCATCGTCGACGCCATCATGACCCAGGCCGAGGCCCGGCTGAAGGTGCTCAACGCCCGCAAGCGCGAGATCTGCCCGGCCGCCGATCTTGTGATCGGCCTGCAATGCGGCGGCAGCGACGCGTTCTCCGGCGTGACCGCGAACCCCGCGGTGGGCTTTGCCGCCGATCTTTTGGTTCGCGCCGGCGCGACTGTGATGTTCTCGGAAGTCACCGAGGTGCGCGACGCGATCCAGCTGCTGACTCGCCGTGCCGTCAACGAGGATGTCGGCCACGCGCTGATCCGCGAGATGGAATGGTATGACGCCTATCTGGCCCGCGGCGGCGCCGACCGCAGCGCCAACACCACGCCGGGCAACAAGAAGGGCGGCCTTGCCAACATCGTCGAAAAGTCGCTCGGCTCGATCGTCAAGTCGGGCTCCGGCCCGATCGCGGGCGTACTGTCGCCGGGCGAGAAGGCGCGGCAGAAGGGCATGCTGTTTGCGGCGACGCCGGCGAGCGACTTCGTCTGCGGCACGCTGCAGCTCGCCTCCGGCATGACCTTGCAGGTGTTCACCACCGGCCGCGGCACGCCGTATGGCCTGGCCGCCGCGCCGGTCATCAAGGTCGCCACCCGCAGCGAGCTGGCACGGCGCTGGAAGGACCTGATCGATTTCGACGCCGGCTGCATCGCCACCGGCGAGAAGACCATCGAGGAAACCGGCTGGGACCTGTTCCGCCTGATCCTCGACGTCGCCAGCGGGCGCACCAAGCCGTGGTCGGACCGCTGGGGCATCCACAACGATCTGACGCTGTTCAACCCGGCGCCGGTGACCTGAGCATCCACGGCTCCTTAACCACCCGTTAGCCACGTCCCGATCGGCCGGGGAACGTCGCAATTCGATTCAAATTGTCTGGGCGTGGAGGCACACATGACCCGGGCAACCGATGATCTCAAAGATCAGGCCGACCGCGCCGAGCGGCTGGCACGCACTGGCATCGACTCGTTGACCGTCGAGCGCCTGCGTGCCTACGCGGAGGAATGTCGCAACCAGATCGCTGCGGCCGAGCGGGAGAGACAATCGGCGGCACCGCCAGCGACATAGACGTCCGGTCGTCAAAACGTTTTTAGTCCTCGCACTTCCCTGGCGGCGACCTTGATCAGCGGCTTGACCGCCTGTTCCTCTCGGCCAAGCACAACGCCCGAGGCGAAGGCGCTGGCGCGCTCCTTCCGATGCGGGGACTTCAGCGTCGCATCGACCGCCAGCTTGCGGTGCGCGACAAAATCGTTGAGCGAGCCAAGCGCATCCTGGACCCGCTTCAGGTGCCTGGACAGCCGCGCGAGTTGCTTGCGCTCACCCTTGCGCGGAAACAGGCTTTCGAAGAAGTCGATCGCGTATCTGAGCTTCTTGGCCCTGATGCGCAGCTTGTGCCGCTCCTGCGCCGACAGCCCGTCGAGACGCCGGCCATCCTCGCGCAGCTTCCTGATGCGGCGATGCAGCAGCGCGGCGGCGAATTCCTCGATCGGACCGCCTTCGTCCTCCGCGGCAACGGTCTGCTTTGCCTCGATCCATTGCAACGTATCGATCAGCATGGACCGATAGCGCTGCGAATTGACCGCGTGCCTCGCGCCGGCAAATGCGCGATCACGGCGGCCGGAAAATTCCTGCCGGATCGCTTTGCCGCCGCGCCGCAGCAGCGCGTCATGCGACGCTGGCTCGATATCTTCCTTGACGAACACGTCAAGCTCGCGCGCCGGCGCGAGCGCGTTGGTGAGCCACTTCAGCTGCGTCTTGATCTCTTCCGTCGGACCCACGGTCAGGACCTTCGAGAACAGCGAGATCGCGGCGCGCAGCCGCCGCAACCCGACCCGCATTTGGTGAATGCCTTCCGCCTCGCCCTCGCGGACGGCCTCGGCATTCGACGAGAGGTGACGAAGCGCGGCGCGCGCGATCCCCCGGAACGCCGCGCCGGCGGTAAGTCCGGCGTCGAGCACGATGCTCCCGGCGGAGACGACGACATGCTCCTCGCCATCGGCAAGTTCATAGCCGTGTTCGGCTTTCGAGCGCAGATCGAGCTCCGCTGCCGCCTTCCGCTCCAGCGCCCTTGCGACCCGGAACAGGTCGAGCGGGCGGCCGCTCTTGAGTTCGAGTTCGACCTCGTCGATTCGGCGCGAACGGTGCCCGGCCGTGGTGTAGCCGCGATCGATCGCGAGTTCGATCTCGCTGCGTTTGGTCCGCAGCGGCACGGTGATACGCCGCACCGACGTCTCGAATACCGGTTTCAGCTTGCGACGCAGCCTGCCAGACGCGAGGTCTTCGAGCGGCGTACCCTCGGCCTTGTCGAGGTCGAAGTGTCCGTCCGCAAGGTCGGTCTCCCATTCGCCCCGTTCAAACTGCGGACCCGCTCCCGACTTGATAGTCTGAACATAGTTGCCGCCATCCCGCCGCACGCGCAACGTCAGTCCGTGCCGCTTGAGCTTGTGCTTCGCGGTGTCGAAATAGGTCGAGACGAGATCGCTCTCGGATGGTGCACCGCTCTTGCTGCCGGCGACCAGCGGTTTCTTCAGTCCCTTGAGCTTGCGCGCGGGAACGTGGAATTTGAGCTCCGTCTCGGCCGCCATCGTCGCTCCATGCCTGGGGCACCAAGCAAACGTCCGCCGTGACGAGGTCAGCGACGGACGTTCATGCTCACACAAGATCGCCTGAGTTGGCGTCAATCGTCGTCGTTATGGATGACGGTCTTGCTGCGATTGCCGAATTCGTCCCGCTTCTTGATGACCGTGGTCCGGTCATGGCGCGGCTCACGCTCCCTGATCACCGTGGTGCGATCACGATCGCGATCGCGATATTCGGGTGCCCGACCAACCGTTACGCCTGCGCCGACGGGACCTGCGCGGACACCGATATCATCGGCGAACACAGGCGATGCGATCGCGGTCACCATGGCCGCGGTTAGCAGATACGTCCTCATGCCGTCTCTCCTCCTCCAGTTGCGACGTGAAGGAGGAACGTCGAGTGCGACGCACCGTTCCTGTATCGACCGTGCTGCAATTGCTCACGCTCAGTTGCGAAATATCGCACCGGGAACTCGCTGAACAGGCATTCATCTGTGTGGCGAAATACCCATGTTCCACGCGTTGAATAGCCTGAATTGATGTCCCACGTCCTTAACTAATAGGAGGACGTTCCATGAAACAGTCACAGCACTTCCGCGACAATGCGGAGAACTGCGCGCAACTTGCCGAGCGTGCCGACGACGGGCCGACCTACAATCGCTTCAAGCGAATGGAAGCGGCTTGGCGCGCGCTGGCAAAGGAACAGGACTGGCTCGACGGCGAGACCTCGCCATCGGAAAATGCAGCCTAGATCCGGGCCAGCCGTGGCGGCAAATGCGACGTCGCCACGGCCCCGCGGCCTATTCGGCGCTGCGTTGCCGCTGCCAGCGCAACAGATAGGCCTGCAGCCGCCAGATGATCGCCGACAGCACCACACCGACCAGCATCAGCACCACGACAGCAACCATCATGCCCGAGGCCTCGCCGCGCGCCTCCGATTCGATGATGAGGCGACCGATGCCGCGCTCGGCGCCGATGAACTCGCCGACGATCACGCCGATCAGCGCGAAGGAGATCGCAGGCGTCAGCGAAGCGAACACCCAGGCCATGGTCGAGGGGATCACCACCGTCCGGGTGATCTGCCATTCGCTGGCGCCGAGCAGCCGCGCGGCGTTGGTGAAGCCTTCGTCGATCGAGCGCGCGCCCTCGAAAGTGTTGAAGAACACCAGGAACACGACGACGATCCACGACGTCACGATCTTCGACATGTCGCCGATCCCGAATGCCAGCACGATGATCGGCGCCAGCGCGATCCGCGGGATCGAATTCACCGCGGTGATGAAGGGCTGAAAGATCGCGCTCAGCCGATCGGATCGTCCCAGGATCAGTCCGGCGACGAAGCCGCTGACCACGCCGGTGACAAAGCCGAAGAAGGTATTCTTCAGGGTGATGGCGGTCGCGGCCCAGAGGTTGTTCTCGTTGCGCGCCAGGCACTTTCCGAAGTCGCCGTTGAACCAGCTGTTGAAGGCGCCGAGCTTCGAGGTCAGGCAGCTCTGGATCAGGAAGTTGTCGAAGATCATCGACGGCTTCGAGATGAAGTAGGGATCGAGCAGGTCGGGCACCAGCCAGGGCAGTTTGGTGCGGAGGTCGTAGCCCCATTGCCAGACCGACAGCACGACTGCGCAGATCAGGACCTGCCAGCCGACCGTACCGAGCGTGCCGTACCTCTTCATGCGCTGCGGCCCCTGACGAATTCCTCGCCCAGCGAATGCCAGATATGCTGGAACAGCTCGGCGTAATGCGGGGTTTCGCGCACCTTCACCGCATCGCGCGGGCGGTCGAAATCGACCTCGAACCTGTCCTTGATCCGGCCCGGCCGCGCCGAGAACAGGATGATGCGGTCGGCCAATGTCAACGCCTCGCCGAGATCGTGGGTCACGAACAGCACGGTCTGCTGCTCGCGCTCCCAGATCCGGAGCAGCACCTCGTGCATGTCGATCTTGGTGTGGGTGTCGAGCGCGCCGAACGGCTCGTCCATCAGGAGTATCTGCGGCTCGACGATCAGCGTCCGCATCAGCGCCGCGCGCTGCCGCATGCCGCCCGACAGCGCCGACGGATAGGCGTTCTCGAATCCCTTCAGGCCGGCTTGCGCGACGCATTCGGCGATGCGCTCCTTCCGTTCGTGAGCCGGCACGCCTGATAGCTCCAGCCCGTAGCCGATATTGTCGCCGACGGTCCGCCACGGAAACAGCGTGTCGCGCTGGAAGACGTAGCCGACGTTGGGCGTCGCCTTGCCGGCGACGACGCGCTTGCCGTCGATCAGGATCTCGCCGGCGGTCGGGCGGATCAGCGAGGCGATCATGTTGAGCACGGTGCTCTTGCCGGAGCCCGACGGCCCGAGCAGCGCGACAAACTCGCCGCGGCGGACGTCGAAGGTCACGTCGCGCACGGCCTCGATCGTGGTTTTGGCGAGCTGGAACGACTTGCTCAGACCCTTGACCTCGACGCGCCGATCGGCCGAGGCGCGTGGCGATACGGTTGCGCTTGTCTCGAGCGCGCTCAACCCGGATAGGCCTTTCGCGCCGCTTCGATCAGGTTGGAATTGACCACGTCGGCGATCTTGAGCGGCTTGATGCCGGTCATCTCGCGGAACCAGACCTTCTCGCCGCGCGCGAAGCTCGCGGCATCGATCGTGCCCTCATAGTCCGCAACCTTCTGGATCGCCGTGATCTCGAGCAGATTGGCGTCGCGCGAGGTGCTGCCGACGTAGGGCTCGATGGCGTCATAGACCTCGGTCGGCTTGTGGGTCTTGATCCACTGCGAGGCCCGCCACAGCGCGGTGACGTAGGCCTGCATCTTGGCCGGGTCCTTGTCGATGGTGGCTTGCAGCGTGAAATGCGCCGTGGCCGGCACCTTGCCGCCGATATGCTTGTTCCAGATCGCCTCGTCGGTGCCATCGAACAGCAATTCGCCCCAGCCCTGCTGCTGTGCCTCGTTCAACAGCGACAGCGAGCTGACGAGGATATCGACCTGCTTCGACTTCAGCGATCCCAGCATGGTGTCGACATTGCCGGTGCCGATCCAGGTCACCTTGTCGTCAAGCCCCATGGTTTCCATATAGTAGGACGACCAGACATGGTTGGTGCCGCCGAGCGAGGAGACCGAGACGATCGGCTTGCGGCCATCGGGCCGCTTCCATTGCGTGAACGCCTCCAGCGAGTTGATGCCCTGGTCCTTCAGGTCCTTGCGGATAATGAACATCACCGAGTTCGATCGCGTGTCGACCGGCAACAGCACGCGCGCGGCGCGGCCGTGATTGGTCAGCTGCATCGGATGGGTGACGTCGCCGATGCCGATATCGCCCTGCGACGAGGCTATGATCTCGCGGGTCTTCACGCCGCTGCCGCCCTGCACCAGCTTGCAGTCGAGCCCGGCCTCCTTGAAGTAGCCTATACGGTCGGCGACGAACTGCGTCTGATAGACTGGCACCGCGACCGGATAGATCGCGCGGCCCGCGGCCGCCTGCGCCCACGCACGCCCGGTCGCCAGCGCGGCGCCGCCGGCGGCGATGACCGTCAGCGCCGATCGCCTTGAAATGTGGGGCATGGTGAGGCGCGCCATCACGCGTGCTCCTTGGCCGAGATCCTGTCGAGTGCGCCGAGCACCGCATCGCCCATCTGGACAGTCGACAGCTTTTTCGCCCCGGCCTCGGCGATATCGGCCGTGCGGGCGCCGGAGGCCAGCGCGGCCTGCACCGCCTTCTCGAGCAGGTCGGCGTCCTCCGGCCGGTTCAGCGTCAGGCGCAGCAGCATCGCGACACTCAGGATCGAACCGAGCGGATTGGCGATGCCCTTGCCCGCGATGTCGGGCGCGCTGCCATGCACCGGCTCATAGAGCGCCTTGCGCCGGCCGAAGCGATCGACCGGGCCGAGCGAGGCCGACGGCAGCATGCCGAGCGAGCCCGAAGCCATCGCCGCGCAGTCCGACAGGATGTCGCCGAAGATGTTGCCGGTCACCATCACGTCGAACTGCCGCGGCTCGCGCACGATCTGCATCGCGGCGTTGTCGACATAGAGATGGGTCAGCTCGACATCGGAGAACTCCTCCTTGTGCAGCTTGATCACCTCCTCGCGCCAGACCACACTGGTCTCCAGCACATTGGCCTTGTCGACCGAGCAGACCTTGTTGCGCCGGGTCCGCGCCAGCTCGAAGGCCGAGCGCGCCACGCGGCGGATCTGGTTCGTGGTGTATTGCTCGGTGTTGAAGCCGCGGCGCTGGCCGTCGTGCAGCGTCTCGATGCCGCGCGGCTCGCCGAAATAGATGCCGCTGGTCAATTCGCGGATGATGACGAAATCGACGCCGTCGAGCACCTCGGCCTTGAGTGGCGCGGAGGCCGACAGGGCCGGGCTCGCCACGATCGGCCGCAGATTGGCATAGAGATCGTATTTGCTGCGCAGGCCGAGCAGACTGCCGGCCTTGCGTGCCGCGGCCGGCACTTCGGTGGTCTCCGGCCCGCCGGTCGCACCCCACAGGATCGCATCGGCCTCGTCCATCGCCTCGGCGGTGTCCTCGGGCAGCACCTTGCCGGTCGCCAGATACGGGATCAGGCCGTATTGCGCCTCGCGCAGCGTCATCGGAACGCCGCGCTTCGCCGCGAACCAGTCGAGCACGCGGCGCGACTGCGCGGTGACCTCGGGGCCGATGCCCTCGCCGCCGACGACGGCGACCTTGACCATATTGGATTGCGTGCTCATGCCGGTGTCCTTGAAGCGGGTGTCGTTGTCGAATGAATCCATGGCCGCGCCGCGCGGTCGGAGGCCTGGAAGGCGCGGATCTCGTCGTCGCGCTGCAGCGTCAGCGCCACCTCGTCGAGCCCCTTCAATAGCCCCTCGCGCCGCCGCGGATCGATCTCGAACGAATGCCGCGCGCCCGACGGCGAGACGACGGTCTGGGCCTCGAGGTCGATCGAGACCTTGCCCGCGCCCTGCGTCGCCTCGATGTCGGCGGCAAGCTGATCGACCACCGCCTTGTCGACGATGACGGGCAGGATTCCGTTCTGGAAGCAGTTGGCGAAGAAGATGTCGCCGAAGCCGGAGCCGATGATGGCGCGGATGCCGCGCTCCTGCAGCGACCACACCGCGCCCTCGCGCGAGGAGCCGCAGCCGAAATTCGGCCCGGTCACCAAAATCTCCGCCTCGCGGTACGGCTCGCGGTTCAGGATGAACTCCGGATTCTCCGAGCCGTCGGGCAGATAGCGCAGCGAGCCGAACGCCCATTTACCGAGCGTGCCGCGGATCGAATTGCCCACCAGCCGCTCGATGCGGATGATGACGTCGGTATCGATATTGCCGCGCATGATCGGCGCGGCGGTTGCGGTGAGCTTGTCGAACGGCTTTGGCATGCTCTAGCGTCCCATCATCCTGACATCGGCGATCGCGCCGGCAATCGCGGATGCCGCGGCGCTCGCGGGGCTCGCCAGATGCGTCCGCGCGCGCGGCCCCTGCCGGCCGACGAAATTGCGGTTCGAGGTCGAGACCGAGCGCTGCCCGGGCGCCACCACCTCGCCATTAGCGGCCAGGCACATCGAGCAGCCCGGCTCGCGCCACTCGAAGCCGGCGTCGATAAAGATCTTGTCGAGCCCTTCGGCGACCGCCTCGCGCTTGACGTTCTCGGAACCCGGCACCACCCAGGCGCGGACCCCGGCCGCGACCTTGCGGCCGCGCGCGACCTCGGCCGCGGCGCGCAGATCGCTGAGCCGGCTGTTGGTGCAGGAGCCGATGAACACCCAATCGACCGGCGTGCCCGCGATCGGCGCCCCGCCTTGCAGGCCCATATACTCGAGCGCAGTCTCGATCGCGGCGCGCCGCAAGGGATCGTCGACCGCCTTCGGGTCGGGAATCACGCCGTCGACGCCGACGACGTGCTCGGGGCTGATGCCCCAGGTCACCTGCGGGATGATCTTCTCGACATCGATCACGACCTCGCGGTCGAACACCGCGTCGGGATCGCTCGACAGTTCGTGCCACGCTTTCACCGCGAGATCCCACATCTCGCCTTGCGGCGCATAGGGACGGCCGCGCAGGAATTCGAACGTCTTCTCGTCCGGTGCCACCATTCCCATCTTGGCGCCGAGCTCGATCGAGAGGTTGCAGATCGTGAGCCGGCCCTCGATCGGCAGCGCGCGGATCGCACTGCCGGCATATTCGACCGCATAGCCGGTGCCGCCGGCGGCGCCGATATGGCCGATCAGCGCCAGGATCATGTCCTTGGCGGTGACGCCGAGCGGCAGCTTACCCTCGAAGCGCGCGCGCATCGTCTTCGGGCGGCGCTGGATCAGCGCCTGCGTCGCCAGCACATGGGTGAGCTCGCTCGACCCGATGCCGAAGGCGAGCGCCCCCAAGCCGCCATGGGTGCAGGTGTGGCTGTCGCCGCAGACGATGGTCGCGCCCGGCAGGCTCAGGCCGAGCTCCGGACCGATGACGTGGACGATGCCCTGGCCGGGCTGATCGACGTCGAACAGCGTGATGCCGCTCGCCGAGGTCTCGACCCGCAGCGCCGCCAGCAATTCCAGTCCGATCTTGCTAGTTCCGGCGCGGCCCGGCGCCGTCGACAGCGCGTGATCCGGCGTTGCAAAGGTCAGTTCGGGATTGTGGACATTGAGGCCCCGGCTCTTGAGATCGAGCAGGCCCCGCGAGCCGCCGAGATCGTGCAGCAGATGGCGGTCGATATGAAGGAGGTCTGTGTCTTCGCTGAGGCGAGCAATGACATGCTGGTCCCAGATCTTCTCGAGCAAACTTCGGCCGGGCATTCCGCCTTCCCCTGCTCTGTGCGTTTCCATGCGGCTTGATCTTATTGGCGCCAATCTGGGCCAAAGTTGTCGTCAAGTGAAGCAGTTTTGCCCTAACATCACATATGTGATGGAGGTGTGGTACTTGACCCACCGAGGAGCCAGCCATGCCGAATCCGAATAAGACGGCCATCGTCAAATCGGCCATGCGGACGTTTGCAGTTCTGGAGTTCTTTCGGAAAACAAAGCGGGCTGCTTCCGTGACCGAAATATCGTCCGCGTTGGAGATGCCGCAATCGAGCACGTCAGTGTTGCTTCGATGTCTCGTTGAATTGAACTACCTGGAATACGAGCGAAACACCCGGCTCTTCATCCCGAGCTACCGGGTCAATCTGCTGGGTGACTGGATCCGTCGTTCCCCGTTCCGTGATACCAAGCTCACCGATCTGATGGAGGAACTCTGGACCGCGACGGGCGGCGAAACCGTCATGCTCGGACAACAGGCCGGCGCCGCCGGGATGCAATATCTGCACGTTGTCCCCGGCGGCTCTCAGCTTCAGTACACGGCACAAGCCGGTCAAATACGACCGATGGTGCGGACCGCCCTCGGACATGTGCTGCTGAGCCAAATGCCGAACACCAAAATTCGCGGCATTATCCGGCGCAACAATGCCGAGGAGCCGAGTCAGTCGGCGCGCGTTCGCGAATCCGCCTTTCTCGAAGAGGTCGAGCGCATTCGCCGCCGCGGCTTTTCCGAGACAGGCGGCCGCACGACGCCAGGCGCAAACACAATAGGCATGCTCGTTCCCCTGCCAAAGCGACGCGCTCCGCTGGCTATCGGCATCGGCGGCCCCATCGAACGTATCGCGGCAAAGCGCGCGCACATCATTGAAGTCATGCAGAGCCGGCTGACGGAATTGACAGATGAAGCCGGGCCAAAATTCGTTGAGAAATGACCTCTTGGGACGCATAACGCGTCGTGCGGATGACGGAGCCGTAGCCCGGATGAAGCGAAGCATTCGGACTAAATATCTGTCTTCTCCTTCCCCCTGAAAGGGGGAAGGTCGGGATGGGGGTCAGCCGCAGGCGACGCTCTATGTGGAGAGAGTTGATCCCCACCCGCTTTGCTCTGGCGAGCAAAGCGACCTCCCCTTTTGAAGGGGAGGTTGGGACCCGCGCTGCAGTTAGATCTTTCGAATTTCCTACGACGCCAGCGCTTCTTCCGGCATCACGGCCGACAGATGCTGGCTTTCGGCGACGGCGCGGTTGGTGATGCGGCCGCGATGCACGTTGAGGCCGGCGCGCAGATGCGGATCCTCGACCAGCGCACGCAGTCCCTTCGCGGCCAGCGCCAAGCCGAACGGCAGCGTGGCGTGGTTGAGCGCGTGGCTCGAGGTGACCGGCACCGCGCCCGGCATGTTGGCGACGCAATAATGCACGATGTCGTCAACGAGGTAAGTCGGCGCCTGATGCGTGGTCGGCTTCGAGGTCTCGAAGCAGCCGCCCTGGTCGATCGCGACGTCGACCAGCACCGCGCGGCGTTTCATGCCTGCAAGCTGCGCGCGCGACACCAGCTTTGGCGCGCTGGCGCCCGGCACCAGCACCGCGCCGATCACAACATCAGCCGCGAAGACTTCTTGCTCGATCGCTTCCAGCGTGGCGTAACGGGTGCGGACGCGGCCGAGGAAGAGGTCGTCGAGCGCGCGCAGCCGCGGCAACGAGCGGTCGAGAATGGTGACTTCGCTGCCAAGGCCTGCCGCCATCCGCGCCGCATGGGTGCCGACCACGCCGCCGCCGATGATCGCAACCCGCGCCGGCGGAACGCCGGGCACGCCACCGAGCAGCTTGCCCATGCCGTCGGCGGATTTGCGCAGCGCGGCGCCCGCGGCCTCGATCGCGAGCCGCCCGGCGACTTCGCTCATCGGCGCGAGCAGCGGCAGTCCGCCATGTGCGTCGGTCACCGTCTCATAGGCCACCGCCGTGCAGCCGGAGGCGATCAGACCCGCGGTCTGCGGCACATCGGGCGCGAGATGCAGATAGGTGAAGAGGATCTGTCCCTCGCGCAGCCTGATCCATTCGGACGGCTGCGGCTCCTTCACTTTCACGATCATCTCGGCGACGGAAAACACCTCTTCGGCGGTATCGGCGATCCGCGCGCCGGCCTGCGTGTAGACGTCGTCGCCGGCACCGATGCCGTCACCGGCGCCGCGCTGGACCACGACCTCGTGGCCGTGCGCCACATATTCCCGCACCGAGGCAGGCGTCAGCCCGACCCGATATTCCTCGACCTTGATTTCCTTGGGCACGCCGATGCGCATGGTCCGCTCCTTGAAGGATTCGTTTCCGCCGTCGTCAAGGCTATGCCCCGTCACATGGCGTTTCTCAGCGATTTCCGGCTTGCTCACAGCAAAATACGCCCATATCCTTCGCATTCAGCTCAGCTCTTGAAGGAAATCTGCGTGGACGGTCTCGATCGTATCGACCTCAGAATCCTCGCCGAGCTGGTCGCTGATGCCCGCGCCAGCCAAATCGAGCTTGCCGAGAAGGTCGGGTTGTCGCCGACCGCCTGCGCGCGGCGCATCCGCCATCTCGAGGAGATCGGCGTGATCCGCGGCTATCGCGTCGACCTCGAACCATCGGCGCTGGGCTTGGTGACGACCGTCGTCGTCACCATCACGCTGGAGAAGCAGAGCGAGGATTATCTCGCAGCCTTCGAAGCTGCGATCGCGCGCTGTCCCGACGTCGTGTCCTGCCATCTGATGTCGGGCAGCGACGATTATCATCTGCAGGTGATCGCCCGCGACATCGCCGACTTCGAGCGCATCCACAAGCAGCATCTGTCGCGGATGCCGGGAGTCGCCCGCATCCATTCCAGCTTCGCGATGCGCGAGGTGGTTCGCCGCACCATTCCCGAGACGGCGCTGCGCGGCTGACGGTCACGCGCCATCGCGCACTGTCACAATCGCGCACTGTCACAATCGGGCACTGTCATAATCGGATCTGCCCGGCTCGCTCCCACACGCAATTTTTAGTTCGTGATTCGCCGGCTTCTATGACAGAATTGCTACAGTTCAATATCAATTCGGTTACACGTGGAGCGGTGAATGAGCATGGAGTGGCGGGCACGGCCGGTTTCGCTGGCTTGGTCAAATCCAGTGGTCCGGTGGTGGGGCTTCTTGAGCCTCGTCAGCGCCGCCAATATCGCGATCTGGTTCGCGCTCTACCGCCAGTTCAATGAACAAGCCAATGGCAGCTTCAGCAACACCTCGGGCATCGGCCTGATGATGCTGCTGTGCGCGGCCTATGTGTTCGGCTGTGCCTTCCGCTCGGTCCTGCCGCGCGCCGACGTGCAGCGCATCTGCCTGTTCGACACCTGGCTGTCGAGCGTCGTGGTCGGCCGCACCGTCGCCACCGTCGCCGAGGTTTGCTTCGCCGCGCAATGGGCGATCATCCTGCATCAGCTCGGCACCATGACCGGCGCCGAGACCACCGTGAACATCGCCTGGATCATCGTGCCGCTGATCGTGATCGCGGAATGCTTCTCCTGGTATGCGGTGCTGACCACCCATTATCTCTGCAACGCGATCGAGAACTCGATCTGGGCGGTGGTGTTCTTCCTGGTCGGGATCGCGCTGTGCCGGCTGCTGCCGGAGTTTCATGGCCCGGTGCGCTGGGCCTTCATCGTCGCGATCCTCGGCATCGCCGCCTTCCTCGCCTTCCTGATGACCGTCGACGTCCCGATGTATCTGAATCGCTGGCGCGCCAACCTCGCCGCCGGCGGCACGCTGCTGCATCCGCTGGAAGGCTTGCGCGACGTCAGCCGGCGCTGGGTCGTGACCCACGACATCGCCGAGTGGCGCGAGGAGATCGCCTGGATGTCGCTGTATTTCAGCATGGCGGTCTGGTCGAGCCTCGCGCTCTGCGTCGGCTACTCGCTCGAGGATCAGCTGCCGCGCTACCGCACCGAGCCCGTGATCGTCGCAACGACGCCGGCGCCGACAGCGCAGCACACCGCCACGATCGACGCGGCGGCACCGTCGCGGAATTGATCGGCGACCGCCGCGCGCGGCTTGTCGCCGCCAGTGCTTTCGGAGTAAAGGCTGAGGCATCCCCGCTCATCTGTCAGCGCGTTCCATGCCCCGCATCACCATCATCGAAACCGGGCTCGTCAGTCCGCAATTCCGCGAGCGCCACGGCAGCTATCCGCAGATGTTTCAGCGGATGGTAGCCACCGCCGATTCCTCTGTTACCTGCGACGTCGTCAGCCTCGCCAATGGCGAGACGCTGCCGGATCCGGTCGCATTGGATGCGATCCTGATCACGGGATCGGCCACCGGCGTCTACGACGACGTCGCGTGGATCGCGCCGCTCGAAGCCTTCGTGCGCACGGCCCATGACAAGCGCATTCCAACCGTCGGCGTCTGCTTCGGCCATCAGCTGATCGCGCAGGCGCTCGGCGGCACGGTGCGCAAATCCGAGAAAGGCTGGGGCATCGGACGCCATGTCTATCGGATCGCGCCGGACAACGGACTGATCGACGGCGAGACGATCGCCGTCGCCTGCTCGCATCAGGACCAGGTGATCACCCCGCCCGCCTCAGCGCGCACCATCCTCTCGTCCGGGTTCACGCCGCACGCCGCCCTGCTCTACGCCAACGGCACGACGCTGTCGGTGCAGCCGCATCCGGAATTCACCGCCGACTATGCCGACGCGCTGTGCGACCTGCGCCGCGGCCTCGCGCCGGATGCCCTGATCGAAGCCGCCAAGACTTCGCTCACCGAACCGCTCGACCACGCCACGCTTGGCGGCGTGATCACGCGCTTCCTCGTGCGCCGTAGCAACTAGACATCGTGTTCGCTTGGCGGCCGCAACGGAACTGCGCTCCCTCGCCCCGTTCTTACGGGGAGAGGGTTGGGGTGAGGGGCTGTCACCACGTCAACGGAGCCAGAAAAATTCGCGGAGGCTCCCCCCTCACCCGCATCGCATCTTCGATGCGATGCGACCTCTCCCCGCACGCGGGGGAGAGCTGAAGGAAGCGCTTGCTTCGCTGTAAAGCCTTTCATTCGCAGCTAGCCCTTGTGCCACTGCGCGGCGGCGTCGCGGGCGAAATCGCGATAGGCCCGCGGCGCGCGGCCGAGCAGCTTCGTCAGGCGTGCCAGCTCGTCGGCCGTCGCGACCGCGCCGTCGCTCTGGTACCGGCCAAACATGAGGCGCATGTCGAGCGCGAGCCATGCCGGCATCGCTGCCTTGAAACGCTGCTCCATCGCTGCGAGATCGTCGCCGCCATAGCTTATCGCGCGGCCAAGCTCATCGCGCCAGATCGCAGCCGCGCCCTCGCCGGTCACGACGTCGGGGCCAACCAGCGCGTAAGTCTCGCGGCCGAGCGGGGCGGACGCGCGCTCGCGGCGCAGCAGCTCGATCGCGGCCGCCTCGCCGATGTCGCGGATATCGACCATCGAGATGCCCTTCGCGCCGATCGGCATGCCGTAGGCGCCGAAGTTCAGCAGCGGCTCCTTCAGCCGAAGATCGTTCTGGATGAAATAGGCCGGACGCAGGACAGTCGCGGGAAGATCGAGCGCCTCGATCATCCGCTCGACCGTGTGCTTGCCGGCGAAATGCGGCACGTCCGCATAGGCCTCGCCCTTGAACACCGAGAGATAGACGATGCCCTTGACGCCGGCCTCGCGCGCGGCAGTCAACGTCAGCATCGCCTGCGTCAGTTCGTCGGCGGCGTTCGGAACCAGCAGGAAAAGCGTGCTGACGCCAATGAGCGCCGCGCGGACCGAATCCACGTCGGCAAGATCGCCGCGAACCGCCGTCACGTGCTGCGGAAATTGCGTCTTGCCGGGCGAACGCGTCAGGGCCCGAACCTCGACGCCCTGACCGGCGAGATGATTGAGAACCTGGGTGCCGATGGTGCCCGTGCTGCCTGTCACCAGAATGGCCATGTCGAATGCTCCTCTTTTGGGGCAGACCGTCTGCCGTTGCAGAGAAGCTATCCGTTCCAATTTTCCTTTGAAGATGGCATTATCTGAACAGACCGTTTCGAATATGGAACATTTCGATGGACCTTCAGGCGCTCACCGATTTCAACCTGGTGGCCGCGCATGGCGGGTTCGGCCGCGCCAGCCGCGCTTCCGGACGGGCCAAGGCCACGCTGTCCCGCCGCGTCGCCGAACTGGAACAGAGTCTCGGCGTCCGCTTGATCGAGCGGGGTTCGCAGAGTCTGCGACTGACCGATGAGGGCCGCGCGCTGCACGAGCGTACCAGCGGTCCGCTGTCCGACATCGCCGAGGCCGGCGAAGCCGTGGTGCTCGGCGCGTCGACGCCGCGCGGCCGCTTGCGGGTCAGTGCGCCGGTCTTGCTGCCCATGTCGCGTTCGGCCGGATCGGTGCGCGCTTTGCGCACGCCTATCCCGACGTCCAGCTCGAGATCGTCGCGAGGATCGCCTGGTCGACCCGGTCGAGGACGGCTATGACCTCGTCATCCGCATCAACCCGTCAGCGGATGAACGTCTGGTCGGCCGCCGCTTCCTCAGCGACGAACTGCTCGTCGTGGCGCATCCCGATCGACAACGGCCGACGACCGCCGCGCGCGATCCGAATGGCGTCTCCGTCGATGCCGTTCTGATGTTGCAGACGCCGCTGGACACGCTCTGGCGCATCCGACATGAACGCGAAGAAATGATGCTCAGGCCGCGGCCAATGCTGCGTCTCTCATCGATGCTGATGATGCGCGATGCGGTGCTCGCAGGCGCGGGCGCGGCACTGCTGCCGAAGCTGCTGGTCGATGACGACATTGCCGCGGGTCGGCTTGCCTATTGGGGAACGGATGCCAGACCTCCGGTCGATATCTGGGCACTGCAGAGCTCGCGACGGCTGGTCGGCGCAAAGGTTCGCGCGTTTCTCGACGTCGTCGAGCAGGCATTCCCGAACCGGGTGTTCGTCCCGCCGGCCTGAGTTGCAGCCCGGACGATGCGCCTCAGGTCATGCTGCCCGGCATGAAGCAGCGCACGCGCGGGTGGCCGTCGATATAGTGCTTCCACACCATGGTGCGCCCGACCTTGTTCGGCTCGGTGATCACCGCCTCGTTCGGCACGACAACCCATTCATTGTCGATGAGCACGCGATAGTGGCCGTGATCCGACTCCCAGTCGGGATCGGCGACCACATAGCCGTCAGCATCCGAGCAGCATTGTCCATAGCCGCTGTGCAGGCTTTCGAACCAGGGCTTTAGCGGTGAATTGGCGTAGCGGCCGTCGTCCCGCGCCAGGGTCGGCGATGTCAGCCACATCGTCCCGAGCAGCAGTGCCGCACGCGTGATGGCGTGCATGTCGTCGTCTCCGTAAGCGTCTGTCCAGCTGCGGGCGCGTCACAGACTGCTCGCCTGCGACGCTGCCGCCGCAGGCGAGAACACGACACATCCGCGCCCCAGCACCTGACATTGAACGATGCAAGAGCAGGGCCAGACGGGATGCCGGAAGACTACGGCCGACGAAAGTATAGGGCGTGCGGCACGATCAACGACTCACTGCCGCAACCTCCGGAACGAGCGGCGGTGTGCTGCGCGACGCCGCCTGCAGCGCGCATTCGATGAATCGGCGCGGCAGCAGCGAGGCGTTGGAACGCATCGCCACCAGCATGCGGCTCTCCGCATCCGGCGTGTCCAGCGGCTTCGCCACCACATTCATCACGCCAGCCTGCTGATAGCAGGACGGCAGGATCGAAAGCCCGATCCCGGCCGCAACCAGGCTGAGCACGGTGCGCAGCTCATGCGCCTCCTGCACCACGCGCGGGGCAAAGCCCGCCCGCCGGCACAGCATCGCGGCCTGATCGCCGACGCCGCAGCCGCTCTCGGCCATGCCGACGAATTCATGCTCGGCAAGGTCGGCCATCTCGAGCGCCCCCTTCGCGCCGGCCAGCGGATGATCCAGCGGCAGGAACACCATCAGCCGGTCGCGCCACACCACATGGACCTGCAGATCGGCCGCCGGCCTGAAATCGAGCGGCGGACGCATGATCGCGACATCGAGCTCGGCGTCGGCAAGCGCGCGCAGCTGCGTTGCCGTCGACATGTGCCGGAGCTCGATCTTCACGCGCGGATAGCTGGCGCGAAAGCTGCGGAACAGCTCGGCGAACATGTCGAGCATCGGGACCGAGCCGGTGAAGCCGACGCGGATCATGCCGGCCTCGCCGCGCGCCGCACGGCGCACCGTCTCCGACGCCAGATCAAGCTCGCTGACCGCGCGCCGCGCATGTTCCAGCAGCAATTGTCCGGCTTGCGTCAGTTCCACCGCGCGCCGCGTCCGCGCCAACAGGCGCGTGCCGAGTTCTTCCTCCATCGCCTTGATCTGCGTGCTCAGCGGCGGCTGGCTGACATGCAGGCGTTTGGCTGCGCGGCTGAAGCTGAGCTCTTCGGCCACCGCGATGAAGTAACGAAGCTGCCTGTAATCCATCGCTTATTCCGATTCCCTATAAGTCGGGGGTCAACAAGGTATTTGACCTCGCGGGGCCGTTTCCCGATCTTCGCGCGAAATCACCAGTCCTCCAAGGGAGAAGCGCGGGAAATGCGTCAGGTTCAGGCACGACGGCGCGGCGCTCGCAGCGGGTCAGCCATGCAATATCGCAGCGAACGATAGAAGATGACCGTTCCGTTTCGCGTTCTCGTCACCGGCGACAGCCTCGCGCCGGCCGCCGTCAATGTCCTCAGCGAGATCGGTGCAGATGTCGTGCTGATGCGCGATGCCGTCACCCCTGAGCGTCTCACGCACGAGATGGCGCGGGCACCGACGCAGGCGATCCTGATGCGCGGCAATCCGGTATTCTCCGCCGCCACCATCGCCGGCAATCCGCATTTGCGCGTGATCGCAAAGCACGGCGCCGGCGTCGACAGCGTCGATATCGATGCCGCAACGGCCAAGCGCGTGCTGGTGATGGTCGCGGGCGACGCGAATGCGCCCGCGGTTGCCGAGCACACCATCGCGCTGATCCTCGCGCTCGGGCGCGACGTCGTCAGCCTGAACGCGCGAACCCATTCCGGCGCCTGGGACCGCGCCACCTATCGCGGCCGCGAAGTCCGCGGCCGCACGATCGGCCTGGTCGGCTTCGGCCGCATCGCCCGGCATGTCGCGCGCGCGGCGGCCGCGCTCGGCATGAGCGTCGTTGCGCTCGGCCGAAGCAAAGGCCGTGTCGATCCGGCACTGGCGTGCGAAGCCGTCGACCTCGCCGAATTGCTCGCGGTCTCCGACATCGTCAGCCTGCACGCACCGCTGACCGATGCGACGCGCGGCATGATCGATGCCGGGCGGCTCAACGCCATGAAGCCTGGCTCCCTCCTGATCAACACCGCGCGCGGCGCGCTGGTCGACGAGGACGCGCTTTGCGCAGCGCTGCGAAGCGGCCATCTCGCCGGCGCCGGCCTCGATACGCTGGCGGAGGAGCCGCCGGCGAAGGACCGGCCGATCCTGCAGGCGCCGAACCTGATCGTGACGCCGCATATCGCAGCCCAAACCGGCGCATCGATCACGCGGACCGGCGTCGAGGCCGCGCGCAACATCGCAGCTGTCCTCACGCAACGCGACATCGATCGCGCCAATGTGGTCAACCCGGCGGCACTCGACGCGTCTTAAATCTCGCAGAAACGGCCCACCAAGAGGCCGCGACATCAAGAGGAAACGAACATGAATCTGGGGTGGCTGTCCAAGCTGTCCGCCGTCGAACGCAAGACCTTCTTCGCCGCCTTCGGCGGCCTTGCGCTCGATTCGATGGACACCACGATCTACGCGCTGGTCACGCCGTCGCTGATCGCAACGCTGAGCTTGTCGCGGCCTGACGCCGGCATTCTGGCTTCCAGCTCGTTGATCGGCACCGCCCTGGGCGGCTGGGTCGCCGGAATTGCCGCGGACCGGTTCGGCCGGGTGCGCGTGCTGCAATTCACCATCCTCCTGGTCGCGGTCTCGACCTTTGCCGCCGCCTTTGCCGACGGCTTCTGGTATCTCTTGGTCGCGCGCGCCATCCAGGGCATGGGCTATGGCGGCGAGGCCGCGGTCGGTGCCGTGCTGGTCGCCGAAGTGGTTTCGGCCGGCATGCGCGGCCGCGTCGCCGCCGCGATCCAGAGCGGATACGCCGTCGGCAATGCGCTGTCGGTGGCGCTGTTTCCCGTCATCTTCGGCTGGCTGTCGCAGGACATGGCCTGGCGCGTGTTCTTCGCGATTGGAATCCTCCCCGCGCTGCTGGTGTTCTTCGTCCGTCGCTTCGTGCCGGAATCCGCGATCTTCGTCGAGGAGCAGGCACAGCGCGCCGCCTCGCCGACGCACAGCTTCTGGACCATCTTCACCGGCGAGCATCTGTTCAAGACGCTGGTCGCGACCTTCTTCACCACCGGCACGCTCGGCGCGGCTTATGTGATGATCACCTGGCTGCCGACCTATCTGCAAACCGGGCTGCATCTGCCGGTCACGCACACCGCCGGCTATCTCGCAGTCAACATCTTCGGATCGTTCGTCGGACCGATCGCCTTCGGCCTGATCGCCGACCGCATCGGCCGCCGCAAGGGTTTCATGCTGTTCCTGGTCTGCCAGGCACTGAACGTCGTCGTCTACACCCAGGCGCCGATCGGCCAAGGCATCACCATCATCCTCGGATTCTTCCTCGGCGCGCTGCAGGCCGGCCTCGCCTCCGGCCTGATGCCGACCTTTGCCGAGCTGTTTCCGACCAGCATCCGCGCCAACGGCGCCGGCTTTGCGCTGAGCGCAGGGCGCGGCCTCGGCTCGATCGTGCCGGCGACCGTCGGCATTCTCTCGACGCGGATGCATCTCGGCGACGCAATGGCGATCTGCGCCATCTGCGGCTACACCGCCGCGTTCTGCGCGGCATTGCTGCTGCCCGAGCAGCAGGGCATCGACCTCAGAACAATGGCAGCGGGCGGCGCGCCGGACGGAGCCGAACGCCCGCCGCACGAACGAGAGGCCGGACACCCAAACAACGTCCGAAATGGCGCCGCAACCCAATGAACGCCATCACAATGAACGGGAGGATTGCAATGGCCGGAGCGTCCGTCACTGAGCTCGAACAACAGACCATCCGCCGCGTCTATTGGCGGCTGATCCCGATCCTGTTCGTGATGATGTTCTTCAACTATCTCGACCGTATCAATCTCGGCTATGCCGGGCTGACGATGAACAAGGACCTCGGCCTCAGCCCCGCGATCTTCGGCTTCGCGGCCAGCATCTTCTTCCTCGGCTACATGGTGCTCGAGGTGCCGAGCAACCTGATGCTGCACTGGCTCGGCGCCCGGATCTGGCTGGCGCGCATCCTGATCACCTGGGGCCTGGTCGCCGCGTTGACCGCCTTTGTCTGGAATCCGCTCAGCCTCTATGTGATGCGGTTCGGGCTCGGCGTCGCGGAAGCCGGCTTCATGCCCGGCGTGGTGCTTTACCTCACCTACTGGTTCCCGGCGCGCTATCGCGCCCGCGCGGTGGCGGGATACATCATCGCCGGCTCGTTCTCGGCGGTTTTGGGCGGGCCGATCTCGACCAGCATCATGACCTGGTTCGATGGCACTGCCGGTCTCCACGGCTGGCAATGGATGTTCCTCGCCGAGGGCGTGCCGACCATTCTGCTCGGCCTGTTCACGCTCTATTATCTCACCGACCGCCCGGCCAAGGCGAGCTGGCTCACCAAGGAACAGGCGGCCTGGCTGGAAGGCGAACTCGCCGCCGAGCGGGCCGAGATCGAACAACAGGGGAAGCACAGGTTGATCGAATGCGTCCTCGATATCCGGGTCTGGCTGCTGGCGGCGCTGTTCGGCTGCGCACTGGTCGGGATCTACGGCCTCTTGCTGTGGCTGCCGCAGATCATCAAGGGCATGGGCGATCTCAGCAACATCCAGGTCGGCTTCCTCTCGGCAATCACGCCGCTGCTCGGCGTCATCGGCACCATCGTGGTCAGTCGCAGCTCGGACAAGACCGGCGATCGCAAGTTTCATCTCGCGGCGGTCTATCTGCTGGCCGCGGTCGCGATGCTCGGCAGCGCCTATGTCGCGAGCCCGGTGCTGGCCTTCGTGTTCCTGTGCATCGTCGGCTTCAGCCTCAATGCCGGCAACCCGCTGTTCTGGAGCATCAATGCCTCGCTGCTGACCGGCGCGGCCGGCGCCGCCTCGATCGCGCTGGTCAACACGCTGGCGCAGTTCGGCGGCCTGATCGGGCCGTGGTGCATCGGCCTGATCAAGGACTCCACCGGAAGCTTCTCCTGGGCATTGGTCGGCATCGCCGGCTTCCTGCTCGTCGCCTCCGCCATCGCCGCCACCATGCGCGTCAAGCCGCGCGAGACGGAATTGACGGGCGCGATCCCGTCATCCGTCGCACACTGACACCCCTGCCAAGGAAGCAACCATGATCATCGATTGTCACGGCCATTACACCACCGAGCCGGCCAAGCTGCAGATCTTCCGCGACAAGCAGCTCGCCGGCCTCGCCGACAAGTCGCGCCGGCCGCTCACCACCAATCTCGGCATCACCGATGACGAGATCCGCTCCAGCGTCGAGGGCGCGCAGCTTCGCCTGCAAAGGGAGCGCGGCACCGACGTCACCATCTTCTCGCCGCGCGCCGCCGGCATGGCACATCACGTCGGCAAGGAAGCGACCAGCCGCGAATGGACCACGATCTGCAACGACCTCGTGCACCGGGTCTGCACGCTGTTCCCGCAGAACTTCGTCCCCGTGTGCCAGCTGCCGCAGAGCCCGGGCATCAAGCCTGCCAACTGCATCGAGGAGTTGGAGCGCTGCGTGACCCAGCTCGGCTTCGTCGGCTGCAACCTCAACCCCGATCCCGCCGGCGGCTATTGGTGCGATCCGCCGCTGACCGACGAATGGTGGTATCCGCTGTATGAGAAGATGGTCGAGCTCGACGTGCCGGCGATGGTCCATGTCTCCTCGTCCTGCAATCCCTGCTTCCACGGCACCGGCGCGCATTACCTCAACGGCGACACCACCGCCTTCATGCAGTTCCTGACTTCGCATCTGTTCAAGCGCTTCCCGACCCTGCGGTTCATCATCCCGCATGGCGGCGGCGCGGTGCCCTACCACTGGGGCCGCTACCGTGGCCTCGCGCAGGACATGAAGCTGCCGCCGCTGTCGGAGCATCTCTTGAAGAACGTGTTCTTCGACACCTGCGTCTATCACTTGCCCGGCATCGAGCTGTTGACCAGGGTAATCCCTGTCGAGAACATCCTGTTTGCGTCCGAAATGGTCGGCGCGGTCCGCGGCATCGATCCTGAAACGGGTCATCACTTCGACGACACCCGCCGCTATATCGACGCGCTGCCGCTGAGCGCGGCGGACAAGGCCAAGATCTTTGAAGGCAACGCCCGCCGCGTCTATCCTCGCCTCAACGCCCATCTCGAACGCCGCGCGCATTGAACGAAGCCGAGACAAGCACTCCAACTCCTCATCCTGAGGTGCCCGCGAAGCGGGCGTCTCGAGGGATGCAGGCCACTAACCGGGCCACATGGTTCGAGACGCGCGTTCCGCGCTCCTCACCATGAGGGTCCAACCAAGCAGCAAGACCGACAATCGACTTCAACCAATCAATCTCGGAGAAAACCGATGGCCATAGGATTTGCAATTCACAAAGCGAAGCGGAAAGTGTCGCCTGACCTCGTCGCGCGCTACCGCACCCTGCCGGTCGCCAATATCAGCGATTCGATGTCGCGGATCGCAGGCACCAACCGGCTGCGGCCGATGCATGCGGGCGGCTGGCTCGGCGGCCCGGCGCTGACGGTCAAGACCCGTCCCGGCGACAATCTGATGGTCCACAAGGCGATCGACCTGGCCCAGCCCGGCGACGTCATCGTGGTCGATGCCGGCGGCGTCCTCGTCAACGCCATCATCGGCGAAATCATGTCGACGCTGGCCGAGAAGAAGGGCGTCGCGGGCTTCGTGATCGACGGCTCGATCCGCGATGCCGGCGCGATCCGCGCCGGATCGTTCCCGGTGTTCGCCGCCGGCGTCGCCCATCGCGGCCCCTACAAGGACGGCCCGGGCGAGATCAACTGCGCCGTCTCGATCGACGGCATGATCGTCGAGCCCGGCGATCTCGTCGTGGCCGACGACGACGGCGTGCTCTGCGTGCCCCATGACGACGCCGAGGCGATCTGCAAGCTGACCGAGGCCAAGAAGGCGACCGAGGAAAAGGCCATCCAGCAAATCCTCGCCGGCACCAGCGACCGCCGCTGGGTCGACGAGGCCCTGCTGCGCCTCGGCTGCGAGTTCAAGGACTGAGACGATCGGCGGTCCCAAAGGCGGCGATGCCCGCCTTTTGGGCACGAATTTGCGCCAAGTCGGCCGGAATCATCCCGCCCGTATCGTGTGCGTGTGCCCGTCCATCAAAATCGGGAATTTTTCCCGATTCCAGATGGAAAAGAATCCCGGTCCCCCGGCATTGATCTTGTTTGCCAAAGCAAGGGCGTTCCCGCAGTCTCCGAGCCAAGGTTCGTCGGGGATCAAGCCGAACCGCGGCTTGGGGGTGGCGTCATGGCTGCTGCGTTGTTGCGTGCGGCAACACGGTCTTTGTCTTCTTCGGTCTATACGCGAGGCGCTGCGGCCGTGCTGGCTGTTATTGGCTCTGCACTGCCATCGACTGTCCTGCATGCTCAGACGGCCGATCCGGTCCCCACTGAACTGCCGCCCGTCAACGTGATTGCGCCCACACCTCTGGCCGGCACCCGCAGCGCAAGGCCGACGGCACGGCCGGTGGTTCGGACCACGCGAACCGCGCGAACCCGAACCGGACCTGTTGCTCCGGCAGCGGGCCCCGATGTCGGCACCGCTGCACCCGGCCCCTCCGACCGCGACTCCACCCTGATTGATCGCGACAAGGTCCCGTCCAACACCGCGGTGATGACGACGCAGGATTTCAGCCACAACTACTCGACCAACTTCCTCGATGCTGTGAACCGCAAGCTGCCCGGCGTCACGCTCGGCGACCAGACCGGCAATCCGTTCCAGCGCAACCTCGACTACCGCGGCTTTACCGCCTCGCCGGTCCAGGGCACGCCGCAGGGCATCGCGGTCTATCAGAACGGCGTGCGCATCAACGAATCCTGGGGCGACGTGGTCAACTGGGACTTCATCCCGGAAAAGGCCATCGACAGCGTCGCATTGTTTCCCAACAATCCGGTGTTCGGCCTCAACGCGATCGGCGGTGCGCTGAGCATCCAGATGAAGAACGGCTTCACCTATCAGGGCTCCGAGGCTGAACTGTTCGGCGGCTCTTACGGGCGCGTGCAGGGCAGCGTGCAGGCCGGCGGCCAGAGGGACAACATCTCCGCCTACGCTGCGTTCGAATCCGCGTATGATCGCGGCTGGCGCGACTACGCCAATTCGTCGCACATCAACCGCATGTATGTGGATGTTGGCGCACGCAACGACGACACCGAATTTCACGTCAATTTCACCGGCGCCAGCAACCTGCTCGGCAACGTTGCGGCAACGCCGGTGCAGATGCTCAATCAGCGCTGGTCGAGCGTCTACACCTGGCCGCAGACGACGCTGCTTCAGCTCGCCTTCGTCAACGCCACGCTGAACCATAATTTCTCGGATACCTGGTCCTTCCAGGGCAATGCCTATTTCCGCGGCTTCCGGCAGACCCATGTCGACGGCAACGGCACCGACGTGCATGCCTGCGACGGGGGAGACAGTTTGTGCATCGGCGACGACCTGCCGATTTTCGGTCCGGCGGGAGGTCCCTCGGTTCCGAACACGCTGGGCAACGCCTTCCTTGGCGAAGTCGACCGCAACCGGGCCGCGACCAACAGCTTCGGCGGCACAGCCCAACTGACCAACTCGGACAAGCTGTTCGGACACGACAACCACGTCGTGATGGGCGTCAGCGTCGACCACGGCAACACGAAATTCACGGCGACCAGCGAGCTCGGAACCATCGATCCGAACAACCTGTTCGTGACCGGCACCGGCATCTTCATCAACCAGCCCGATGCCGGTCTCGCCCCGGTCGACCTGCGCGCAACCAACACCTACACCGGCGTATATCTCACCGATACCTTCGACGTGACGAACAGGTTCTCGGTCACTGCTGGTGGACGATTCAACTATGCCCAGATCGATCTGCAGGACCAGACCGGGACAAATGACCAGCTCAACAGCAGCAACCGATTCCAGCGCCTCAACCCGGTGATCGGCGGCACCTACAAGATCACCCCGAACCTCACCTTCTATGCCGGCTATTCGGAGGCCAACCGCGCGCCGACGCCGCTCGAGCTCGGCTGCTCCGATCCGGCCCGCCCCTGCGTCATCGATTCCTTCCTGGTGTCCGATCCGCCGCTCAAGCAGGTGGTGTCGCACACCATCGAGGCCGGCTTCCGCGGCACCTGGGGCAACGACGCCAGGACCGGCATGCTGAGCTGGGGCGTCGGCGCGTTCCACACTCTGTCCGACGACGACATCATCCGGGTGCAGAGCCCCATCGGCACAGGCAATTTCGGCTATTTCCAGAATGCGGGACAGACCCTGCGGCAGGGCATCGAAGCCAAGCTCGACTACCGCGTCAATCGCTGGAACGCCTATGCCAACTACACCTTCATCGACGCGACCTATCGAAGCGCAAACACGTTGCCGGCTCCCGACAACCCGAACGCCCTGACCGACCCGAACAACGATGACGTCCGGTTCATCAACGTCAAGCCGGGCGACCATATCCCGGGCATTCCGGCGCACCGCTTCAAGGCAGGTGTCGAGTACCTCGCCACCGACGCATGGAAGGTCGGCGCCGACATCAACGTGGTCGGCAGCCAGTGGCTGATCGGCGACGACACCAACCAGAGCCAGAAGGTCCCGGCCTACGCGGTCGTGAACCTGCACACCTCCTACAGGATCACGCCGAATATCGAGGTGTTCGGCCTGATCAACAACGTCTTCAACCAGCATTATTATCTCGGCGGCGCGTTCTACGAGACTGGCGGCTTTGCCAGCGCCGGAGCCGCGCCCAATTTGATGGCGCAGCTGACCGATCCGCGCACCTTCGTGCCCGGCATGCCGCTCGCCGCCTATGCCGGCATCAGGGCGAAGTTCTAAAGCGCGATGTGATTAGGTTGAATCGTCATCGCGCTTTAGCTCTTTGTTTGAGCATGATCTTTTCGGAAAACCGCTTCGCACTTTTCCGGATCATGCTTTAGGGCAATTCCTGGAAGACGCTACGCCACCGTCCCGCCATCGACCGGCATCGCGATGCCGGTGACGAACGACGCCTTGTCCGACAGCAGGAACACCGCGACCTCCGCGATCTCCTCGGGACGCGCGGCGCGGCCCATCGGATTGCGGGTGACCGCGGCCTTGATCAGCTCCTCTGGATCGGCCTCGTTGTGGCCCGGCTGGTCCGGCCGGTTGACGAACACCCGCAGCATCGGCGTGTCGATCGCACCGGGGCAGATCGCGTTGACGCGGACGCCGTCCTTGGCGTGGCGCTTGGCGAGCGCGCGCGCCAGCCCGATCACGCCGGCCTTGGCCGCCGAATAGGTCGGACTCCACGGCGAGCCGACCAGGCCCGAGGTCGATGCAGTGAACAGGATGCTGCCCTGGCGCCGCGCGGTCATCTGGCCGAGCGCCGCGTTGGTGGTGATCAGCTGCGAGCGCAGGTTGAGATCGACGCTGAGATCCCAGCCTTCCAGATCGTCGATCACGGACGGACCGGGAATGCCGAGGTGATTCCACACGCAGTCGAGCGCTCCAAATTCCTTCACGGTCGCCGTGACGATGTCGCGCGCAAAGCCGTCGTCGCGCAGATCGCCGGTCAGCGCCAGCGCGCGCCCGCCGCCCTTTTTGATCTCGTCGACCACCGCCTTCGCGCCAGCCTCGTTCTGGTCGACCACCGCGACCGCCGCGCCCTCGCGCGCGAGGATGCGTGCCCCGGCGCGGCCCGCGCCGGATGCCGCGGCGGTGACGAGTGCGATCTTGCCCTGCATGTCCATGTTTTCGATCCTGACTGTGCCCGTGACTTCGAGCCTTCTTGGATTCTGAAGTTTTGGTTGAATCAGGACCGCAGCGCTGCCGTCTTGCGCTGACCCGCTAGGTGGTGTGGACACTAGCGCATCCATAGAACAATGGCAGCGAGAGTGACGACGGCCCGGTAATTCCGGGCCGTTTTTTCGAAGCGGGTTGCGACACGTCGGAACTG
>NZ_JBUYWT010000025.1:0-118404 GCF_055264925.1 Bradyrhizobium sp. KZN70725
CCAACAAAACTCTTGCGCGCGACAATCATCGCGGCAATCATCACCTCGCCGCGACACCGACTCGCCATCCTGATTGTCGCGCGCTTCCCAGCCAGATTGTCGCGCTATAAGCAGCGCTTCGAAGGCAAGACCTACGCCTATGACGGCAAGCTCGGCATTCGCGTCACTTGGTAAGTCCCGGGTCTGTGTCGGACCATCTCAGTGACGCCAAAAGAGTCAGGTAGCGTTGTGTCGACAGGCGGGCGAGCGTCTGGCTCATGTCGCCAAAGTCAGAATGCGCTTTGCGATATCGGACACCGGCCTTGCGCCTACGTGGCGACCGCTGAATGTAGGGATGGCAGTTCTAGGACGAATTGCGTCTGGATCATAAGACGAGCGAAAAAGCGGGCTCGCTTCCATTTCCAGGAGATCCTCTTACTGGCGCCAGCGCATCACTTCGCGGAAGGCCGAACTATGGCGGGTTCAACTCGGCAAAGGCTGGGCCCCGAACACGCCAACACTCCGGCGGCTAATAGCTTGCGTCATCTGTCCGAGCGCAAGCGAGAAGCAGCCCGCCGCGATATCACACTGCCGATTTCCCAGGTCGAACCAGCGGCCTCAAAGGGCAGGCGAGGCTGTCTGATGCCGAAACCTTGCCCGGCGGACACCTGATTGTCAGCTTCAGACCCTATGTCGGGAAGCTGACCTGGCGATGCGGTACGATGCGTCAGATACTGCTGTTTTCCAGACGGCATGCTGCTTGCACAGTCGAGGTACGGGCGGCGCGACATAGTGCGTGCACGCTCAAAACACGAATTTCGCGACGAGTCGCAAGAACCTGCGGGCTCGCCTTGTGCGTGCCCGTCCGAGGATAAGACAATGAAAAAGTCCGTTCTGCGCGCCGGGTTGCTCTCGATCATATGTCTGACGGTCGCGCTGCTCCACGGGCAGTCTGGTGCGACGCCGGCGGACGATCCGTTCCTCTGGCTCGAGGAGTCCGAGGGACCGCGCGCATTGGCCTGGGCCCAGGTCGAGAACGAAAAGACGCTCGGCTCGCTGCAGTCGGATCCTCGCTATGATCGCTTTTATCGGGATGCCCTAACCATCCTCCAGAAAAAACACCGGATTCCGTACGTTTCGCTGGGAAGACAAGGTCTAGAAAATTTCTGGCAGGACGAGAGCCATGTGCGTGGCATCTGGCGGCGCACCACCCTTGAGAGCTATCGCAGCGAGGATCCCCAATGGGCGACCATCCTGGACATCGATGCGCTCGCTGCCGCCGAGAACAAGAACTGGGTCTACAAGGGACGCAGCTGCTTTGGACGCCGCTGCCTCGTCAAACTTTCCGATGGTGGCAAGGACGCCGTTTCCATACGCGAGTTCGATCGTGACGCCAAAAGCTTCGTTACAGGTGGATTCGAGCTGCCAGAGGGCAAGCAGAGCGTCAGCTGGCTCGATCGTGACACTGTCCTTGTTGCACGTGATTGGGGCGAGGGAACCACGACCGAGGCTGGCTACGCTTTCGTATTGAAGGAACTCAAGCGCGCTCAGCCGCTCGATCAGGCGCGCGAAGTCTTTCGTGGCCAGCGCACCGACTTCGAAATCGTGCCATTGGTGCTTGGTGAAGGGCGGATCCATGTGACCGGCGTCGCCCGTCGGATCAACGGCTTCGAGCGCCAGTATGTGCTGTTCGGGCCCGCGGGGCCGATCGAGCTCGATCTGCCGAAGAAGTCGGCGATCGTCGGCATCGCGAGTGGCCGCCTGCTTGTGAAACTGGACGAAGACTGGATGCGCAGCGGCGAGACCAGCTTCAAGGCCGGCTCAATGATCTCGTATGACTTGGCCGAATGGAAGCAGGATCCGTTGCGGGCCAAACCATCTGTCGTTTTCCAGCCCAATTGCCGCCAGGCACTCCGCGGATTTGGCAGCAGCAGGAATTTCCTGGTGCTGACGATTTTGGACAATGTTCAAAGCAAGGCATTCCTATACAGGTACGATCAGGGCAGATGGCATGCCAAGCCGATCCCGCTGCCGGAGAATGCGAGCGTCAGCCTAGCAGCCGTTTCCCAGCAAGCGGACGAGATGATGTTTAGCGTCTCTGACTATCTCGCGCCAACGTCGCTTTGGTACTTTGATGCCGAAAGCGAACGGCTCGAGCTCTTGAAGACAGCACCTGCGGCGTTCGACGCATCGAAGCATGTCGTCGAGCAGTTCAAGGCAACTTCGCGCGATGGTACGCGGATTCCGTACTTCCTGGTGCGACCATGGAGCGCAAGATTCGACGGATCAATCCCGACGTTGCTCTATGGTTATGGCGGGTTTCAGGTTCCGCTTCTCCCTTCCTACGCAGGAACTGTAGGTCGGCTATGGCTCGAGCAGGGGAATGCGTACGTTGTTGCCAACCTGCGCGGAGGCGGCGAGTTCGGTCCACCATGGCACCAGGCTGGCCAGGGGGCAACGAAGCAAAAGACATGGGATGATTTCATCGCGGTCGCCGACGATCTGATCCGCCGGAAAGTCACAAGTCCGCGCCGGCTCGGCGTGTTCGGCAGCAGTCAAGGGGGCCTGCTGGTCGGCGCCGCAATGACCCAGCGCCCCGACCTTTTCAACGCGGCGATCATACAGGTGCCGTTGTTCGACATGCTTCGATTCACCCACTTGGGCGCCGGCGCGTCCTGGACCGCCGAGTATGGCGACCCGGCCATTCCCGAACAACGAGAGTGGATCGAAGGCTACTCGCCCTATCAAAAGCTGGTACCGGGCAAGAGCTACCCGGAGCCTTTCATTTTCACCTCCACCAAGGACGATCGCGTGCATCCTGCGCACGGTCGCAAGGCCGCCGCAAAGCTTGCTGCGCTTGGCCAACCCTATTTTTACTTTGAGAACTTCGATGGGGGCCACAGCGCCGCGGCCAATCTCATCGAACATGCGCGCCGGCTGGCTCTGGAATATACATACGCATCCAGGCGGCTTTCCCCCGAGCCACCAGGAGCCGCACCCTAAGCTTGGGTCGACGGCACTGTGGTCGTGAACCTCAGCTCCTCCATGCTGATGAACGAGCTGAGGTCAGCAAGGTCGAGACCGGCGATCGGCTTCTTGTAAACTGCATCATAGACCGGCACCATGAGGCGTAAGCAGACAATCGGTTTCGCCGGTTAAGCGAGAGGCTTCGAGAATTTCCGGAGTATCTGCAATGGCACGACGAAAATCCTCAAGCCAGCCATCGAGTGACGCGATGGCGCACCCATGAACACAGTCATTGGTACGTTGGTTTTGCGTCGGTCAACCAGGGCGACGCGCCGATCAGAGCGCTGTCCTCCACTGTGCTTGATGCGCCGCCCCGGACACCGAAAGATCGATCGATCCGGCAAGCGCCGTCACGGGGAATCGTTTCCAGCCGGCTTCGTAGCTCGGGTAAGAAGAGTTTGCCATCACAGAGATAAGGCCTTTGATTTGCACTTTCCAGAGAGATTGCGCCAAACAACGCCGAGATTTGTCGCCGAAGGCCCGGTACGCCAGTGTCGCCTTCGCATCAAGTGGAGATCGTAAAGTGCAGCGAACCATTGGGCTGATCGGAGGGATGAGCTGGGAAAGCACGGCCATCTACTACAAGGAAATCAATGAAATCGTCCGTCAGCGCCGCGGCGGCCTCGCCTCGGCAGACATCTTGCTTCGCTCTGTTGACTTCGCCGATATCGTCGCCCTTCAGGAGGCGGAAGAATGGAGGCAAGCCGCTGCTTATCTGGCGAGGATCGCCCGGCAGTTGGTCGATGCAGGCGCCAGCTGCATCCTGATCTGCACCAATACGATGCATGTAATTGCCGACATTGTTGCTGCCGAGCTCAGTGTGCCCCTCATCCACATCGTCGATGTGACCGCTGCGGCTCTGCTCGCCGCTTTCGTCAAGCGACCACTCTTGCTTGGGACGCGCTATACGATGGCGCAGCCGTTCTATTGTGATCGCCTGCGGCAGCGGTTCGGCCTTTCGCCGGTCTTACCGGCGGAGGACGAGCGGAACCGGATCCACGAAGTCATTTTCGATGAGCTGTGCTGCGGCACGGTTTCCGACCACTCGCGCCAAGAAGTTATCGATATCATTGCGCGAGGTCGCGCACGGGGCGCCGACGCGCTCATCCTTGGCTGCACGGAGATTGGTCTTCTCATCGGTCCCGAACATACACAATTGCCGGTATTCGATTCGGCGAGGCTGCATGCCAGGGCGGCAGCTGATTTCGCAGAGGGCAGCGGTCGGCTCATGCCGCCTCCCTAAGCGCGCAGCGATGATCGCATCACCGATCGACGTTTGATCTCGTCCGTGGTGATGCCACCTTTGCAGGGGTCTCAACGCCGCTGTATCTGGCCATCTCGGGCAGCGCGTGGCGCAGGAAGGACAATTGTTCACTTGATCACAAGACCAAGCGATGATCGATCGCGCTCGACTTTCAATTATCCGGTTCCCGGAGTGGTTTTAAGTTCATTGCAGCGAATTCGCTGGCACCTGGACGCGCTCAGCGCCAAGCCACAAAAGGAATGCGCATTCATGCGGCGTCGGCCACACGCATTGACAGCCTAAGGGCGTGATGGCCCTACGGCATACAAAGCAGTCGCGTAACTTCGCCTTCGTATCTTGCCACAGTACCATTGCGCTTTCTTCCGCATGACCGATCCGGCGGCAACTTGTCTTTGTTCTTTCTGGTTCGGCGAGGCACGCCTGATTGTTCCGGCTCAACGTCTTGACTGCACTGCAGCCGCTGTCCTCGTGCATGTCAGGCCGACTTGTCCTCACGGCTGCCCTCAAGTTTATCTCGCAAGGCCGTGATCACGCGATGGACAGTCCGTATATCCTTGACCGACAGCCCTTTTGAAAGATCGTTGATCCAGGGAGCCTGCAATTCCATTGCGGCTTCGAAGGCGCGCTGTCCATTCTCAGTGAGCACGACGAGCTGCGCCCGTCGGTGATGCGGGTTGACCTCAAAAGATACGAGGCCCTCCCTGTGCAGATCATTGA
Organism: Bradyrhizobium sp. KZN70725; assembly: GCF_055264925.1. NCBI lineage: Bacteria > Pseudomonadati > Pseudomonadota > Alphaproteobacteria > Hyphomicrobiales > Nitrobacteraceae > Bradyrhizobium > Bradyrhizobium sp. KZN70725. The sequence continues at coordinate 4,988 of NZ_JBUYWT010000025.1, forward strand.
TAATCCGCTGCACGTTTTGACGATTGCCGCCGAGGTCGCGAGCGAGCCAAGCGACCGGTTGGGAACGTTCGGCGGACACAATGGCGCCAAGCACCTGCCAGCGTGCGCTTGTTAGGCCAAGCGGGGCGACCAGACGGTCGCCGACCGTCAGAAGTAGGCTGTCGAGCCTGAATAGATCGAGAACAAGGTCGGTCAGGGCGTCACCCTCTGGGGTTCGCGTGGCTCTTTTCATTTGTCACCATTATTTTATATTGACATGATGATGTCAATCTGCTTATGTACCCATAGTACCAATTAGGCATCATATATTAAAAAGCGATGGAGGCACTCATGTCGCTGCTACGCCCACTCGACCCTTCCTTCCCGATCGACCGCCAGATCGCTATTGAGGCAAATTCTGTCGTCCTGGTGAACCCATTCACTCTCGACAAAGCCGATGAGGCGGCTTTTCTCAAGACCTGGCAGGACGACGCAGCGTTCATGAAGCGACAGCCGGGCTTCATTTCCACTCAGCTGCACAGAGCTCTCGGAGACAGCTCGACCTATCTGAACTACGCCGTCTGGGAATCCACCGCACACTTCCGCGCGGCCTTCACCCATCCTGACTTTCTAGCAAAAATCGCAAGCTATCCGGCCTCGGCGATAGCTTCCCCTCATCTGTTCCAGAAAGTTGCCGTGCCCGGCATCTGCGTTGCCTAGCCCTGCTGCTTTTAGGAAGGGAAGATACTCATGATCAAGTTGATCCATCCTGTCGCTGGCGCCTTGGCTATCGCAACGATCGGCACATTTTGGCTATCGACGGTACTCAGCGAGCTGTTCGCGTCCCATGCCACAGTTGCAGCGGTCAAGAGCACCATACCGTGGGGTTTCTTGTTGCTGATCCCGGCGCTCGCTGCGACCGGTGGTACAGGTGTCATCTTGGCAAAGGCGCGCCGGGCCGGACTGATCGGGGCCAAATTCAATCGCATGCCATTCATTGCAGGAAACGGCATCCTGATTCTTATTCCGTCTGCGCTCTTCCTTGCGTCCAAGGCTCAGGCGGCAGAATTCGATGCCACGTTCTATGCTGTGCAGGCGATCGAGCTCGTCGCGGGCGCAACAAACATTACACTTCTTGCTCTCAACATGCGGGACGGTCTCAAAATGAAGGGATGGTTGCGCCGCAAACCCGCTTGAACCGGAACTGCGCGGACAACTGACGTGACGCCCTGTATGGTCGTGGCTTTATGAGTGCGCGCCCTAAAATGTTATAGCTCTCCCGCCGGAGAACAGGCCGGATGGCATCAGAATACGCAGCCAAATCAGCAGTAGAACGTTCGGCCCTTCAGTTTACCTTCGGCAGCATAACGCTGACCGTGGTAACACTGGCCTGCTTGTACCTTCACGCGCATTTCGCCACGACGGCGTTCGCGTATTTGTTAGTGATCTTGCTGTTTTCGCTAATGGCCAGCTTCATCGCGTCGTCGGCGCTTTGCATCGTAACCATCGCTGCTCTCGCTTACTACTTTGCGCCGCCGGCATTCAGCCTACGAATCGATGACCCCCAAGATCTGCCGGTGATTGTTGCATTCTGTATTGCCTCGATTGTGGGAGCGCACCTGATCGGTAAGCTCCGCCAGGAAAGAGAGGCTGCGCGTGTGATTGCGGCCAAGCTTCAGCGGAGTGCGGCCGATTTGCAGGATCGCGAAAAGCAGTGGCACGCCATCTTCGAGCACAATCCGGCCATGTACTTCATGGTCGATGAAGCCGGCACTGTTCTCAACGTCAATACATTCGGCGCGACACAACTCGGCTATGCTCGTGCTGAACTGATCGGTCAATCCGTGCTGGAGGTATTTCTCGAGGAGGATCGCGTGTACGTTCGGGAATGCGTTCGGACGTGCCTGGAGGATGTCGGACAAACGCGCACTTGGAACGTCCAGAAGGTCAGGAAGGACGGCTCGGTCTTGTGGGTACGTGAAAGCGCCAAAGCCATGCTCTGGGCGGATGAGCAGCCCATTGTCCTTATCGCCTGCGAAGATATCACGGAGCGAAGGCGGACCGAACTTGCCCTGCAGCGGAGCGAAGCACATTTGGCCCAGGCGCAGGAGTTGAGTCACACAGGCAGCTTCAGCTGGAACCCCACCACGGGCGAGGCCTTCTGGTCAAAGGAGACATTTCGGATTTTCCAATTAGATCCCCAGACGCTGCCGGGGCCGCAGCTCGTCGTTGAGCGCACTCATCCAGATGATAGGGCTTCGGTTCAAGAAATTATCGAGCGCGCGACGCGAGACCCGAGCGATTTCGAGCACGAATACCGGCTTCTGCTACCAGACGGCTCGGTAAAGCACATCCATGCGCAGGCACGAGCGACGAGAACGGCCTCTGGTGAGACCGAGTTTGTTGGGGCAGCTACGGATATTACGGCGGTCAGGCGAGCAGAACGACAGCTGCGCCGCAGCGAGGCCTATCTGGCCGAAGCCCAGCATCTCAGTCACACAGGCAGCTGGTCCTGGGACGTCTACGGTCTAGATTTCGTGTATCGCTCCGCCGAGATCGATCGTCTGTTCGGCTTTCGCCCACAAGAGCCGGTATCAATCGAGGCCATTCGATCGCGCATCCATCCGGACGACTTGCCGCGGCTGGAGGAGGTGCAGCGCCAGGCGATTGAACACAAGGAGGGGCGGTTCGAATATGATTTTCGTATCCTTTTACCAGATGGCGGGATACGACGCATACACTCCGTTGCGCAGGTGGTGGTCGGCAGCAATGGTAACGTCAGCGAGCTGATCGGAACACATATGGATGTCACCGAGCAACACGCAGCTAGGGAGCGCCTGGAAAACACGCTTGCCGCGCTGCGCGAAAGCGAACAGCGCTTTCGCGACTACACCGAAACAGCTTCCGACTGGCTCTGGGAGACTGGGCCGGATCATCAGGTCACTCGCTTATCCGAGCACACCAGCGCTGCGGGAATTTTGGCGACAGGATTGATCGGCCTGCTTCGCTGGGACATTGCGTGCGACCTCGAGGAGGAGCCCGAGAAGTGGCGGCAGCATCGGGCGACGTTGGAGGCCCATCTTCCGTTTCGGGATCTCGTCTACCGCACCGTGAATCGGACAGGTTCTCCGATCTACGTCCGCACGAGTGGCAAGCCCGTTTTCGATGGAAAGGGGAACTTTCTCGGCTACCGTGGCGTCAGCACTGACATCACCGCGACCATTCGCGCCGATCAAGCCGAACAAGAACTACGAAAGGCACAAGCGGAGCTTGCGCATGTGACGCGTGTAACGACCTTAGGAGAGCTGACAACCTCCATCGCCCATGAAATAAACCAGCCACTCGCCGCTATTATCAGCAACGCCGATGCGTGCCTCGGTTGGATGGGGCGGGAAGCTCCTAATCTTTTCGCTGCGCGCTCTTCGGTGGAGTGGATCATCGAAGACGCAACCCGGGCAAGCGAGGTGATCCGTCGTATTCGCGCGCTCGCGAAGAAAGGCGACATTGAGATGGTGCCGCTCGACATCAATGAGGTCGTTAAGGAGGTCATTGCGCTGGTAACACGAGAGCTGGTGAGCCACCGAGTGACGTTACGAACCGAGTTGACGGCAGGGCTGCCTCCGATCCTTGGCGATCGGATTCAGCTACAACAGGTGATCATCAATCTGGTGATGAACGGAATCGAAGCCATGGAGGCAGTTACCGACCGGACGTGCGAACTGCTGATTCAATCATCAAAGGACGATGTGGGGCACATCCAACTTGCCGTGACCGATTGCGGCGTCGGCATCGCCGAGAACGACGCGGACCGCGTCTTGGATCCTTTCTTCACCACCAAGTCGAGTGGCCTTGGAATGGGTCTTTCGATCTGCCGGTCGATTGTGGAAGCTCACGGAGGACGGCTGTCAATGGTCCACAAAAGTGGACCGGGCGCGACGTTCCAGGTTGCCCTACCGCTGCATAAGGAGGCCGTCTCGTGACAGGACGATTTGACTCGCCAAGTGAAGTCAGCAACGCCGAGTCCTCGACAAGGGCGGTTGTCTTCGTCGTCGAGGATGACATCTCCATGCGTCGCTCGCTTACGAATCTTTTTCAATCGGTAGGGTTAGGCGTCATCGCATTCGGATCGGCGCACGAAATGCTGCAGAGCACAATCCCGGACGTTATTAGCTGTCTAGTTCTTGATGTCCGGCTGCCAGGCTTGAGCGGCCTTGACTACCAGACCGAGCCAGCGAGGTTGAACATACGTATTCCGATCATTTTCATTACCGGCCATGGCGACATCCCCATGACCGTCAGGGCCATGAAGGAAGGAGCGGTCGATTTTCTCAGCAAACCGTTTCGCGATCAGGAACTGCTTGATGCCGTGGTTGCGGCGATCGAACGCGATCGCAAAAGACGGGAGGCTCGGCACATCGTCGCGAACCTACAGTGTCGATTTGAGAGCTTAAGCCCGCGCGAGCAGGCGGTGATGAAACTGGTCGTTGCTGGCCTGATGAACAAGCAGGTAGCCGCCGAGCTTGGGCTCGCCGAGATTACGGTCAAGATCTACCGGGGACACGTAATGAAGAAGATGCGTGCACGGTCGCTGGCCGACTTGATCAGAATGACTGAGACGTTGGGAATTCGCGCCAATCGTCCTGAACAAACACGAGTCTGATTTTACAATTTCATCAGTCGAGCCCATCTTTCGCCGAAGGCGGCATGCGCTCCTCGGCCTCGGCTCGAGAAATGGTTTGGCCGGACGCACTCAGATGTTTGCCAAACAGCTCGACGACACGTGCAGCGTCGAGCCCGTCAAACAGCGCAACGGCCTTCGCAAGATCAACGAGATCTCGGCCTTTATCGCGTTGGAGAAGTGCACGGAGTTTCGTCGCTAGGATTTCTTCTCGGCTGAACGACGCAATATCCGCTTTCCCATTGAACCAGGGGTTCTTAACTTCGAATGGGAAGCTCTTCTCTCCATCGTAGGTGGTTCGTGCGCGTCGCCAATCTGATGTTTTTACGGACCGCCCGGGTGCCTTGACTCCGCAGCCACTCCGAGAACAGAAAGTGCCTTTCGAAATTTTGCATTTAGCCAGATCGGGCGGTCGCGCGTCACCCGCATGGGGAAGGGCCCTGGCAGGACCCAAGTGTTGAAACAATACCGATTGAGACCGTATGGTTCCAATCGGGAGCTTCCTTTCATGATCATCATCGGCCTCAAGGGCTTTATTGGGTCCGGCCAGACTACCTTTGCCCGCCATCTCATCGAGCGGCACGGGTTCGTGCGTGGCCGGTTCGCTGGCGCGCTGAAGGACATTGCTGGCGTGCACGTGGCCGTGCGCTGTCATTGAGTGTTTGGCCCACAGGCCCTTCCGCATGACTAATCAGAACGGCTGAATCTCCGCGCTCTGGGACTAGACGTCGTCCGCCCTGTTCTCCATCTTTTCAAGGAATCTGAGAGCCTGTCGGTATTCGAACTCGCACCACGCAAGCTCGAATGGTTCCATCAGTATCTCTATCCACATTTCGGCAAAGGCTGCCACTCCGACGAAAAATAGAATTCGCGACCTCCTGATCAGCTATCAGTTGACGAAGCCGGCGAAGACGAATGAGTTGTCGCTGTAGCCAGCCGCACATGCAGCTAAGAGGATCGTGATCAGCGGCTCAATCGAACCTTGGTAAAGATTGGGCACCTCAAGGGGAGCACCTGACGATACGAAAGTTTATGGCGGACGTTCGCCTGGCTCGCACATTTGGTCCAACGGCTGCCCGAGCAGCAAAATGATCCGACGGCTTCGTAGAGGGCGTTCGCGTAGTGAGATTGCGGCGACATGCCCGCTATCTTGGCCTCAAGACGAGGTCGTTAGGAGCGGGGGTCAGTATGTCAAGCGCAATGATGGGGATTGCTTCAGGCTCCGCGGCCCTGCGCTATGCACGTTGAATGAGATCGAGAGCGGAAAATCGACGTCACTTTCCCGATCGTCGGCTCGGCATTGTGATGACAGGCCGTGCGGCAGTTGAATGATCCACCGTGATCCGCTTGATTTCTTATTTCGAGAGCCAAAGTCGTTGTTCACAAAACCATACAATACAGCGGTAATGTCAGTGATGGTCCCCGACGATGATAATTTATCAGGACGGGACCGGACAGATCTTGTCCGTGAATAGCAGGCGCCAATTCTGCTACGCAGGACTACTCCGCCAAGCTGCAACGCTCAGCTGCCCGCTCGAGGCGCCTGGACCGGAGGCTGGCTCCGCATCACGACCCAAATTTATCGCGGAGCTCCGCAGCACGAAACAAATTCAACGCGGAGATGAGAGTCTTGTCGTGCGGGAACAGCCTCCGAGCGGACTTAACCCGCGCGTCATGGTCCAGTCCAGATATCGTCTGGCCCTCTAAAAGAAGCGCCTCGGAGAATCTACGAAGAGCAGGGCGATACGGGTCAAGGGCGGCCTCGCTGCGCCGATTGGCACGCGTCATCATTTCAATGAAACTCTCGTCGTTTTCTGAGGGCCTGGGTGGAATCGCACGGCGAGTGTCGGGCTCGCAGCAATCGCGAAGATTGCTCAGCGGCGCCTTCATCCTTCGGCTATTAGAATTCGTTGACGTGAGCGATAGGATTGCTGATTGCTCAGATCAAACGCTCGACGTCGAAAGCGGAGAACATGCCCGCAATCGGCCAAGTTCGGTAGTATGCAGGCTTGATGTGCGCCTTTTAACGAGTCCGAGCCGCCGCATTATTCGTCGCGTCATCAATTCGGCGCCGGTCTTCTTCAGACTGATGATGGGATGTACCGCTGCTGGCTGGGAGCGCCGTCGCCAAGGACGGCTCAAACGCCTGGTGCCTCGCCGACCTCTTGCTGCTCTTCCGAGGTGGCATGCTGCACCTGCGACCAAACTGTTACGTTGGATGGGTCACAATTGTGCGGGTCCACGTAGCCTCACGTCCAAGATCACCTGAGCAGACATCCTACCAGAGCAAGCTTTCGAAAAGCTGACGAAGCCGCAGCGTAGCTGCTCGCGATCGGGCGGCTCGAAATTGGCACCGATATATTCCGTCACGCTTACGTCATCGGCCTCCCCTCGGCGTGACGTCGAGCCGAGTGCGCCGAAGTGACTTTGGATCATCGACATTCTGAAGGTGAGCCGCGTGACGCCCTCGGATGGTCAGCAGGGGCTGCCTTCCGGCCCGGTAGCTGTGGGGCGGGCACCCTAGCTATCCTGCTCGCAGACCTACGGCGAGGCGCTCTGTGCCGCGAAGCCGATGCCAGACGATCGCCCTAGGCGTTGAGCTATGAAACCTTGCGCCGATGGGAACGGAGATTCATTGGCCCGCGCTGCCGAAGTATCCTGCGCGTGATCAAGTTCGACCCAGGCAATGCCAGTCGTGTCCTGGCACAGCCTTGTATTCGGACCCCTCGGACATGGTCTGTTCGTCGAAATCCAGGCGAGCAATGACCTTCTGGCGGCGCTTACAAGTTGAGAATTGCGGGTTTCTGGGCACGGCCGGCGCGCGAACAACACGCCGGACTGGACGGATGTAGCCAGCAGACGGCAACTGCGCGTATCCATTCAACCTCAACAATCGCTCGTCCCGTAACGACCAAACGAGACTGCAGGGCGGCTATCGCAGCGATCAGGGCTCGAGGCCGTGCTCCCGGAAAACCTTATGCATCAGCTCGCCTTTGATCTCGCGGGCGATTTCGCTGAGGATCTGGGCTCCGACCACGCGCTGGGCATCGACATCATCCGTCAGGCCATGCTCCGCGAGTCGCTCGTTCAAGCGCGCCGGAAACTCATCTTCGAGCGCATCGGCAATCCGGTCCCGCGCCGCGGCATGATCATCGGGGGCGATCCGCCTCACCGCCGCATCCCAGGGCTCCCAGCGCGTTGCGAGAAAATCCGCAAAACCCGTCGCTTCCTGTTGCCGCACCGACGTCTCAGCCCTGGCAACGTCGTCCGCCGTGACCTCAGCGAGATTCAAGAAGCGCATATCGGGGGCGATGTGGCGCAGTTCAAGCCGATCCCGTAGCTGGGTCTGATAGGCAAGATAGACCTCGATCTCGTCGATATCGGCCTCCGGATCGGCACGGCGGAGGGAGCTGACCGTCTCGCGTGCGATGTCGTCAAGCGCCTCCAAACGAAACATCACTCGGCCGTGTTGGAGCAATTGGTCGAGCCGATTGTCATAGAGCCCTTCCTTAACATCAGCGTTCAGACGTGCGGTCTGCATGCTGTTCCAGGTCAAAGTAATGCGGTCCTCGCAGGATGCAGTCGCTCCATTGGCGAGCCCGAAATACTGCTCGCGCAGCTGCGGCCTCATCGCGGCCTGTAGCAGATTCTCGGCCACTTGGTCGCGGAACGCCTGATGACCATAGTTCACGGTGCCCGCGAGTCTTTCGAGAAACAGTGCGAAGTCCTGCGCACCCGGCTCTTCGGCGAAGCCTTGCCACGCGTCCACTGCGCCGGGCTCGTCCACGAGCCAATCCGCGACAACCTCGTGGAGGGATGGCGGCTGATGTTCCACCGATTGTAGCGGCATCGACAGCAAGACCTGCGGGCCGGCATAATCCGCACCACGCGTGGCTGACGCCAAATCGGCCAGCACTGGGGCCGGTATCGGATTAGACCGCAGGTCGATGCTGGACGCACTGCCGAGCTGCGTCAGCACGGTCGCGGGCAGGCCGGTCAGCTGGTTATTGCTGGCGCCGAGCATTTCAAGGCTGAACGGGAGCGTCTCTGGCAGATTGGTCAGCTGATTTTCGCTGACGTCCAGGTATCCAACTCGAGCCGGAATCTCGGGCAGGCTTGTCAGCTGGTTGTCGCTTGCGTCCAGGTAGCGCAGTCTCGCTGGAAGATCGGGCAGGCTCGTCAGCTGATTTTCGCTAACGTCCAGGCGGCGGAGCCTGGCTGGAAGGTCGGGCAGACTGGTCAGCTGGTTATTGCTGGCGGAGAACTCCTCGATCGTGGCGGGAAGGGCGGGCAGATCGGTCAGCTGGTTGCCATCGACCATCAAGCTGCGGAGCCTGGATGGCAGCTCTGCCGGCAGGCTGGTCAGCTCGTTGGCCATGAGGTGGAGGTTCCGCAGCCTGCTCGGGAGGGCGGGCAGGCTAGTCAGCCGGTTGTCAGAGGCGTAGAGGTCCCGGAGTCCGCCCGGAAGCTGGGCCGGCAGGCTGCTCAACTGGTTACCGATGACGATGACGGTCCGGAGCCTGGGCGGGAGTGAGGCTGGCAAGCTGGTCAGGGACAATGACGACAAATTCAGCTCGTCTCTGACATTACCCTCGTCCCGCCATGCCCTCGTCCGGTTGACCCCCTCTTGCCGATTCTCGTTTTGGCCCTGCCCCTCTTCTGCTGCCCAGCTCGCCAGGGCGCTGTCCTGCGACGAGACGAGGTCGGCGGCGGCCGCTCCCGTGACCCACCGCGTCAGGGCTGACGCCCACTGGGGAAGGCATGAGGGGGACTGCCCGGCGGCCGCAGACGCTGGTTCGGTGCTTTCGGATTCGGAAGGTACGCCAGCGCGAGGCTGAGCTCGTTCGGTATTCATTAAACTCCATGACATGTTTGGACTCAGCCGATTAGGCGGTTCTATCGGCTAGATCGAGACGTTCGCATGGTAGGAAGCTCAGCTGTCGATAAGCTGACGAGCGTCAGGTCATCCGCCATGAAGCGGTTGCAAAGCTACTCGTTGTTCGCTCGGTGAGGATCCTGTGTTGTCGCGCAGCTGCTCAAATATTTCAATTCCACATTCGCAGCGTCGGACTCGAGACTGCTGCTCAGGCCGGACCATAACTCCATCCGGACGAAATACTCAGAGGCAGGTCACCTTGAACCGCTTTGCTGGTTGGAAACTGACTGGTCCGGCGTACAGCCCGGTCTCCTCGTGAGGCTCGCCGGCGCTTGCCAACTGCTGCTCGAACGCCTCGCCTGCCTGACGATCTTCCGCGGCGGCCCGTTGCACTTGCATCAAAGCTGCCGGACTGGATGGCAAAGGATTGTCCACGCTCTTCTCATTCCGCGGACGGTGGCAGCACAGCTACGCCGGCAAGCTTGCGAGAAGCTGGCGGGCCTTCCGCCCGGCTACAAAAAGTGGCGCACCGATCCTTGCATTTGGTTTCCGTGGGCGCGGTACTGTGATCGCCCGCTCCAGCACAGTAGATCGTGCGATGTGCGGCCCGGGTGTCCTGAATGCCGCGGGGGCCAGCGGCGCATCGCATTCGCCGTGGATGGATTTTCGTCGACCGCGACCGCCTGCTGAGAAACACACCATAGCTGCTTCATCCCGTCCAAAGGGAATGACCGTCGAGCAAAGGGTTCAGCTCGCAGGCGCAATATCGTCAATCAAGGCGCTTTCATCCCTGAGCCGACGCCTTTGCTCCGGCTGCTATTGGCAAGCAGGAAGGCAAAGATCTTGTCTATATGGGCGATGTCCGGCATCGGCTTCAATCGATCACCTCAAGCCAAAGCCCCGGCTGCATGTTAGTCCAAGAAGCAAATGGAGTAAGCCACTTAGAAAGCCCTAGCCAATATGGAGTGGCCTGTTTTTGCTACAGAAACGGTAGCGACATCGCGTCCGATGGCTTACTGCACGCGAACCGTCGAGAGTTATCTCGCAACTAAACCTAGATTGTCGCGGCAAAATCTCGTCGGAAGCTATGCTGCTCGACGATTCGCAGAGCGACGACGCTGACGCTTGAAACGAGGAAGCGCCTCAATGAGGAAAAAGCGAAATCATGCGAGGCAAACAACATCACTGCAGGATCGCCTGGCCGTATTTGCAAGGGGTCTTGCTGAAATGGCGGCGATCATGCCTGCGGACGCGGAGCGAGATAGTCTGCTGAAGCGAGCCCGCACCGCGGAAATTGCAGCAGACATTGACGATTGGGTCTCCTCGGCTGGGCTTCAGCCGCCGACGCCATAGGGCTGGAGCCTCTCCTCCTCGAGGGGCCCCGTAGCCGGCGGGGGCTCTTCTACGTTCAGGAACAAGGTTTGCCGGAGGTTCGGATCCTGAAGCCAACTTGACCACAGGCTAGGCTAGGAGCTGGCTGCCCGTGTGGTCCGAAGAGAATGAGGAACCGTCCCGTCGCGCTCCACAGACTGCGGAGCCTGTCCTTCAGGCGCATTTTCTGGTCGCGCTATAGCTTCGACTCATGGCCGGCACACCGCTTGAGCTGAAGTCTGGCTCATGGCTGCTACGGGAGGTCTGTTCGCCAAAAGACGCAAACGTATCACAAGGAGGGCCGCGTAAACGGCCTTGCCGATTGACAAACCGATCCAGATACCGATGGCACCGAGGCCAGTTTTCAAGCCGAGCACGTAACTGACCGAGAGGCCGATCAGCCAGTAAGCGATGCCTGCGAAGAGCAGCGGCACACGCGTGTCCCTTAAGCCGCGCAGGCCGCCAGCGGCAATGCTCTGAAGTGCATCAGTAATGAAGAAGCTCGCTCCGACAAGGATGAGAGCTGCAGTCAGCTTGATCGTGGCGTCCGCATTGCTGGCCGATTGGTCGACGAACAGTTCGGCGATTTCAAAGCGCGTGCCGACCACGGCAATCGTAGCGATCGCCGCGATCAGGACTCCAAGCAGCATGGCGGCAAAACCAGCTTGTCTGATACCTGATAGATCGTTGCGGCCGAGTGCGTGTCCGATGCGCACGCTCACCGCCATTCCGATGCAAAACGGGATCATGAACAGGGCGGCTGCAACCTGGAATGCGATCTGATGGGCGGCCACCGCGGTGGTGCTAATCACACCCATCAGGAGGGCCGTCGCAGAAAAGAGACCCGATTCCATCAAAATGGCGACCGAAATCGGGGTGCCGACCACGAGGAGCTCCCGCATCAATGGCCAATCGAACCGCCAAAGATATCGGAGCACCTGGTAGTCGCGAAAAGGACGGCAGTATGTAACGAACCAAATGCCGGCCAGAAAGGTCCCACTGTTCACTAGGCTGGTCGCAAGGCCGGCCCCGAACAAGTCAAGTTGCGGCAAGCCGAATTTGCCGGTGATCAACAGATAGGCCAGCAGTGCGTTGGTCGGAATGGCGGCGAGCGTGATCCACAAGGCCGGCGCCGGGCGATCGACCGCTGCCATGAAACTGCGGATCGCCAAAAACCACAGCGCCGGCAAGATGCCCCAGGCGAGCCCGAGCAGATACTGCTGAGCTAAGCGCGCAATAGCTGGCTCCTGGCCAAGCGCAAGCACGATTTGCTCGCCTTGCACCGGCAAAACCATGATCGGCGCCCATAGCACGAGTGCAATCCATAGCCCCATGCGCAGCGAGCTCCGTACCAGGGCTGTGTTTGCCGCGCCCCGCGCTTGCGCCGCGAGCGGCCCTACTGCCGAGATCACGCCAGCTGCGAAGGTCAGGCCAACCGATAAGATCATGCCGGCAAGCGCGGCTGCCGCGAGGGCGTCGGTGCCGATGTGGCCGATCCATGCCAGATCCGTCGCCATCATCGCGATCTGCGCAAGTTGCGTGAGTGCGATCGGAGTCGCGAGTGTCGCGGTTGCGGCGAGTTCGCCACTGAGGTGATGACGAGCCACTAATGTGGCCAACTGGCGACGCCAGGATGATCGGTGCGTGTCGTCCCCTGTCTTACTCATTCAATGCCGCCGCTCCGGATTCCGCGCTTCAGCCAATTGCCCTGCTGACACGACATTCGCGTGCAATCTAAGGCCGCGTCATCGGCACTGTCATTGCTGATAGCATGTTCTCAATCGATGACGCTCCGCTCAAAAATGGTGAGAGCGTTTTGGCCAGCAAGGAAAAGCGGTCGCTGGTATGAGCGTTGTGCTTGCGACTTGGCTGTCCCGCTTCAGACGCCGCCTGTCTCAAGCGCGACAACAGGACGTTTGCAGCGAGTTAATGGAGCGAGAGGCGCATCATTCTTCAATGCAAAACTCTCAAGCGCCATTGGCATGTCGATTGCTTGAAAGATGTGACATGATTTATGCGGCCATGATGTTTTTCAGTAACCCATACGGGTTTTCAAATGAAGATTGCCGCATCCGTTCGACTTCAGGGTTCTCACCAGGCGCGCTCCACCGCGCATGCCTGCATGGCGCGTTTTGTCACCTTCAGATCGCGGTTAGATTTGACGGTCGCTACCAATCACCTTCCAAGGAGCACGGCACGAATGTGCATGTCAGATTGATTGAAGGTGTTGCACCCGAGGGCGATCTATCGCCTGACCTTTCATCGGCACCTCAGGCGCTGCATCGATTAGCGGCGAGATGCCGAGCCGTTTCCCTTGCTGCTGAGCGACGACCAGGTAGAGGGGCTTGCGCCAGCGGATGATGAATGAGCTGATGCATGACGATTGGAATCCTGAGCAATTATTCAGGCAACGGGACGAGCTTAGAGTCAAGCTGCTTCGTGCCCAATCGGTTGTAGCCGAATGTAAGACAGAATTGGCGGAGCTCGAGCGGAGGCTTGAGTGTCGATCAGTCTCGGCGCCGATCGATGAACGCCAGCAGAAATCTGCGGCAGACACCTCGGCGCGTAAGGCACGGCCGCGCAAATCTCAGAGTGTCAATGATCCTGTCGACCCGCTGGCCGCCACGTTCACGAGTCAATCCTGGGACCGTTAAGTGCGCCGGACGCCCGTGAGCCCGGAGGCTCTTCAGGCGTAGCAAAGCCGTCAATATCTATCGTGTTGCGAACCGACTGCCGAAATGGATATCGAGATGCGATACTTCTATCGGCTCCGCGTTTTTTGTTGCTTGCGGTGGCCAGCGGACGCGCGTTTGATTGGTAACGCTGACAGGGGCCGTATCGTCCGCGAATCCGACCGGACACTATGTTTCCGGATTGGGCCGCTCACGCAGAGGTCTCGATCTCTGTTGTTAGAGAGCTAAGCCGGAACGCTTAATCGGTCGTGATCGCTCGGTAAGATCAAGGCACGCCACGCCGGGCAGTGAACGGGCAAGCTGACCAGCCTCATTTGGCATCGCCTGGATGTTGATGAGAGGTGCCTGACTATATTCCTCCGGGCGGGTTCTCGAGCAGGGGGTGATAATGGCGATCACCTGAGTTCGCGGATGCCAAAAAAGAGGGTTCTGGGTCCATCCAAATCCATATGCGGACACCGATTTCGTCAGCTTCTCGAAAGCTTGTACGAATACGAACTAACGCGGGTGGGCTTCGAGGTGAGGTTGGCGTGGACCCGCACAATTTCGACGCGTCTGGTGCTGCACTTGCAGCACCGGTGCAGAACGCCGATCAGATCAACAAGCTCGGGCGGGACAAGATGCCTTTGAGCAACATCTGGATGCAGCGCGGATGGCTGATACCGCGCACATTCACCGGCGTCCCAACCGTAAACCGCCGACCAATGTGTCTCGTAGAGATCGCGATTACATTTGGGCCATGATTGAGGGTGTCAGCACGCGCCGAAAGCTGTCACACGCGACGGCCGAGAAGTATATTCAGATGCTTTACAAGGTCGCAAGGCTCCTGGGCGATAGAGGCCAATCGCTCGAAGAAACTGATAGCAAGACGTTAAATGAGCTGAGCAAGGAGCAGGAGCTTCGCGAGCAAATTGAGGGCGGGCAGAACGATGAAGCGACTTCGCTGCCGCTTCCCGTCCTGGGCGAAGAATTGACATCCGATCCAGTGGATCCCACCGGGCGGCTGGCAAAGCGAAGACGAGTGCTGGATGCTCAATTCCTGCATTCCCCGACCGCCGTCGATCCAGGGCGGTTCGCCCCGAGCCCCCCGCAGTTGATTCCGGCGGAGCAACGTTCGCAACTGCTGGATGAGCCGCTTCAGTTCGACCCGGATCCGTTCGCCGACGACGCCGCAGGCCCACTAGATCCGGAGGCGTTTATTTTCGCACCCCTTCAGCTTTCACTGGGGGAGCTGTCGTGACTGTTGGATAATGAACCTACGCCGCCACAGCCAAATCAACTCGCCGACGAGCCAGCAGGCGCCGTCGATACAGAAGGTGCATTTTTAGTGCGCAGAGTGCTCCCTGTCGGACGTGACCGGCTCTCAGTCCATAACTGAAAACAACGAGGGCGAACTACTGGCTGATTTGTAAGTCTTCCTACCTTAAGGCGCAGGTATCACCCGCGCGCAAGCCTCTCTCAGTTATGAGCTGCAGGCCGTTCATCGCCCCTTGCAGCAATGCTGCTGCGAGCTCGTAAAGGTCAATGCATCCTCTACGTCTTATAAATGTCATCTTGCGCGGCGAGTGAGGCGAGCCGCGACCGATCAGTTCGCGCACATGAGACAATTAGGCCGCATAGATCCACGCGGCGAAGAGACGAGGTCGATGACACAGCCTTTTCGAGCATGCAGCTTGTTAGCCATCATTGCCTGCATCATTCTCTGTCCGGCCGCCAACGCACAAGATCGTCGCATCGTTACCGAACCTACTGCACCTCAGACAGTGTGCGACCGCCCCGTGCCCTCCGGCAAGCAAGATACGGTCACCTTGCAAGATGCCATCGACCAATGCCCGTCGGGGGCCGCCGTGTATTTAGGGCGGGGCGAGTTCCGGTCGGGTCCCCTCGAGATGAAATCGGGCGTGACGTTATGGATCGGACGAGG
This sequence comes from Bradyrhizobium sp. KZN70725, assembly GCF_055264925.1. NCBI lineage: Bacteria > Pseudomonadati > Pseudomonadota > Alphaproteobacteria > Hyphomicrobiales > Nitrobacteraceae > Bradyrhizobium > Bradyrhizobium sp. KZN70725. Next base: position 20,509 of record NZ_JBUYWT010000025.1, read on the forward strand.
CGCCAAGCTCATCGCCATCCCCGAACCGGCTGCTTACGACAAGGGCCGTGGACAGTGTGGTCGCATCTCGAGCAAGGGCGATGGTTGCCGGCCGCTCATCAGCTTTTCCAAAACCCGTGGCGGCGGTATCTACGGGGACGGCATCATCGATGGTCAGGGCGGTACAACCATGGTCGGCAGCGCCGAAACCTGGTGGCAGTTGGCCCGCCGCGCCCAAGCCGAGGGCGGCAACCAAAACGCTCCGCGCTTGATCCAGATCGATCATGCGCAAGACATCACGTTCGCGGGTGTAACCTTGCGCAATGCGCCCAATTTTCATATCGCGATGAACCGGGTCGAAGGTGCCACGTTTTGGGGCCTCACGATCGATGCCCCGGGGGATGCCCGCAATACCGACGGCATCGACCCTGGCGCGAGCCAGGACGTGACCATCACCCGCAGCTTCATCCGAACGGGAGACGACAACGTCGCAATCAAGGCCGGCGATAATGGCTCAAGCAGCCATATCTCCATCATCGATAATTATTTCGGCTGGGGGCACGGCATGTCGATCGGCAGCGAGGTGAATTCCGGGGCCAGCGACATAATGGTGCGTAATCTGACGCTGGACGGAACGACGTCTGGTCTGCGCATCAAGAGCGATGTCAGTCGAGGCGGTCTGGTCGAGCGCGTGACTTATGAAAACATCTGCCTGAGGGGCAACCGGTGGCCGCTGGCGTTCGATGCGAAATACGATCCACGTGCACAGGGCTCGCGGATTCCGGTCTATCGGCAGATTGTTCTGCGCCATGTGCGTGGCGACAATGGCACGCTGATGATGCGTGGCGTAGACGAGCAGCATGCCCTTGACGTAACACTCGAGGATGTCCGATTTGCCAGGTCCGCGACCTGGCAGCTCGAACATGCAAAGGTGACCGCCGATCACTCTGACGTATCGCCGCCGCTGCCGGGGCGAACTACAGAACTGCTGTCGCGCGGATCAGACGCTTGTTCCAGCGCATTCCGAGACGCCGACCGGTAAACACTACGGCTCCGGCGCGGAACATCGGAGCGGAGAGGCCGCATCGATGGGCTTGGATTGCCGATATTGGCGGAAGAAAGCCTCATGGCCCGCGCCCCGCTGCGCGACTGGTTAGCAAGGGCGGACATTGAGAGAGTTGCGCTCAGGATCCTCGGGGTTATCTCGCGCCGCGCGTTACATCGACTGCAGCGAAAGCGCCGCAAATGCGACCAACGAAAGATCAAATGAGAATGTTCTTGATGTTCGCCGCGCTTCTGGCTGGATATTTCAGTCTCCCGGCAGTATACGCCGAGGCATTATTGGTGTCGCATGCCGCAAATGCAGACTATCACTCCGTGCAGGAAGCCATCGACGCGTTGCCGGCGCAAGGCGGGGATATTCGGATCGCGCCGGGGACCTATCGCGAGAAGGTCAAAGCCTTAAAATCCGGTATTCATATCGTGGGGACTGGCGGCAAACCGGAGGATACGGTCATTGTGTACGGCGACGGCGCGATCAATGTGGGAGGAACCGCGCGTTCGGCAACACTGGATGCCGCTGGCGATGACTTCCGGCTCGAAAATCTGACGATCCAGAACGACTACGCCCTCAATCCAGCCAATCCCCCCTCGCAAGCAGTAGCGCTGTCAGTTACCGGAGACCGGGACGTCATTACGCGCGTCCGCCTGCTCGGCGCCCAGGACACGCTGTTTGCCGGCAAGGGACCGAACGGCCGAATGTCACGACAATACTTCTCGAAGTGCTACATCGAGGGGCATGTCGATTTTATATTCGGCAACGCCAAGGCTTGGTTTCGGCAATGTGAGTTGCACGGCATCGCCAATCAAGCGGTCATCTATACCGCTCAGAGCAAGGCAGCGCCGGATGAGGACAGTGGCTATGTTTTTGATCATTGCAGGCTAACTGCCGACCCTGTTGCGGGCTATATCGCACTTGGCCGCCCTTGGCGCCCCTACGCCACAGTGGTCTTCCTGTCGGCGAAGATAGATGCCCCCGTGATCGCGGAAGGGTGGCGCGAATGGACGCCCGGTAAGACCAATACGTTGAAGACAAGCTACTATGCTGAACACAGATCCTTCGGCGTCGGGGCCAACCCCTCAGGCCGCGAGCCTCACTCCCATCAATTGACAGATGGCGAAGCTGCGAGATGGTCGCTGAGCGCATTCTTCGGAGGCGCCACAGATTGGCTGCCAACGAACCATGACGATGGAACACAGAGCAGCGTTCAGGGCGAAGGGCTTCGACGGCGATTCTCGGATGAATGACGGGAGGAGAGCCTAATTGTCGTGGAGAGTCTTGTACAGCAACCCACTGATGCCGCGGTCAAACCGATAGAAAGGGGCCGGCGCGACGATCTCATCGGTTCGCGGTGCGCCCACATGCGTCCGCGCCAGCTCGCAGATCATCCTTTCCTTTTGGCGGCTCAGTGTCGGCAAGCGCTACGGACCGTCACGTCAGCGCCGTTGTCATAGCTCGGTAATGGCTGATTTGCTTGTTCAGCTCCTTGCGCAGATCTGCGGACAACGAAGTGGGCTGATGCTTTTCGGCTATCTTCGTTCGGCCGGTGATGTTCAGGGCCCTCGTAGCTCAGGCAGTAGCGGTCGGCTCGATCAGCCGATACCGCGAGGCGGAGTCCGACGTTCATCGATCCTGGATCGGGAGCCCTACAAACGCGCGTATCTTCTCTGTGATTTCGGCAATTCACTCTATCCATGCCGCCCTCGATAGCCGCCGAGGACATCCGCATCATCGCGAGATCGGCCCTCGTCGCTTAAGGGAAACACCGATGGATGAGTCGAGCAACGCCGGTCCTTAGATCGGCGTTCCGCAGCACTCGCTGCGCATCACGCGAATTCTCTCGGCGACCCACCGCCCCACCGGAGGAGAACTGCAACAGGAGACTTAGCAGCTCCTGCAGCAAAAGCCGATTTACAGTTTGAGGCAGTGATCATTGAGCACCTTGTCTCTGAGAGCGCCCTTGATCTCACGGGCGATTTCCCTACGAACTGCGGCACCCAACTCTAGCTTGGCATCCTCGACAAGGTCAGCTTCGACCCCGATCAAACCTTTGTCGGTGAGCTGTTGCTGCAGCCGCCTGACGAACTCCGGCCCCATTGCAGCAATGAGCTCGTCGTGCGCCATGGCATGGTCTTTGGGGGCGATATGACTCACAACGTCGTCCCAAGGTTGCCAGTCCACCGCCAAATAGTCGGCGAATTCCGCCGCCTCCCTCTCCCGCACGGATGCCTCTGCGCTATCAACGTCAGCGTCGGTGACGCCGGAGACTTCAAAGAAGCGCATGTTCGGCGCGACGTGTTGCAATCCCAGTCGGTCGCGGAGCTTATTTTGATAAGCAAGAAAGACCTCAATGGCGTCGACGTCTTCGACGTTGTTGCCCGAGCCTAGCGAGTGAACCTTCTCGCGCGCAATTCTCTCCAGCGCGTCCAGGCGGAACATGACCCGCCCCAGATCGATGAGATCGGGAAGCCGAGCCTTGTTGTTATAGGCGCCGTTCTCGACGTCTGCGATGAGCCGTGCGGTCTGCATGCCGTTCCAAGTCAAAGTTCGGCGATCCTCGCAGCTCTGGTTGGCGTCCAGGGCCAGTTGGAAGTAGCGCTTGCACAATTGCGGGTCTTTCGCCGCCTGCCGCAGATCATCGGCGACCGACTCGCGGAATTCTTCATTACCAGAGTTCACGGAGTCGAACAGTTTGCCAAGGAAGAGCGTGTATTCCCGGGCGCCCGGCTCTTCAGCAAGGCCCTGCCAAGCTGCCAGCACCTCTCGATCAGCCTCCTGTGGATTGCCGCGGAGCCAGTCTGCGACCTTTTCGATGAGAGCATCGGCCGGCCCATCGTCCGTCCCGGACGACTCACTCTCGTCATCGCGCGAAAGGTAGACGGTCGGACCGACATAGCCGTTGGCGCTAAGGACTGTATCCAAATTCGCGAACACCTGCTCGGGCAAGGGATTTTCAGTCAGACCTATCCTGCCATCAGCGCGAAACTGCGTCAGCAGGTCCTCGGGCAAACTCGTCAACTGGTTTTGGCTGGCATCGAGCAACTCAATTGAAGCAGGAAGGGCCTCCGGCAAACGCGTGAGTTGGTTTTCGCGGACGTCGAGAAACTGGAGCATGGCAGGAAGGACCGCCGGCAGGTTCGTCAACTGGTTGTGGCTGGCGTAGAGAGACTGGAGCGAAGCAGGGAGGACCTCGGGCAGATCTAACAACTGATTGTGGCTGAGGTCGAGAAACTCCAGCGCAGCGGGTAGGACCTCAGGCAAGCTCCTCAGCCGGTTGAAGCTCGCGTCGAGGCCTCTGAGCTCGGTTGGAAGCGCAGCCAAGCTGGTCAGTTGATTGGCACTGACGTTTAGACGCCGGAGCGAAGCAGGGAGGCTATCGGGCAGAGTGGTCAGCCGGTTGAAGGGCAGATCAAGCACAACGATGGCGCTCGGAAGTCTAGGCAGGCTTGTAAGGGACAGCGATTCAAGATTCAGTGTAACGGCCTCACCGATAGCATTCACTCGGCGTACCGCTTCGTCCCGATCCTCGAGCGGGCCTACCTCCGGTTCAGCAGCCCAATTCTCGAGCACCTCGTCTTCGTCGTTCTCTGCATGGGCTGAGTGCCCGGAGTTTGCGGCGTAGCCGGTCACGACTGCGTTCCACTGCGCCGCCGCCCCGTTTTGCCCGTCCTCTTGTCCGGAAGATGCAGAAGGGATGCCTCCGCCGCGCTGAATGTGTCCTGCCTCAAAAGGATCCATCTCATCCTCCTTACGAAACTGAGTAGACTCAGCCCATGGTGACCTGCTCTAGGCCCTAAGACACTTAGCTTTCGGTAAGCTGACAGACTATCTCCGGAAGGCGGCAACGATGGCGTCGAAGCCGGAATGACTCTCGGTGCGACGATTCTGGAGCGGTGACTCGAGCCAGGCCGAGGGTAGTCACCAGCCTACACGTTTCTGCGGATGCGAAGGCGGCAGCGGCTTGAGTATAGATACCCCGAACCCGCGATGGCGCTTTATCTCAACCGCGGCCAGCGGAGCCTTTTCGGCCGAGTAGCCGGAAACGACGGGCGGCAGGTGGTCCGAACAGCCAAGCAAACGGCGCCCCTCTCAGATGGCCCAAGGCAGTCAATGTCGAGCTGGTCTTTGCGAAGCTTGACCGGTTCACCCGCAAGCTGGATTGCTTCGCTCACCCCGTGGCAAACGAGCGCCCCTGAGGTTCTGCAGCGACACTTGTCAGCTGATCGACAGGTAGGCCTGTTAACGGCAGATCGCTGCCCCGGGAACGGTCCTACCGGACTTATCTGGTCAACGAAGTGGCAGCGAAACTCGCAGCAGTATCGATCCATTTGCCGCGCTCGGACCCGTGTGAACCCGTACCCACTCGGACGGGGCCGTAGAGCACTTATAGCGGTCTCGAGTGACATTCGCGCTGTGCAACCGCCTGCTTCGCAAACTTGAGAAGCAGGCGGGTATTCTTGTTTCTGATGATGGAGAAATTGATGGACACGGGACAGGCACAGTGGAATGCAGATTCTTCCTCGGCGCTTTCCGAAGAGGCGGACCAGGAAAGCTACCTCGGCGGCTTCAACCGCGCCGTGGCGAATTTGGTCGAAACCTTGACGGGCTATCGGACCCCGGCTTCCGCGCGCGCACAGGTCCTCGACAACTGGGTTGCCGAAGTGGGACAGGGCCAGGCGGAAAATCGGCGGCAGGGGCGCACACGAATCAGGAATACGGAGAACACAGGCTCGCACTCGCTGGATTTGTCCTCGCTTTCGCTGACCGCTCTGCCCACCGTCCTGCCACCAAGGTTGCTGGAACTGCGCGCCCGGCACAACGAGCTGAGCAGCCTGCCCGCCATGCTCCCACCCGGTCTCCATCGCCTTTTCATCAGCCATAATCGCTTGACCAGTTTACCGGACGATCTTCCGGCAACCCTCTCTGAGCTGGAGGTCGCCGATAATAGATTGACCAGTCTGCCAACCAATCTTCCGGCCAGGCTCGGAATTCTGAACGCGAACGACAACCGGCTAACCAGCCTGCCGGACACTCTCCCGAGCGAGCTCACCTCGCTTGCGGTCGGCGGCAATCAGTTGAGCGATCTGCCCGAGTCCCTCCCGTCCGGGCTCATTGAACTCAATGTCAGCAGCAATCAATTGGCCAACCTTCCCGACCCACTTCCGAGCACGCTCCAATCGCTCAACATCAGCGGTAACCGGCTGACCAGCCTGCCTGAAGGTCTTTTAGATGCTCTCGTGCCGATGAATAGCCTCTACTACCCGCGTCTGGAAAGCCTCGAGTTCGGGGATAACCCGCTGCCGGACGACGTCCTCGCTCAACTGGCGGCGGCTGAAGCGCCACCGCAGCTTGCGCAGCAATCCCTGCATGAGGCTGCGGCACACTGGCTTGCAGACGACCCGGCCGCGCTGGCCGAATGGCAGCACTTTGCGGATGAGCCAGGCGCCCAGGACTATGCACAGTTCCTCGAGAGGCTACGAGGCACTGTGAACTACAGCATTGACGCGTTTCGGCAGGCAGTGGCTAATGATCTGCGGCAGGCGGCCGCCAATGCGGAATTGCGCGAGCAGTACTTTGCACAGGCTTCCGAGGCTAACACCAGCTGCGAGGATCGTGTTACGTTGCACTGGAACGGTATGCAGACGGCGCGCCTCAACGCTGACGTCAAGAAGGGGCTATATGACAACCGGCTTGGCGAACTGATCCAGTGCGGCCGTCTCGCGTTTCGCCTGGAGGCGCTGGACGAGATCGCGCGCGACAGGGTCAACTCGCTTGCTCGCAACAACCCGAACGTAGACGACATCGAAGTTTACCTGGCCTATCAACATCGGCTGCGCGAGCCGCTGGAGCTCAGTCACGTCGCCCCTGACATGCGTTTCTTGGCGGTCTCTGATGTAAGCGCGGATGATGCGACGAAGGCGCTGGACATGGTCCGGGAGCGGGAAGCAAGCCAGTTCACCGAGTACATGGCAAGCCGCTGGCAACCCTGGGAGACGGTGCTGGAGCGCATCGCTCCGGACGAACATGCCGCGATGCAAGACCGCGTGCACGAAGCCATGGGCGAAGAGTTTCAAAGCCGCCTCGGTCAGCGACTGGCCGAGCATGGCCTGCTGGGCGACGAGGATGCCGAGCGGGTGCTTGGAGCCCAGGTCAGAAACGACATCGCGGGCGAGATCAAACGCGAGGTCATGGACCGTGTGCTCGCAGAGCGTGGCCTCGAATTATGAGGCTCCCAACCGCCGCAGAGATGTTTATCATTGCTCTGCGGCGGTACGTAAAGATCGATCGTGAGGCCTCGCCCATCGCTGCCAAACCGGAGCGCGCCCGTCCTGTCGTCAGGCGGGTGACGATGCGAGGAAGCTGTTGCGCGCAGCAATATCCTGATCTCGTCAGCTTTTGGAAAGGTTGCGGCTACAACAATCAGAGAATCTGGCCCTTGCTGAACGAACTGCTGCCTGGCCGTAATCCAGGAAGTGCGGATTGCTGCAGGGGCTATGCAAACATGAGGAGAGCAGGATGGATCCGGTTGACCCATTCTTCGATTCAGGAGCCTGGATGCGCGAGTACGCCGCCCTTCAGGGGCGGACTGGGCAGCGAGCGGGTAGCCGAAGCGAGCAGGCTGACTTTGAAGGGCAGCTGCAGGACTTGAACCTCGATCCGTCTGATCATAGGAGTTCAACTTCGCCAGATCGGCCTCCCGCAGGAGGTGGTCGAGCAGTGCGGAGGGACGATTTCGGCGGCTCGATGCGGGCGCCGCGGCATTCCACTTCTAGGGAGAGCGCGCTAGGCGGCACGCGCCGGAGCGTAGACATTCCCAGCTTTCAGCTTCCCGCTTCGGCGCAACCGCAGTCTAGTTTGCGAGATGATCTGTTCAGCAGCGCACGCTACAGCTTTCCGGACGCAGAGTCTGCCGCGTCGGCCAAGAGTGGAAAAAGCCGCGGATTATGGTCACGCTTCAAGTCGGGACTTGGCAAGGCCCTTGGCGGGAGCAGCAGCGCAAAGTCGTCGCGCGACGCGGGGCAGTCTGACGTCATTTCGACGAATCTACGAATTGATCACGCCAGGCAGCCAGGCCGGACGCGTGGGGTCTTGCGGGCCGATGAGGAGCTCATCGAGGATTTCCGAAACGAGGCGGCGGGTAATCTCAGCGACGGCACGATCAAGAACGCGGCAGCCGATTTGCGCCATTTGAGCGCGCGCCTGAGCGACGCCGCCAGGCCCTCGATTGCCGATCGAATTCGCCGCGAACAGGAGAATGCGCAGCTGGAAAATCCCGATGTGGAAAACCACCAGCTGGAAGCGGAGCTCGATGAGGACGTAGACACTTATGCAAAGGACCGCGCTAGGCGCATCAAGGCGGCCCTGAAGAAGCTTCGTGAAGTCGGTGCCGGAAATACGCTGGCAGCCGATGTCCGCCGACTGGCTCCTCATGCTGAGGACGCAAGCTTCATCCGCATGTGGGCGGCGGCGGAAAAGGCAACCAGCAAGATCGACCCCAAGACGATCGATAGGCAAACTCGCCGCATGTTCAGACTGAGTGAGTGGCTGCAGACGCATGACAGACAGCCGATCGCCGGCCGACTTTCTACCCCTGGGCTCGCTCGAGACCTCGAGGAATACACGCAAGAAAGCAAGGACAGCAAGATCAACGCTGATCTGCTCAGGCTTGGGCGCTACCAGCAAATCCTTGAGGCGAACAGGGCACTGGGATTGCCGCCTCCTGAGGACCCGGGTCAGCCTTCTGTGGAAGCTGCTCGGCAGGCCCACTCGCCACAGCAGCTTCCCGCAACGCCAGCCACGCCGAGCGCGGGAGCTTGGGATTGGCTTGGAGAGCAAATGCACGGATCTGGCTCATCGATGCCGGCGCCGCAAAGCGGATGGCAGGCCGGCTCGTCCCAGCTGCTTCCCGCGACGCCGAGCGCGGGAGCCTGGGATTGGCTCGGCGGCCAAATCCACCAACCCGCCTCACCAGTGCCGGCGCCGCACTGGGCGGCGCAGGCTCATCCGCCATTCGAGCTTCCTGCCACTCCGGCCACCCCGAGCCAGGGAGCCTGGGCCTGGCTTGGGCAACAGATGCAAGAAGCCGCATCGCCTTCGTCCGTGAGGCCTCGATCGTCCAACATCTACGGCGGTCTCGAGTCCTTCGTTGATCTGGATCCACCCACACCCCACGACTTGCGCGACGATGCGCGCTCTGCGCCACCTGAATTTGCAGCCGCTTCGTCGTTCGCGGGCCCACCGGGGGCGGCTCCGGAGCTGCGGGACATCGGAGCGATCGTTGGCGCCAACTGGCGCCACGGCTCCCAGGCGGCCTCAGACGTGTTGATCGATGTGTTGGGCAACATCAATCTGCTGCCAAACCAGCTCGGGCCAAGTCAGTTTGCGATTAATGGGGAGCGCTATTCGGCGACATTTGGACCGGGCGGTCGCACGGATATTCGCCTGATCCATCACCCGCGCGTTGGCGGGATGAACGAAGCCGGGCCATCCCGGCCGCTACACCGCCCAGCGCCAATCGTAAGCGCAAGACGACCCGGGGAAGGTGTAGTTGATCTTGGCCATCTGATCCGGGGCGGCTGGGAGCACAGAGAGCGGTTCCTTCCGCCTTACCTCGTCCGCGTTCTGGAAGGCGAGCGCATCATGCCTGCGCCCGGGCGGCCGAGCTATTTCGAGATCCGAGGAATGCCTTATAGGGGCGAGTTGGTGGAAAGCGAAGGACGCCAGCGCGTTCGCATCTATCCCGAACTTCGGTGAAGAAACAGTTGGCTGCAATTCCAAATGCTCGTCGGGCAGCGCGCGCGAGGCGTTCCATCACGCGGCGCTTGACGGGCCATGCACACAATCGATGCAGATCGCAGAGGTGGGGCGTGAGTACACGCCTGATTTCGACGGCGATGTTGGCTCTGTGAGTTTCCCACGCGGCCACCTCGCAGCTCGTCGGTACATCATCCTCACCGACGCCAGAGCGCCGGATCGGTCCATCCACTTTTGCGGAGCTCTGATCAGAGGAGTTGATTTTGCGGCTCGTTTTAACTGCTGCTCAAACCCTGTTGACCCGCAGGCATGTTGCCGCATTGTTGTGTCTCCGGCTTTCCGGGAGTGAGACCACCCGGTCGAGCAGCGTCTTCGCACGCCTGCAGGTCGAGCCGGGCGTCCTGGTGGGTCTTGTCGCAACGGCGGTGATGTGCCTTGCACGAAAGCTAACGTCTCGCCCTTCCTAAACCTCCTCTGGTTATTCATCATCAAGCAGTCGCCGAATCTCCTCTGGAGAAAACTGCTCGGGCTCGAAAGTAAATTCTTCTGGATCAATGGAGACAGAAGGAGCGAAGTGATCATTCCGTAGTCCGTGAAGCGTGTCGTGCAAGTCCTTTTCCAGTTGCCGCGGTTCCTCCGGAGGGACGGAGGCCGGCGAGCCGCTGGGTTGATCATCGAGATGATCCAGTACTCGCCGAAGATCTGCCGGAGGGAGCTGCGCCGAATCGGATGCGACTTGCTCCTGGACGAAAGCCGAGGTGGCGGGATGATCATCTCGGCCCCCGATAAGCTCCTGTGCGTCTTCATCCTCGAGCAGTCGCCGAAACTCCGCTGGAGAGAACTGGTCTGGATCAATGATAAACTCTACTTGATCAAAGGAAAGCGAGGGGGCAGGGGGATCCTCCGATCGCCGCTGAAGCTCGTTGGCCAATTCCTTTTCCAGTTGCTGAAGCTCCTCTGAAGGCAGGGAAACTGGCAGGGGAATAGCTTGGTCATCAAGATCGTCCCGCAGGCGCTGAAGCTGCTCCTGAGGAAGCTGTTCTGGATCGACCGCGAGCTGTCCTTCGAGGAGAGCCGACGGGACCGGCTGATTGTCGTATCCCTCCTGATGTTCCGCTCGCCGATCAGCTTCGTACGACCCGCGGTGCTGCGCAGCGGCGCTGTCGATGCGTGTCGGTTCTGTCAGTAATGCACCTTCGGGATTGATGAGCGCCACGTTCTGAGGGGAAGGATTGAGCTTAGCGCGAGTACGCCCTGGACGCACGATGGGCACGACCGCCCCCGTCGACCGAAAGGTCCGCAGATACTCCATTGCTCTAGCAAGTCTGTTGCTATTAGAGGCACCGCTGAACTCGCGCACGTCACTACCATCGCTCAGCCATTTGCCGTCTAACCGAGCAACAATGCTTGGTTTGTTTTTTGCGAAGAGCCAACGGCTATAGCCAATAAGAGAACCTGCATGCTGCTTCGCCGTAACGGCGGCCGTGCCCCCCTCAATAAGCGCCTCCTCAAGCCTGAAGATATCCGCAGCATCCTCGGGATAGAGAGGCCGCCTGTCCCACTGACCACGGATTATGACGCCCGTTGAGGCGACCGGCATTGCTCCGCCACTTCCTCCGGAAGCGGCGCTTGCGCTCGGTTTCCGATATACTTGAACTTCTTCCAGATCGTTCAGCGTCCTCCGTCTTTTCGCTGCTCTCGATTGAGCTGTGTCAGGTTCATGATTGATGGGGGCCACCTCGCTTGCCAGGAGATTGCTCCGCGCACGTGGATCCATCGCTTCGCCTGGGGGGTGCTGGCCATCGCTAGGTGTGTCGTTCGCTGAGGGGAGCGCGCGCGGTCGCCCGCGAGAAACCGAATGACCGGAATCATGATATGCACGAAGCACGCTTACGCCTGTCTTCATGAGGGCGTCTTCCGGAAAGTAAGTATCTAGGTGATTAACCAGGGACTGGTGGTCCCTTAAGTCAGTCGTTTGGTCACGGCGGCGGAGATCATTCGCCAGTCGACGAAGTGCCTGAGTATAAAGCTTGACCGTGTTCGGTTGTGGGTCCTTCTGAGCCTTATATTGAGCAATCGCCCTGTCGATAAGGTCCCGGTCTTCTGTTGATAGATGGGGATAGTAGCCTCCAGCGCCGACGGGCGCGGGTTCGGACTGCCTTGTCTCAGCCAAGTGCTGCTCAAAGCCATCTTGTCCGGCCTGGCTCGTCTGCGGCTCTTGCGAGACGTCGTGTTGCACCTGCGGCCAAGCTGGCACGTTAAACGGGTCAAAGTCTCGCGGGTCCACGCTAACCTCTCCTTCAGGATCACCTGAACGGGTCTACCTAGTCGGGCAAGCTTTCGAGAACCTGACGTGGTTAAGGTCTGTGGTGGCAGTTATTCGCGCGGACAAGTTCGCAAATGACGGCGTTCGGTATCAGCCTCTTCTCGGCAATCCCCTCGATCGTCCCTACAGACCTAACGACGTCCATTTTGTGCAATCACTTAAAGCTGGTGTCCCTTTACATCCGGTGTAACCGGCGCATCAAACGCAGATGCAGGACCGGTCCTGCAAGCAGATCGCAGAGTTCCGCACCCAAAGGTGACAGCAGAAGGGCGGCTTGCCATAATCAGAAGAAAACCAGCGTAGACACCATCAGATTGAGGGCGTGCTCGGTGCGAAGCGTATGTGTGACGCTTGTCGGGTTGTGGATGTATGACAATCCGGCGCTTGCATAGATGCCCGGGGCGAGATGGGCAGTATATGTGCCCGTGATCGCCAGGGTATCGCGATGCGCAAGCTGGCCTTTAGCCAGGGCAGCATCCACGGCGAATTTGCTCCAGGTCGTGTTGCTGGCGACAAGAGCAATCAGATCCTTGGGACGGCTATCAAACGGCCCTTTCGTATAAAGACGAAGCTCGTAATACTGGCTGATCCTGTTGAGGTCAGGCGGAGCTCCCATGACAGAGAATCCGCCATAGAGCCCGCGAGACGGCGACCTAGTGGCATCAGTTTGCCAGAATTGCCGGTCTGCAGCGATGTAACGGAAATTGTTGCCGCTCACTCGCTGTTGATCCGGGTCTGCCAAATTCTTGTAGCGGCTGGTGTTGAAACCAACGCCGGCCCGCAGCCATGTGTCCGGCGCTCCAGGAGCGGCCTTGCTCCTGTAGCCGATCTCATCGACAAGAAGCGTCCCCGCATTGGCGGTGCTCCAGTTCACGCCGGCAGGATTTTCCTTTATCTCGGCATAGGGACCATCTGGACTGATTGAGCGCTGGAGTGAAATCTTGTTGTAGAAGCGATCGTCAAAATTGTACTTCAGGTTGACCGCCGGCGTAGGCGCAGCATTGGTGCTCAGCCCTGCCTGGATCAAGGCGAACATGTTCGATCCGGTCATCCCTCCGAACAATGTGCCGGTAAACTCATTTTGGTTTCTCAGGTAACCAAGTTTGAGTTCGAGTTTCCTGTCGAGGAAAGTCTGGTAGTAGGCGAGCGTGTTGAGCCCCACTCTGTCAGGCCCCGGGCGATCCCACGTCCAGTATTGCTGCTCGGCTCCGACGACAATTTGGCCATCGGGAACGCCAAATCGGGTGAGATCGTAAGTGACGATCAAGAAGTTCGCCGAAGCGAAGGTCGGGTTCTGGCCCATGTAAAGCTGGTTTGCGATTGGGCTTCTCGCTGCATTCGGCAGCTGATTATCTACAAGCGTGTTGTGTGTCCAGCCGATATAGCCAATGCCGACATCTGCCAGCGCGGACCGAACGCCATTCTCCTGATCAATCGTATCTGCAGGGCCAGGTATGGCGAGCCACAACCCTTTTTCACGCAGATTGTCGTACCTGGCGAAGGGATCGATGGGCTTTTGCGTTCGCGTCTGAGCAAATCTATCAACACTGCTGCGCTTTTCGCCAGACGCATCGGCGCGTGCCGCAGACCATGGGCGCCGAGGCTGGATTGCTTGACGCGTCATCCCGGTCCGCAACTTTGTCGCCCGACCGGAAGCTTGTCTGCTTTCGCTGGCTTGATCTACAGTGTCGTTCCCGGGATCAAGCTCGTCCTCGGTTTGTGCCCGCGCGGAGTTGCCGAGCAGGCAAGCCGCCAGCGAAACTGCGATAGCCCGTCTAAATTGTTTGCCGATTGGCCGAAACGTGAAAGCAGATGCCAAGGCGGAAGATGTTCGAAGCGACGTCGCCGCAAGAATCCAATCACGCATAGCGTACTTCAGGTCCGTATCAGTCAATCATGATTGGGAACGAACTGTCGCCTGAATGGCCGAGAGTGGCATCCCAACATCTTCGCTCCCGAGGAGGCAGCAGATGATCTGCTCTGCAATTCACTTGCGCATCAGGCCGGAGGGCCGAAAGAGAGCAGCGCGCGCTGGTGCGGCGAGAGGTTTATGACGAGTGCCGTTACCCTCGCTGTCACTTTATGAACACAGCCTCGCTGCTCGCAGTGGGGCAGAGTGGTCCGGCGTTGGCGGGGCCCTTGCTGAAAGACCCCTTTACTGACGAAGTGGCAGGCGCCAGAAAGCAAATCCCGTGAGCCACGAGCCACGGGTTCATGGAGTTTTGTGATGCTGTTGGGCCAGACAAGCGACAGGATCTGGGACCAGCCGGCTCTGGAATGCGTGCGCTCGAAGGTCGCACGACGACGCCCATCCTGGTCATCCCAGGTGAATGGACGAAACAGCCTTCGAGCCGCTTTGGTGGAGGCGGGCGAGCAGCTCGCTCGGTAGAGACCGCTGGGACGGCCGAATCTGTCTTGCATTGTGGGTCCTTCCCGTGCGCGGCTTTCGTTGGTCCCGCTTGGCATGTGCCCGTGATCTCAATCAACCTGCTGACATTGGTAGTTGATCGAGCGCAATGGTTGCCATCCCTATGAGGAATTGAGGCTCAGCCGTCGCTTAAGCGGCGCGTCTTGAGTGAAGCTGCCGGCAGTTGGGACCTTTGGAGCGCGCGAACACCGCAAGCGCTCCGATCGGCGAAACAGACCGGTCGAAAGAAGAACGGTGGATGAGGAGCGATGGCGATGATCGACGATGCGGTCGGTTCGGATTTGCGACCGCTGTTGCGAGAGCCGTCACGATGCATTTTCCGGGTTTTGGTGCTTCTCCTTGTGATCGTCAGCTTTAGTGCTGCTGGCGCCTGGCTTTGGGCTGGCCTCGGGGAGTTTGTCGGGACGTCGGAAACCCACCAAGCCGCTCCAATCGTGAGGTCGTCACTGGATGACAGAGCTGCCCTGTCCGAGATAAAGTGGGCACAGCTGAAGGCTAGCGATGAGATCGCAGAACTGAACCGCGGGATCCATGCCGCGCGGGAGGACCTCAAGGGGATCTTAGATCAGATCAGCGTGCTGACTTCGCGGATCGAGTCCCTGCAGAATTCAACGCCTGTCGCTTCCACGCCTTCCGTTTCTGCCCCACCGTCCGCCCAGGCTGCTTCGAGCCGGGCCAAGAAACGGCGCGGTCAGTCCACACCACAAGGACCTGTTTCCGTTGGAGGCGCACCAGTGATCGCAGCACCCATGGCAAGCGCACCTTGATGTTTCGATCGGCTACAGGCGTGACCAGCCTCCCAACCGGTCCCACTGTTTGGGCCGGTTTCGCGATGCCGCTTGTCGCCCTAGGATCTAAAGGCTTCGATGGGGCCAGATTTTGAAGGTCTTCTTGCCAGGTGGCAGAGCGCGTTCCGCGTACCAGGTCGTGAACAACATATCCGCGGGACGCGTCTGTAATCAGATCATCGCCAGTTCAGGCACGATCTGAAGGGAGGGTCATCACGCAGCTGATGCCCCTTCGACATCTGCACAAGATGAGGCCGACGTACTACTGACGGCCGCCGCAGGACCCCGAAATTTGCGTCTCTGGTCAACTCGGCGTGCCGTTTTCAGTAAGCCTTAGCAGGAGCCGAAGCTCCACAACAGATCGATTCCACAGGGGTGGGAATATCGTATTCGCCGATTGATGTGTGCGGAAAAGGGAGTTCGGCGACTTCAGGTTGCGGAGTCAGTTATAGGGATTGATCGCTCCGCCTCATCACGACCATTTCGCCTGGCGGCCACAGGCGCTTCGCCGATTGCTCCTTTGCGATGCGCGTTGATATTACAGATCTGCTCGCATGCGTAGCTTCTCAATAGGGCGTGCGGTCGAGATGAGCGTCGAACGCGGCAGCAACAGCGCGAATGACAAAACGGTGCTCTGGTTTGACTCGGATGAACCCCTGCTCGATGTCCACTATCCCGTCTTTGGCAAGCATTCCCAGACGGTCAGCTGAATCGAGAAAGGGCATCGGAGCAAATCCGTGGGCGGAGCAGATTGCCGGCACGTCGGCCTGCAAGTCGCACATCAGCCGCTCGATGATTGCGGCCCGAAGGCGATCTTCGGCGGTGAGGCAGTGGCCCTTTGAGGTTGCCAGATGGCCAGCACTGATCTGTCGGCTATAGGAACTGGTTGCTGTCTCGTTCTGCACGTAACCATCGCGCAGACGGCCGATGGCTGACGGACCAAAGCCGATCACTGTGTTACACGTATCGGCCGAATAGCCCAGCGAGTTGCGGCGCAGCCGGCCAGTTCTCTGCGTGTGCGCGAGTTCGTCGTCCGGGAGGGCAAAATGGTCGAGCCCGATTTGGCGATATCCGGCGGAGACCAGCGTATCTGCCATGGCTGCAGCTTGCTCGGCGCGCGCAACATTGTCAGGCAGCGCCGCCTCGTCGATCTGGCGCTGGCGTTTCATGTAGGAGGGAACATGGGCATAGCCGAACACCGCAAGGCGGTCGGGCCGCATCGTCAAAGCCGTCTGCGCTGAGTTCACGCAGGATTGCACGGTCTGATGCGGCAATCCGAAGAGCAGGTCGAAATTGATACGGCTTATTCCATGCTGGCGAAGGCGTTCGACGGCAAAAGCGACCTGCGCTTTGCTTTGGAGACGGTTGACCGCCCTTTGAACTACGGGATCGAAGCTTTGCACGCCGATGCTCGCGCGGCTGACGCCCGCTACTCCCAAGGTTTCCGCCATCTCGGCCGTGAACGCGCGGGGGGCGATCTCGACGGCGAGCGCGGTCGATTTGCTGAACGCGAAGCAGCGGCGCAGCAGCTCCATCAGAGCCAAGAAATCGGCCGGTGGGATGGTAGTCGGCGTGCCGCCGCCGAAATGCAGGTCGCTCACTGGAAGACCGTGAGGCGTTTGCTCTGTGACCAGACGAATTTCCTCTCGGACCGTCAGCAGGTAATTGCGAATCGGCCGCTCGCTGTGAGTGAGGCTTGTTGGGAAGCCGCAATACCAGCAGATCGACCGGCAGAACGGAACGTGAAGGTAGAGCGATACGGATTCGTCAGGCGGCAGCCGCCGCAACCACGCCTCGTAGGTCGTGGCGCCGACCGCAGCAGAGAAATCCGGTACGGTTGGGTAAATGGTGTACCAGGGCAGGCGAGCATCGCAATATTTATTTAGGAGTGACGTCTGCAACGCTTACCTTTCCGCGTTGATACGGTATGAGGCTGATGGATATCCTCTGCTGTGTCTTTGCGTTAAGTCAAAAGGCACTGTTCTGATCCTGAAGCTCGAGACCCTTCTTCGATGTAACTTCCAAGACGGCCTGCGAACTGGGAGCGGTGAGCAAGTCAGGCGCTAGCCATCATTTGCACCCGGTGAAAGAACAAATGTCTCACATAAGCTCGGCCGTGCGGACTCGATCCGCCCAACCATTGGACGCGGGAACAATCATTCATCGGAGCGCACATTGCGTCTGCATTATCCAACGCAGGGGCTTTGCGACAAAGACAGGATCCAAGGCGTTGCCGGCGGCGAACCAGTCGGCCTCGGCCTTTCAGACTGGTTTTCGGTGGAAAAGCTGATGTGAATGCCCCAGGCGTTCGATCGAGTCAGGAAATCACGCTAAATCCGATTGATAGTCCGCGCCACGCTGGCCGGCAGCACAAGGCCAATCGGCCAGGAGGGCTCATGAACCTGAAAACACCCGCGGCGGGCGCTGGGCATCAGCCTATTCTCCATTGCCCGAACTGCGATCATGAGATTCACCTCACCGAATCTCTTGCTGCTCCCCTGATTGAGGAAACTCGCCGACGTTTTCAGCGACAATTGGCGGACAAGGATGCCGAGGTTGCCCGCAAGGCCGAGGCCTTGCGCCATGAGCAGGAGCAACTGGTGAGGCAACGCGAACAGATCGAGGATCAGGTGGCCGCGCGCCTGGAGGCCGAGCGCACCAAACTCGTCGCCATGGAAGCGAAGAAGGCTCGGCAGGCCGCGGCGGCCGAGCTGCTGGCAAAAGCTGCCGAAGCGGCCGAGCTTCGTCAAAGCCTGGAGGCCAACAATGCCAAACTTGCTGAGGCGCAGCAGGCTCAGGCCGAACTGATCCGCAGGCAACGTGCCCTTGACGAAGAGAAACGTGAACTCGATCTGACCATCGAAAAACGCGTGCAGGCCTCAATCGCGGATATCCGGGCCAAAGCCAGGCAGGAAGCCGACGAAGCCGCCCGCCTTCGGGTGCTCGAGAAGGATCAAACGATCGAATCCATGGCGCGGACGATCGAAGAGTTGAAGCGCAAGGCTGAGCAAGGCTCGCAGCAATCCCAGGGCGAAGTGCTTGAGCTCGAACTCGAAGAGCTGCTTCGCAGCCGTTTCCCCACTGATACAATCGAGCCGATAGGCAAGGGAGAGCTGGGTGCGGACGTCGTCCAGCAGGTCAACGGTTCAATAGGTCATCCTGCGGGCCTCATCCTTTGGGAATCCAAGCGTACGAAGGCATGGAGCGATAGCTGGCTCGGGAAACTGCGCGATGACCAAAGGCGGTGTGGCGCAGACGTGGCCCTCATCATTTCACAGGCGCTGCCGAAGCACGTCGAATTCTTCGATCTGATCGACGGAATATGGGTTGCTCATCCCCGCTGTGCTGTTGCGGTCGCGATCGCGCTCCGTCAGGGGCTGATTGATTTGAGCAGCTCGCGCCTGGTGCAGGAAGGCCAGCAAACCAAAATGGAGCAGGTGTATCGGTATCTGACCGGCACCAGGTTCCGCCAGCGGGTAGAAGCTGTCGTTGAAAAATTCAACGACATGCGAGAAGATCTCGACAAGGAGCGAAAGTTCATGGGCCGACAATGGGCCAAGCGCGAGACGCAGATCCTCTCTGTCATCGAATCTACCGTTGGCATGGTCGGTGACCTTCAGGCGATCGCCGGCAAGGCGATGCCGGAAATCCCGAGCCTCGATGCACCGCTGCTGGAATGCTCGGCCCAATCGGAGCGCAAAGCGTCATAATCAAAAGCGACGCGCAGTTGAGCTCTTTTCGGCTTCGATCATACACCCCGTGCGAACTGGCAGGTGGGCATGCTGCCGCTCGGGCTCACGGCCTGGCACCTGCCCCTCGCGCAATAGCCCCCTTTGCCGCACGCTCGCACGTAATGTGAGAAAGCGCCGGCGTGTCTCGCGTCGATGTTGTTTTCTTGCGGTAGAAGGGCTCGTCGAGGAACGATAGTCGGCGCTTCTATTGAAGCTACACAATCTGCCGCATCTTTGTCAGTCACGCCTTTTCAAACCTGCGCAGACGGGATTTGAGCCCATTTGCATTCAGCGATTTGGGCGGGAAACGCTACGGCACGCGATGTCGCGTTCCGATTTGCGTTCCGGGCTGCCTAGGTTGTGCAGGAAAAAATGGCATACGCGAACGAGGATAGGGATAGTATTTATCGCGGCGCCTCGCGATGCAACAAGCAGAATGCTCTCCAAGCTGGGATTGTCAGACAAGGAGTCTCGGTTGATGAATCGCAGGGCGCGAGATCTTACAACGTGACGCAACGTGAGTTTCAATAGGCGTCGAACCGGTTGAAAAACATTTTTGACTCCACGTTATAAGGATGGACCAGCCTCAATTCCGCCACGCCGCTTGTCTCATTGCGCCAAGCATCGTCACGGATGTACTGATGATGTTGGGGCCGCCCCGGCGCACTTCCAACCCCGGCAGGTGCGTCGGGGCGCTTTGATTCGGCCGCGCCATTGTGAGCGCTGCGAGTTCACCAATTCCCAACCAGGCCGCAGGCTGTGCCGGAATCGCAACGCGCGGGCATTGTCAGCTTCTGTACTCCCTGGCACGTCCAAGTCAGACGATACGCGTCTGTTCTGCTTCAGGGGCTCGGATCGTTCGTTTTGGAATCTTTGCGACCGTTGTCATGAACCTCGGTGGTGCTCGATGACCGCAACGACAGCTGCAGCAAAAGCAGATCCAGCGGCATTTAGGTGCGAACCAACTGCACGCCGGCAATGAGCAGAACCGCCACGAGGATGAACCTAATAGCTGTCTGGCTCAGCCATTTCAGGCCGATAACCGTTCCTGCGACGGCTCCTCCCAGTGCGGCGATTGCGTAAATGGCCGAATCCGAACACGGAAACTGGCCGGTGAAAAGAACTCCGACGAAGCCCACCGTGGAATTCGCTAGGATAAACGGAGGCGACAGCAGGGTGACTTGCCTGGCTGACGCCCAGTTCAGTGTCATGAGCGCGGGCGCCAGGAATACTCCTCCGCCCACGCCGGTCAGACCCGAAACAAACCCGATGACCGCTCCAATGCCCACGCTTCCCCAGAGCGGAGTTTCGAAAATACGATGGGCAACGCGGCCGCGCCGAACGATCATCACAGCGCTCGCCAAAAGGAGGACAAGACCAGTCAATGTCCTGTAAACGTTCTCCCCGAGCACCAGCAAGCTGCCGGCAAGTGCCGCCGGCATTGATGACAATAGAAGCGGCCGGAGCGCTATCCAGTCGATGACTTTGTTGCGGTTTAAGAACCACGTGGAATAACTCGCGACAACAATGTTGAGGCCAAGCGCCGTCGGGCGCATCTCTGTGGAGGGCAAGCTAGAAAACGCCATAAGCGCTAGGAACGCGGTTCCACCGGCTTGGCCAACCATTGCATAGAGCAGTGAGATAATCGCAAAGAACAGAGAAAGCATACTTCACCAACCCTGCGAAAAGTTCTTCGCTTGCCTTGCGCTAATTGCATGCAGTCCCAGTTGTCTTTCCGCGACGGATGAAGTCCAAGCGAGCGCTTAATCGGATGCCGCCCGGCCGCGCGCCGCAGTTGGCACCGGCTAAGGTTCCCACACGATTGCCATTTGTGGATCGGCTTCTTCAATTGCCAGCATCGGTACTTGACCAGGATGTGAAAGTGGTACGCCAGCGCCCGGCTGTTTGAAAGGCGCTTGGAAGCCGCCGCGCCGAGCGGCACTCTTTCCAGGCCGTGGGAGCCTTGCGCAAGTGGCGCTGTCGCGTTTCCTCCAGATGTCGCCATTGCTTCAAGCGCTCGTGCGCCGAAACCGGGCTCTTGCCTTGAATCCCTGGTATCGAGGATTGATTTTTCTGAGGCCGCCAGTTGGTACGACACTTGCTGATCCGCGCCCAGGTCCTCTCCCTTATGGAGATGCGCATGCAAGGTGTCCTCTGCGGCCGGCAGGTGTTGTTTCTGCGCGCATCTCCCATTGCGCACCTGGCGCATGGATCATCTGTGCCTTCAATTCAGGTGCGCTGGACCTCTTCAACGCGCCTGATCCGGCGCCGGGCCGTTATATCACGCGGTCACCTGCTGGTGCGGCTCTTCCGCGTTGCTCGCAGACCGCATTCCCGACGCCGTCGAAGGACGGCGAATGAGCGAAGAATTCGCGACAGCAATTCGCAGGATGGGGAGGAAAAAATGACCTTCCTGTCGGCAGGAAGCAGAAGGCCGATGTCGGAACTGCGAAGGTCGAGCCCGGCACCGCCAAGTTGGCCAACGTGCTCCATCCCGCTTGAATCGCGAAGGTCAACGTTCGGGGTATCATCGCGCCCAACCTTGAGGCAAAGCCAGGCGTCTTTCCGGCGGGACAGTGGCTCCTTACCATTTAATCTGAGTAGAGTCGATCTTGTCACTCATGGCTGCTTTGGCCGCACTATTAAGGCAGCATCGAGGGCACGGACCATCAGACGAACGACAATGCGGTGATCGCCTGCTTGGCCAACGCGTCATCGGCGAGCAGGACCGATCGGACGGAATTTGACGGCGCTTCGGTTGTGGCGTGCCGTCGGGTGTCCGACGAGGATAGCAGCTGGATCCCGGCGTTTGACGGAACAATTATCGCGCCGCAGCTGGCGGAAGGTGAAAAATTCGGGAATGGCGTCTGACGCAGCGGGCGCTCCAGACTTCACGAAGAGCAAACCTGAGAGTTCAGCTCATGGAATGGAATGTGGCTCGGCCTGAAAAAAATGCAATCGAACGCAGCGATGGCGAGCCGGATCGGCGTGCCGAAGCGCCCATCGTGGATCTCTTTAGCTTCACCGAATGCGCAAACCAGACGCATTCGCTGAGAGCGTTGTTCGACCTTCTTGTAAACCGTGCCACCGAGGAAGGATTCAGTGAGGTTGCTTACGGAGCCCTCAACTTCGTCGAGCCGCTTCGGTTGGCTGAGTATCCACCGCCGACTGTCGCTGTGAATTGGCCGCCGGCCTGGTGCGATCGATACTTCAAACGCAAGTACCACACCATCGATCCGGTGGTCCGGCGGACGCCGATGCATTCGCGTCCGTTTCTGTGGGACCAACTCGCTGACCATTATCAGCTTCAACCGGACGAGAGACGCGTATTGGATGAGGCTAGGGAGGCCGGGCTGAAGCATGGCATGAGCGTGCCTTTATTTGGCCCGTTGGGCCAAGTATCTGTGGTGTCCTTTGCATCTCCGTCCGACGATGCTGATCCTCAGAATCGCATCGGTCATCTCAATGCCCTGGCTTCGCTCTTTCACAGCGCCTATGGCGAGATTGCTCGACCCTCTAATGGCGGCTGCGGGAAACAAATTGCATTGTCGCAACGGGAGATCAGTTGCATGCGGTGGGTGGCAGAGGGGAAGTCGTCCTGGGAAATTGGGAAGATCCTAAAAATTAGCGAAAATACGGTCAATTTTCATATCAAGAATGCAATGCGAAAGCTGGGCGCGACCAGCCGGATCCAGGCGACCGCTATAGCCATTCGCCTCAATATTCTTTGAGATCCCATCCTCACCGCCAGGAAGTGCCATTGACGCCAAGCCCTGGTAAGGCTCCTGTCATTCGAACAGCGCTTCGTTGAGACAGGCGACGGAATCTCACGTTGCGTAAGGTTCTGGAGTTCGACGACGCATGTCAAGCCGACTGGCTTGGTATCCTCTGGTGTGCCTGCGGTCTGCTCCGCCAGCCAGTGATCTAAGCCTAGACGAGCTCGAGCCGGTTCCGCTGGCTGGTCGTAAGGCGGTAGGGCAGCATTTCGAGAAAGAACCCCGACCGTTAGTCGGGGCTCTCGATTTAACTTTTGCGCGCGTGGTGTTCGCTATTTTGCAAGCGCTGGGCCGAACTTGTAGTTGAGCCGTGCCGTGACAAGATCGATGTCCTGGTGAACGCGATCGAAGCCAGCGGCCGTGGGGAAGCTTACGTTGCTGCCCTGCATGAACAAGTGATTATACTCGAGGCCAGCCGACCAGTTCGGGCTCAGGCCGACTTCGGCGCCAACGCCGAGCGCGCCACCCCAGCGAACATCGTTGTTCCTGCCAAGCTCGGTGCCAGCAGCCACTGAGTTGACGTGATAGGTGTTGCTGGTCACCGCCGCACCGCCCTTGGCGTAAAGCAGCACGGCATTGAATGCGTAGCCGATGTGGCCGGTGAGCAATCCAAATGCATCTGTCTTGGTGCCAACGGTGTCCGCTGGGAAGGCAGTGCTGACATTGGAGCCGCTGAAGTCGGCCCAGTTGCCCTGACCTTCGATGCCGTACACCGTTCTGAAGATCTGCCAGCGATAGCCGATCTGGCCGCCGACGGTGCCGCCGGTCGAATTATGGCAGCCCTCGGAAGTGACGCCGTTGAAATTCCAGCAATTGTGACTCGATCCCCAGCCGCCATTGAGACCGATATAGTAGCCGCTCCAGTCGTTGATCGGGGCTACCACCGGCAATGTGGCTGCCTTGATGTTGACAGGCTGCCCGGCGAGGTCAGCGCCGAATGTGGGAGTTGCAGCGCTGAGTGCGATGCTTGCGGTCAGAACCAGCAAATTCTTCATTCCAGTGTCATTCCTTTTGATGCCCCCGGCGCCGTGCGTCTTAACAACATGATTGCGAATTGCTGTAACTGAGGCACAACATTCCTCCGCGATAAATGGGTCGAAACGCACGGTGCGTCAGGTTGTGAGGCGCCTAACTTGCGACGCATCGACGGAAATGCAGCGACATTGATAGGGCGCCTCGTGGCGCCTTTACCTGAAGGCGATACGATCGTGATGGCACTGTGCGACGCAATGCTGCGAGCGCATTTGCTGAAACACCGCTACAACCAGGTTCCTGGCGATACGTCCGGCTGCGCGTCGTTCAGCGGGTTTCGTCATGAGCCGCACAGATGAAGGCGTTTTTATCGGGATGGGATTTGAATTAATCTTGGGTGAGGAGTCGTGTGGCGACTTAAGATTGTGGTAACGTCGGAAATGACCCATCAGAGGCATTGATCGATCTAAATTCGGACATCCTGAAGATCCGGAGTGGTATCTGGCGAGCTGTAACTGCTCTTGCCGCGACAGGAGAGCCAATCGAGCCGGCGCGCCGCCAAGATCGTCTGCCGCAGAATGCTGGTCACCGCGCTGGATGAAGCCCGCATCGAAATTGCTGAGACGCATGCCAAGCTGTCAGATAAGGTGCGCATTGTGTCACGTCGAGGCAACGCGCGCTTGTCCCGCCTTCGTTGCCGGTGTGCTCCCGTTTCTATCCTACTGGTGTGGGGACCACGAGAGCTGCACGAGCAGGGCTCTCTGACGCAGTCGTCGGTGTAGAAGAAGATGCGCAGAGAAAACTCAGCTCGACCACGACCTGACCCTTCGGGAGTGACGACACCGTCCCGTTCCTGGCCGATAACAAGGGTGGCGGCCAGCTAGAGGAACGAACCACCTACTGTTTGCTCGGCGACGCCAGTTCCGCTCGTAAATTGCGTATCGCTTCGTTGGCCAGATATAGGGTATTCCGTTCGCCGGTTCTGATCGAACACTCCAGTAATGCTCGCAAGCGGCTGTGAAGGAACGCCTTGAGATGATGCGCCAGAACTGGGTCCTTCTCGACAAAGCGCCACGCTTTTTCAAATGCGATACTTGCGATAGCGTCTGGCGCTTGCACCTGGTCGGATATGACCTGATCCATCTCGAATCTCCTCGACTCCTGGCACAAGGTAAAAGATTCGTCCGAAGCGTACCGACGAGCTGCGGCCTGTCCTGACCGGCAAGAAGTCGGAGCCACAGCCAAAATGTGTGTCGAGCTGCTCGCGGCGCTACAGCGAACTTTATAATGCCGCTTGTTGAATTCCGGATGACCGAATGTCGAAGTGCCGGCGCGAGGCGAACGATTCTGAATTGGCTGAAGAGACCCCGCGTTGACATTTGTCGCTTTGCGCCGCGCATCTTGTTGCCCGGCGTTCGCCCTTCGCCGTTCGCCGGGCCCACACTCCCAAGAGTCAGTCGAACTGCAGCCGTCTTGCGGAGCAGGCCGTTCGCTACCTTCCAAACTTTCAAGGCTAAGAAGTGTTCTGGGAGATGTCGTATGCGCGCTTTATGTCGCGTCCTGCTGTGTGGCTCATTCTCGACAATCCGTTCGTGTGCTTCCCGACATGCGTCACCAGCCCGGCCGCATCCGCCGGTTTCTGCGCACAGCACCACGTTTGCGATGCGATTCTGCTCCGGATGAGTCGCGCCAAAGAAACGGGACAAGCATCGCGACAATTGCGTTGATCTGCCAGGAGCTCGTTCTGGCAACGAAATATCAGGTGGCCCGCAACTTTAGAACAATGCGGCCGCGATCAGGGAGTTAGCTTATGCTGCCAAGATCCGAATATCGGAAGGCGCGGTCAACCGTGCGGTGTCTCGCACGAATATCTCGGATCGTGCGTATCTGCCTTGGAGTAAACTGCGAGCGTGTAAGAAGCCATGATCAAGCGTTTGAAGTGCAGTCCACCGGAAATCGGATGGATGTCGCGCTCCTCCGAAGCGAAATGATCAGCACGTGGAAGCGGCTCACTCACGTAGCGGTGAGCCACGGTCTCGAAGCGGCCTTATCCGTGGGTAGGAGAGCACAGCCACGGTTAGCCCAGCGATGAAGCTTTCGCTGAGCGGCCGTCAATCGCAGAGGAGCAAAGCGGCTCTCAGCCCGCCGCACGTGCCAGAATCAATCTGGCAATCCGCATCTGGTTGGCCGGAGTGCGCAGTGCAGGCGGTAAGGCGGCCACTGCCTGATCGAGAAGGCGCCCCAAGATTTGAAGCTCTTCTGGATTGTAGACGCCATGGTCCCGTCTCATTCGCGCTGCTCGCCCGCTGCCGGGATGGCCACCGGTGCTCGTATCGCCGAGCTGGCCGAGCTCCAGTTCCGCTGATATCATTTCGTTCGTGAGTGCGTTGAGCAGCTGGATTGCCTCGAGCTCGTTGCTTCCTTCGCGTACAAGAGTTGCCACGATATCGAGTTGTAGGTCGATGCGATCCTCAAGGTCTTGCATGCGTGAATTCGAAGGGTCAAGTTCCACAGTGTTGCTCCAGACTAATTAAACGAGATTGACGTGTAGTGTTTGTGTGCGTTCCGGTTTGCGAGGCAGCCGATGCGGTGCGTGACCGAATTGCCGCTGCACAAGACAACTCGCGCATGTGCAACCAAAGAAAGGGACAGGCTGGTCTCGTAGAAAGACCCGAAGGAGGTATGGTCGCTATCGAGCGCTGTGCGCTGCGTGGTAGAACGCTCGTCCTTGATTGAGCTATCGAGCCGGCGCACTCCAAGCTAGCGAACCTCACAGGAACGCCGTTGGCATAGGCAGAGCCCACCAAACAGCGTGGAGCGGATGGGCGGCATGAGAACCCCGCGATCAAAGGGCGTAAGTGGGCGGCTAGTGTTGTCGCATAGCCTTTCGCGTCGCCGAAATCGACGTCAGTACGCGCCGCTGATACCAGCGCGTCCTTAAGGAGGTCAGATGGCTGACATCGCATTGCTTGAGAATCACAACATCGCGGAAGTAACGGGGCTGTCCAGCTGGTCAGGCCGACAAGCCTTGCCGAGGCTGGCGTAAGAGGCAGTGCGCCTGCCTGGCTTCTACGCGACGCACGCATGCAACCCGGCCAATGCGCGTGAGAAGCACCTAATCTTCGGGGACGCCTTTAGGATGACGAAATTGCTGTCGGCGACTTCGAATGAGGGCCATACGGTTCGGCGAGCCATCCGGTTGAAGCTAGGCCGCTGGTGGCGCGGTTTCAAAGGTCGAGGGATATCGTTGGTGATGTTGGCGCGAAAGGCTTGAGCCGGCCTGCGACTTGGCAGAAAGCAAAGGGGGTCCATGGTCACACGAGCTTCGTCAAAGGTGCTTTCCGGAAACCGGTGAGCGACTATGGTGCATTTGGCTGAAATCCGTAAAATCGAAAGTTTTTATGGGATGCATCCAGTCCGCGGATAGCGCGCGACTATCCTTGACCTGCTCTGGACGACGCATAAGACAAGCCCGCATACGGGTTGAGCCGGTTTGTCATGCCAACGCTATTCAACCTGTCATGTCGCTGCCGACGACATCAGCTGCGCGGCCGGCAAAGTGACGCTTGAGATCGCGCCTATATCCTTATGGGTTTGGGATCGCCCGTCGAGCAAGAAAGAACGCCTTGATCGTACGCCAATGGGCACGTACGGCATGCCAAGAAGGGCCGGGCATCCCGCAGTAGCGAAGTTGAATGGACGTTGTCAGCCAAAGCTATCGATGATTTCGGCTCTGATCGCGCTCGCGGTGTATAGTGAAATGTCGAGCGGAAGGTTCCCGAATGCAAGCTGGCAGAGTAGGTAGTTGGTACCTGCCTCTTCCATCTGGTTAAGAAGCTGCTGTCGGGCGGAAGCTGGCGTTCCGACGACGCACAATTGGCTCTCCAGCGCTGCATCGAACGACAGCGGCAGGGTCGGCGGTGTCGGAGTGGCGTTCAACTCGTAAAGGAACTTAAAGCTATCCAGCCATTGTCCATAAGCGGTTTCGGCAGCCGCATGAGCGTCTCCGTCAGATCTCGCAATCACGATCATACGAGCCAACCCTAGGAATGGCTCTCGATCGTCCGCGGCTGTGCAGCGCGCGCGACGGCAACGAAAAGCATCCGTGATGCTTCGGACAGCAGAGGCGGGACCGACACACGCCAGATTTGCACCATTTGCCGCGGCCCATTCCGCCGATTCGGTCCGATTGCTGGCGATCCAGGTCGGCGGATAAGGGCGCTGATGAGGCCTCAAGGTTAAGGGTACACTGTTCAGCTCGAAATGGCTTCCTTGGTAGGATAACGTATCGCTCTTCAGCGCAACATTTAAGATCTCGCTGGCTTCCATATAGCGGCTTGGCGCCGCGCCTGCGCTGATGCCGAAATAGCCCCATTCGATCGGCTGGGAGCCGCGCCCGATACCGAGTTCGAGCCTGCCGCCGCTCAATTGATCAAGCATGCAGATCTCTTCGAACGCGCGCAATGGATGATAGAGGTTGAGCAACAGAACAAGCGGACCAAAGCGAAGCCTCCGGGTGCGCTGCGCAAGACTTGCTAGAAACAGGTTCGGCGAGGGCCCTCTGCCATGAGGGGTGCAGTGGTGCTCCGCCAGGTGATAAGCGTAAAAGCCCAGAGAATCACACGCCTCCGCCAGCTTGAGGCGATCTTCATACTGTCGCGCAATGGCGCGGCCGTCGTCGTCCAAGTGGTCAAAGATTGCGCATGTCAGTCTTGAGGGAAGGCCGCTTTTCACTCGATTATCTCCGATTTTGGAATGGGAGTCCTTGTTGCTTTGTGCCGTCGGCCTCAAAGACGTGGCGTGCATCACTTGGCCGATCTAGCTGTTCTGCAAGAGCTAACGCTCTGGGCTTGCGCCGTGCAGCGTGGGCGTGAGAACCTGCATATTGGTTGCGACTACTTTGATAGGAGTTCGCGAAGTGCATCCACGCCAAGCATGTGCTCGACCAGAAGCTTCTTTAGCTTCGCGTTCTCCTCTTCCAGGGCGTTCAACCGCTTGGCGGCCGAAACGTCCATGCCGCTGAACTTGGCCTTCCAGTCGTAGATCGTCGCTTCGGAGATCTTGTGTCTGTGAGCTAGATCAGCCGGTTTCGCACCAGTCCCTTGCTCGTTCAGTATCGCGATAATTTGCTCTTCTGTGAATCTCGGTCGTTTCATCTGTCCGTTCCGTTTTGCACAGCACTTGCACTCGAAGTGCAGGCAATATGCAATGTGACATCATCTGTCGTCGGCGCCCTTACGAAGCTTGGCTCAAAACACGCAGTAGATATTCCGAGTTTTCGCGATGTCAGATGGAGCGTCCCATCCTTCATGCCAGATGGATCGGCGGCTGTGCCCTAAAGTGGAACAAGTTCCAAGGATGCGCAGTCGGAAAGGAGAGCTGATCGAAGTCATTACGATAATATTCTCAATGTTGTAACTCTGCCCGATTGTCGAGGCGCCATGCCCGAATTGCCGGCTGCCGGAATCAATGTGAGGTTGTTATCGGCAATTCGCTTCGCAACGAGCGGCGTTGCATCAAACTGCCCGGCGGTGGGATCGCGTTCACACAGACCTTAAGTTTGACGTCAGTCGCTTGGATCGGTCGAGGCGCTGGCAGAATTGACAAGGAACGCGCTGGCGAAACAGCGATTGGATCGCAATCGCGTTCGCGCAATGTGAGGTCGCCGGAAGTTGGGAAGTGAGGTTGCATTTGTCAGCATGCGCGGTCGACGGAGAGATTGCCGCGGCGGTTTGGTTGTCATGGCTGCTGTCGCATGAGCGGAGCGACGCAGCATTCCCAATCAGGCTGTTGCGGATGTTTGGCAGTGGAGCGTCGCAAGAACTGGCCTTAATCGGAATGCTATTTGTCTACCATCGGACGTAGCTCCTCCTCCACGTCGACGTCTGGTAATTCTGCGAGCGCTGCAGCGAGGGCGACAAGCGCTCCGAAAGCCGCGAGCACAAGAGAGCTCGCGAGTATAACGGCAGCAAGGTCCTGATGTCGTTTCATCATCTGTATCGGTGGCTGGGTTGGCGGAGAAGGGCTGTGGATCGCGTCGATCAGTTCTGGTCGAGCGCTTCAACACGCCCGTCGAGCCAGCGGTAAACCACAAAGCCTGGGCCTGCATTGTCTCCCTTGGTATCGAACCTGACCGGACCAACGGCTGTTTCGATCGACCGTGAACGGAGTTCGGTTGCGACCCGCGCAGCATTGAGGGAATCGGCCCGCTTCACCGCCTCTGCCCACGCCTGAACTGCCGCATAGGCGTAAAGTGTGTAGCCTTCGGACGACAGCTCGGAAGCCTTGAGTTTGGCCACGGCGTCGGCCGCATTGGCATTCGTTGCCACGTCGGGCATAAAGGTAAATAGCGTACCGTTTCCCGCGCTGCTGGTGATGCCCCAGAATTCGGAGGTCATCAACGGGTCGTTGGCCATGACGGTAAGGCCGGCCTTTGCTTCTGATGCCTGACGGATGATCAGCCCAATCTCGGTGTGATAACCGCCGATATAGGCGAGGCGTACCCCGTCCTTCTTCAATCTAGAGATCAGCGCCGTATAATCCTTTTCACCGGCTATATAGCTCTGCCGAATGACGTGTTCGCCGAATCCCTGAAGCTGTGCCTCAACCGCATCGGCGACACCTTTGCCGGCGGTGCTCTTGTCGTCGAGCACTGCGATCTTGTCGCTATGGTAATGTCGGTGAATGTATTCAGCCGCAACGGTGCCCTGCTGGTCGTCGCGGCCGCAGATCCGAAACACGGTCTCGATGCCGCGTTCCGTTAGCTGAGGATTTGTCGAACCAGGTGACAATTGGATGATACCTGCTTCGGCATAGACGTCGGAGGCTGGGATGGACGAAGACGAGCAAAAATGGCCGACGACCAGACGCACCTGAGCCATTGCGAGCTTATTTGCAACGGCGACCGCTTGCTTCGGGTCGCAGGCGTCATCAGCGACACTCAGTATCACCTTGGTGTCGGGAAGCAGGCCCGAAGCGTTCAATGCCTCGACAGCCGCGGCGGCGCCGTTGCGCATCTGCGCGCCGAACGCCGCGCTGCTTCCGCTCATTGGGCCGGCCACGGCAATATGAACGTCCGAAGCCCACGCAGTCGAGGCGAGGGCACAGAAAAGGAAGGCTGCACCTGCAGCTGGAGTGTAACGCCTATTCAACACTGCAGAACTCCTAGTGCTCACCTCGATCTAACCCCAACTGTCTGCGGCCAGCACGGGCCCGCAGGTCGAAGGATCGCCAAGCGAAGCATGCGTCAGATCGGGCAACGACCATGGCGGAGCCTACAATTTGACGTTACGTGCGATTCAAGCCTTTCTTGAACGGGAGCTTCGCTTAATGCATCAGAGAAAGCGGCGGATCGCCGAGACCCTCGCAGAAAATCTGACCGGTGATTGGTAAAGCTGCCGCCGGGCATCAAAGCCGGCAGATCACGCGGAACCGCCATGACGATCGAGCCGGCCAAGCGGACTGGTCAAGCCGTCCCCGAAGCCGCCTTGTGTTTTCAGTATGGCTGATCCTCCAGGCCGGTGAGGGCAAGATCGAGATATTGCATGAGGCAGGGATCCCAACCAGCCAAACTGCGTGGGGCGCTTAGGCGTGCAAGGACCTTCAGGATCGTCGAAACCCGAGAATCCGCTCCAGCGATTTCGCCGATCAGCAGGCGCGCGGCAATCGCGACGGCTTTCGCGCGCTCGCCGCAAGGGTGTTCACCTCTATCCATACAATCGCGGAGGTCGTCCCGAATGCGTCGCCATCGCTCCTCGCGTTCTGCAGCCAACTTGCATGTGCATCGGGATGTTTGACTACGTGTCTCAACCCGCGACATGGCGTCCAAGGTGGCAGGTAGCTCATCCACGCTGACCTGAACGTCACTGTCGGTCGTCATGTTGCGCAATCGATCTCGCAACAGCGTTGCTCGAGCAACTTGAAGCTCTATACGCTCCAAATGCTTTCGCAATAGGTCGATCAGTGAAGTCGTTCCCTCCATAGCTTTACGGATCTCGTAAAGGGAGAAGCCGAGCTCGCGTAGCGCCCGGATCTGATGAACCCGCTGGACGCTTTCGCGGTCGTACATCCGATGGCCGCCGTCCGTGCGCTCTGAAGCGGCTAACAGGCCGGTGTGTTCATAATGATGCAGCGTGCGTACCGTCACTCCGGTCGCTTCCGCAAGTTCGCCAATGCGCCATCGACGCCGTCTTGGTGTAGCTTTGCTCATGTTGTTCAATTTCAAAGCCTACAACCTGACGTCACGTTGGATTCAAGCCATTTCAAAGCTCTAGCTGGATCGTCTTCCATTCCAGCGCAGGTGTGGTGACTATCCTTAGAACGGCGCGCGATCAACCCTTGGGGGAAATGGTGATCAACAGGTTCGTTAAGCATGTCAGCTGGGTATTGCCGGCCGCTGTACGCTCCAGGATGAGTTTGGCGATCGCCGTTCGATTTTCCGGAGTTCGCATTGATGGCGGCAGCGCGGAGACTGCCCTGTCAAAAAGACTTCCTAAGACAGAAAGCTCTTCGGGATCGAATACTCCACTGTATTGCTCCAACGTACGGCTCCTTGTTCGTCATTGCGTCGGCATGGCGCACCTCGTCAAGAGGTTTGGCCGAGGTGCGGCCAAAAGAAGTCAGACCGGCGGCGCAGAGAGACGAAGATGCGATGCGCTCTCGGGTGATGCGACAGAGCAACACGCACGTGCGATGCCTTGCTTGGACGGAGCGAGTCCAACATTCATATGCCCAATCAATCGGCACTGCGTTCACTGTCGTGGTGCTGGGTTCTCCGACGAGTCCGAACCGTCCGCTCATTGCGAGCGCCACGACCGATTCGCCGTGTTGATGCGATTAGCCGCCGAGCCGATCCTGCCGTATCGAGGGCGGCGCGGCCGCAAGCCGGGCTTGCAATGCGCCAGCGTAGCTTTGGCGCGGGCACGTAGCGGCCTCTCTGTCTCTCAAAGCCGGGGCTAATGCTCGAGCGACCGCTTTACGTCGAGCCTGTCGCCGGTGCGAGAAGCACGGCCTCGGGCTTGTGACGGTCGCCAACTATGAGGAGCTTTGACGAGAGACAACGAGTTCGAGCGAGACGATTCGAAATTGCACGCGTTGGGACACGGTCCGGGTGCCGGGTTCGCTCACGTTTGCCAACGTCCTTACGCTAACGGCGAGACCGATCCTGCGGAGCTGCCGGCATCATCTGCTTGCTCCGAACCGCTAATGCTGAATACCTCTTCACGCGCAGTTGTCATGCGAGCTGCCTCCTGCAGCAATATCTCCCGCAGCCAGACGCATTCTGGGTCGCTGTTATTAAGGACTGGCCATTGGACTGCCTCGGTGAAGGTGGGGAATGGCTGGGGAAGCGTGGCAATCCGGAGCGGCGCGGTTCTTTGAAAATGCTTTGCGAGCCTTAAGGGTATGGTCCCTATGCGGCCCGTGCCCGCTAGCAGGGGCGGGATCATGCTGAAGCTCTGCACAAGAATATCGATGCGCCGATTGAGCCCGAGATCGTGCAACAAGGAATCCTCGAGGAAGGTCTTGCGTGGGCCTCCGAGCTTGACCGCAACGTGGCCCATCGACATATACCGATCAAATGTCAACCGCCTCAGTAGGTGACTATTCGTGTGGCAGCCCACGCAAACGAGGCTCTCCTCGAACAAGGCCGCTCTGGGGTACGTACCGGACATGAATAGTTCCGGCAGGATGACAAAATCGACCTCGCCGCGCCGAAGTAGCTCATCGTGCTCATCGGTGAGCGTTACCAGCTCGAACCTGACATTGGGTGCTTCTCGCGCGACGCGCTCCACCACGTGGCGGAAGAATACGACGGTTATGAAATCTGACAGGCAGATCCTGAACCGCCGGTTCGATCGGGCAGGGTCGAAGGCCTCCCGTGCAATAATCGAGTGCTGAATGTGCATCAGCGCCTCACGAACCGGAGCGGCAAGTCCCTCCGCGCGTGGGGTCAGGACAAGTTCCCGTCCTCTCATTACAAACAACTCGTCACCAAAATAGAAGCGCAGTCGGGCGACAGCTGCACTCATAGCGGGCTGGCTAAGGCTGATCTTACGTGCCGCTGCAGTCAGGCTGCGCTCGGTCATTAGAGCATCGAGCGCGACGAGAAGATTTAGATCCAGTCCTTTGAAACGCATATCTTCTTGTCCGGCGCAAACGTGCTTGCGGTGTATAAAAGACCGGCCGCGGCTACGTCTGGGGCGGCCTCACCGGCTCGTCCGAATCGGTTTCGTCCTACCTTGCGATCGCGAGAGGAAGGTCGCGGAATCATCGCAACAATGGACAGTTCGGCCGTTGGCGGACATCATAGGCCGGAAACCGTTACAAGGCCGAAGCTAATAGGCTCGCCGCTCCGGCGCGCCTCGTAACAAGATCCGGTCGTTAACTATTGGCACCAGTCCAAGTTGTTCCGCCAAAGCCGTGAGTTCGGCTGTGCGCCCGGTCGACCGCCGCTTAACGCAGCGCGAGCCAAGGCGCGCAGCCTACAACCTCACGCAGCGTGGGATTCAAGCGAATAATTGAACGTGCCCGGACATTTGCGCACCAATAAGGATTATGTACCGCAGCAACGCTGCACGTCCGTCGACCTGTATCGCCGCTATCCCAATCTCAGCCGGAACATTATTACGCGCTCGACCTGCCAAGCCCTCGGAGCGCTTCGTCATCTAACGTCAGGCGTCTGCCACATCGCGCGTCGAGAAATGGAAAGCGTCGGCGGAGAATTAATGGCGTGCCGCCATACTCGAGACACGGCCGGAATCGCCTTATGCTGAACTTAACATCGCCTGCGAGTAGATGTCTCGAGATGCCCCGATGCGATGTTGGACGCCTCTTCCAACAATATTCGCCTCATCCAAACACTCGCTGGGTCGGTGTTGTGAAACGCGGGCCATTGCAATGCTTCGGTGAATGTGGGCAGAGGCAAGGGTGGTGCGACAATCCGCACGGGCATCCGCTTTTCGAAGTGCCTAGCGAGTCGCAAAGGCATCGTGCCGATACGGCGGGTGTCCAATATTATGGGTGGGATAAGGCTAAAGCCTTGCACTACCACCTCGATCCGTCTCTTTAGGCCGCGTTCAAGCAAAAACCATTCTTCCAGGTTGGGCCTCTGCGCCCGTCCGAATTTGGCCGTAACGTGACCCATCGAAAGGTATTTTTCGAATGTCAGTTGGCGTGACAGCTGCTTGTTCGTGCGGCATCCCACGCATACGAGAGTCTCGTCGAACAGCGTCGCCTTGGGATGAGCGCTCGACATAAACAACTCCGGCAGAATGAGAAAGTCGACCTGTCCCCGGCGGAGCAACTCGTCGGGCTCATCCGAAAAGGGCAGCAATTCAAAGCGCACAGCCGGGGCTTCCTGTGCGATACGGTCCATAATTCGTCGAAAAAAGACGATTGTCATGAAATCGGAGAGAATGACCCTGAAGCGACGGCTGGACTGAGCAGGGTCGAACGAATCTCGCGAAATAATCGAAATTTGAATGTGCAAGAGGGCCTCGCGAACGGGACCCGCGAGCGCTTCCGCGCCCGGTGTCGGGACGAGCTCTCGACCGCGCATCGTGAAAAGTTCATCGCCGAAGTAGGTGCGCAGCCGCGCGATTGCCGCGCTCATAGCGGGCTGGCTCAGGTTAATTGTACGCGCCGCGGCGGTGAGGTTGCGCTCGGTCATCAGAGCATCGAGCGCAACGAGCAGGTTTAGATCGAGTCCTTTGAATCGCATCGTTTGAGTCTATCCATCGTGTGGATGCATTCTATCGAAACAATCGATTTTACCAAACTGCGGGATGTTGGATAGCAAACATCAGTTTGGAAAATGGTCGGAACACCAGGATGGCTGTCGGTCGTGCGCGGGCTCTGGACAACCCCTTGAACGCGAGCGGCTTCTGTCGGCTTCTTGGGCGGCTATTCAACGCGAAGGCGTACGAGTGGCGTCGGTCTTGACCAGCGCAACCCGCGTATCCGTTGCAACGCGAAGCGCTCGGTAAACCTTCGTATGTGTATTCCAACCCTTTCCATATCGGCGGTTTACCCGCGTACACTTGAGGGCCGGATCAGCATCGCCCTAGTGTCGCGATACAGCGGCAGGCGCAGATTGCGGATGCCAAATAGATCTGGCGACAGTCCATTGGCTCGACTGTCAATCGCATTCGGGGCGTGTCGTAGATGCATGAGAACCAAGTTGATCTGCTGTCATTGGGACGCTCTCTCAACGAGGTGGTCCGCATCGATGGTCCGGTCACTGGCGGCAAAGCGCCGATGGCCGCCATAGACGAGGCAGAAGGGCTCCATGGTGCAGATAACATCTGCACGATCAAACCGCCCCGTCCGTACGCCTTCGGCACAGCATTCGGTCGGAATGACAAGCCTCAACGGAGCGACCAGCTGATCGCACACAAAGGCGCCACCCCAAGCGATCTGCTCCGGCGCCGCGCGCGCAAAGGAGAACCGGCATCCAACAAAACGCGAGGGCGCATTTCTCGATCGATCTGCGTCCGGTGAGTGAGTTTGCGTGACTGACCCCGCTCTTGAGATTACTCGCGTAGGAAAGCCTGCCATGGACATTGTCGCATCTCGCACCGCGTTAGCTCCTTCTGCGCGTACTCAGGTTCATTGGAGCGTTCGCTGGGAAAACGAGCTGCGGCTTACCGAGCATGCCGAGCTCGCCGAATTTTTTCGCAAGAGTTACGGGCCGACCGGTGCTTTCAATGCGCAGCCATTTGAAGGCAGCAGAAGTTGGGCCGGCGCCAGGCCTGAGGTCCGCGTGAT
This sequence comes from Bradyrhizobium sp. KZN70725, assembly GCF_055264925.1. NCBI lineage: Bacteria > Pseudomonadati > Pseudomonadota > Alphaproteobacteria > Hyphomicrobiales > Nitrobacteraceae > Bradyrhizobium > Bradyrhizobium sp. KZN70725. The sequence continues at coordinate 57,088 of NZ_JBUYWT010000025.1, forward strand.
TGGTCGCGACGCCCATGGTGTAGCTGCTCACGTCGGACTACTGCGCCGCTTCATCAAGATTGGTGCAGTCGATCTACTCGTGGCTGAACTTGGGCTGTATGCCGTGCGGCCGGATCTCGAGGGACTGGGTATCAGCCACGCGCTGCGGGTGATGTATCCTATACTGCACGAACTTGGAGTCCCGTTCGGCTTCGGGACGGTCCGGCCCGCGCTTGAGAAGCATCTTACCCGACTGGTGCAAAGACAGGGCCTCGCGACCCTCATGTCGGGCCTTCGCGTCCGCTCCACGCATCCGGATGTCTACCCCAATTTGTCGCCGATCCGCATCGAAGAGGTGATCGTGGTCGTGTTCCCGGTTCAAAGCGCGATCAGCGAGTGGCCCGCCGGCGCAATGATCGATCGGAACGGGCCTGAGCTGTGAAAGAACTTGTCCCCGTGTCTGCCGTTCCTTGCGACTACGCTGATGTGAGCGGAAGCTTCCCTGTCTATTTGACCTTTGACGATGGGCCAAATCCATTCTGCACGCCAGAGGTTCTCGATGTGTTGACGCAACATCGGGTGCCAGCGACGTTCTTTGTGATCGGTACCTACGCAGCCGAGCAGCCCGAGCTCATTCGGCGGATGATCGCGCAAGGCCACGAGGTGGCGAACCACACGATGACGCATCCGGATCTGTCCAGATGCGGGCCGGCTCAGGTGCGCGGCGAGGTGCTAATGGCCAGCGAGGCGATTCGTTCGGCATGTCGGCAGGCCGCGCCCAGGCACATGCGGGCCCCCTACGGTAAATGGACCGAAGAGGTGCTCGCTACGTCGGCACAGGCTGGCCTTACGGCTGTGCACTGGTCGGTCGATCCGAGAGATTGGTCCCAGCCCGGGGTGGACAGAATTGTGACTTCGGTACTCGGAGCCGTTCGACCGGGTTCAATTGTTCTCCTGCACGACGGATATCCTCCTGATGAGGACGGGCCGTGCGCTGATGCAACTCGGCGAGATCAGACGGTTAGAGCGCTCTCTTACCTGGTTCCAGCACTACAACGCCGCGGCTTCGTGATCCGCCCGCTCCCTCAGCTTCACTGAACAACAACTGGCACCCTATGGACCTGCTCGCTACAACCAGCGCCGTCGCGGTTTCGTCTTACGCGCTGCTCTCGACCATCTACAAAAGTACGCAGGCGCTGTATGCGCGGCGGGGGAATGCCCCATCGTTGCGGAACGATCTGGGACAATCCGCGCAGGCTCTGCCAAGTGTGGATATTATCGTGCCTTGCTTCAACGAGAAGCCGGACACACTCGGCCAGTGTTTGGAGTCGCTCGCCAGTCAAGACTACGAAGGAGAGCTACGGGTCTATGTGGTCGACGATGGCTCGGCAAATCGCGACGTTGTGGGGCCTGTACATAAGATTTATGCCAACGATGCGCGCTTCAGCATCATCTTGCTTGCCAGGAATGTTGGCAAGCGCAAAGCGCAGATCGCCGCAATACGCGGCTCGTCCGGTGACTTGGTGCTTAACGTCGATTCGGATACGATACTGGCCGCCGACGTCGTCACCAAGCTTGCGGCGAAGATGCGGGACCCCGACATTGGTGCCGCGATGGGCCAGTTGGTAGCGAGCAATCGCAACGATACATGGCTGACCAGTCTGATCGACATGGAATACTGGTTGGCGTGCAACGAAGAGCGCGCGGCGCAAGCTCGGTTCGGTGCGGTCATGTGCTGCTGCGGTCCATGTGCGATGTATCGTCGCTCTGCTCTTGCCCTGCTGCTTGATCAATACGAAACGCAATTCTTTCGCGGCAAGCCGAGTGATTTCGGCGAAGATCGCCATCTGACGATCCTCATGCTCAAGGCGGGGTTTCGAACCGAGTATGTTCCGGACGCGATTGCGGCAACGGTTGTCCCTGACACTCTCGGGCCATACTTGCGTCAGCAGCTGCGCTGGGCGCGCAGCACCTTTCGCGACACGTTTCTCGCATTGCGTCTGCTGCCGGAACTCGACGGCTACCTCACACTGGACGTTGTCGGACAGAATCTTGGCCCACTGCTACTCGCCCTTTCAGCACTGGCTGCGCTTGCCGAGCTTGCAGTCGACGGATCTGTACCCTGGTGGACAGGCCTGACCATCGCGGCGATGACGATGGTTCGGTGCAGTGTAGCTGCACTTCGGGCGGGGGAGTTGCGATTTCTCGGCTTCTCGCTCCACACACCGATAAACATCTTTCTTCTACTGCCACTCAAAGCGTATGCCCTTTGTACATTGAGCAACAGCGATTGGCTGTCGCGCACGATCGTCAACGAGCCAACTGAAGGAGATGAGCAGGCGGTCATGCCGGTGCCGAACAGTGCAGCAGGTCCTGTGGCTACAGGGGTGGCTTCTGGCACAATTCCGAAGCCGGCGGTTTCTCACCGTCCATCGCGCTTGGCGGCGCCGGAGAGCATTTGCGGTCGGAAACGATCGCGCGCGTATAAGTAGGTCGATCGGCGCATGACTGTGTACAAGAACCATCAATTACTGGAACGCGAACTCGCTGTGGATGATCCATGGCATCTCGACAGCAGTGCGTTCGAGCAGGAACGGTACGCGCAAATGCTCCGGATGTCGTCATGCAATGGGGCTGTCGAGCATGCCCTCGAAGTCGGATGCGCAGCCGGGGCATTCACGGAAATGCTTGCACCGCGTTGCCAACGCCTAACGGTGGTCGATGTCATGCCGCAGGCGATCGAACGAGCGCGCCTGCGGACCGGGCATCGGTCACATATAAATTGGATAACGTGCAATATTCAGCAGTTTTCGACCACAGAGAAGTTCGATCTGATCGTCGTCGCCGAGGTTCTCTACTATCTCAATGACGTTTCCGAGATGCACGCGGCGGTCCGCAACCTGGTGAGCATGCTTGCCCCAGACGGCGCTCTGGTGTTCGGGTCCGCGCGTGATGCCACCTGTCGACACTGGGGTCATGCCGCTGGTGCCGAGACGGTGATCTCTCTCTTCAAGGAGAGCCTGGTGGAGGTGGAGCGTCTGCACTGCCAATCCACGTCGGTCAACGAAGACTGCTTGCTCGTCCTGTTCCGGAAGTCGGGGCAGTCGTTAAAACACTCAATTGTCGGTCATTAGATCAGGGGGTCGTATGCGCATCTGCGGCATCAAATTAACACATGACGGCGCAATTGCTCTCGTCGAGGACGGGCGGCTCGTCTTTTGCACCGAGCAGGAAAAGCGCGGCAACAACCCACGCTATCAATCCATCGACAACCTCGATGAGGTCGTGCGTGCGTTGGCGGAGCATGGTCTTGATCCGCGAGACATTGATCAGTTCGTCATCGATGGCTGGGATGGAGAGATCGAGTCGCGGTTCCAGGTCCTTAGTGGGGCGGTGCCGATCACGCTGAAAGGGGGGCCATATGTCGAGCGTCATGCTGAGGGCCTTCTTGATTCCGTCGAAGGCTTTGGCCTGATCCTCGGCGACAAGGTCTTTCCCTATAAAAGTTACCCGCACGTCACGGGCCACGTTGCGTCGGCCTATAGCACCAGCCCCTTTGCCAGCACCGGAAAACCCGCGTTCTGTCTGGTATGGGACGGCTCCATCTTTCCCCGCCTTTACTATGTCGAACCTCGCGGCGCGCGGCTCGTGGGATCCCTGTTTCCCATGATTGGTCAGCTCTATGCTGCCGCCGGCCTTCACTTCGGGCCATACAGGCAGCCGAACCGCACCAGCTGGGATTTGGGCATCGCCGGCAAGCTGATGGCGTACATCGCGCTCGGCTCTGTCGACGAAGGCGTTGCCGCAGTTTTTCAAGAACTCTACGAGAAGCGCTTCGCCGCGGACACGGAGCAGGCTCGTCGCTACCGCGCGGACATCCATAATCCGGAAGCATTACTTGCAGCCACGCACGAGTTTTTCGAGGCAAGCGCATTGCGCCTTACGGGCAAACGAGCGGAGGACATCCTTGCCTCGTTCCATATGTTCCTGGAACGTCTTCTGGTTCGGGAAATCGCGATGGCTCTGTTGCAGCACTCCTCTCTTCCGGGCGCGCGCAATCTATGTGTGGCAGGTGGGTGCGGTCTCAACATCAAGTGGAATAGTGCGCTTCGCGCGACGGGCCTGTTCGATGAGGTGTGGGTGCCGCCTTTCCCGAATGACAGCGGCTCGGCAATAGGTGCTGCTTGCGCGGCGATGGCGGCGCGAAATGGGTTTGGACCGTTGGAATGGTCTGTTTACAGCGGTCCGGCTCTGCAGGCCTCCGATGGGTTGTCGGAATGGGAGGCCGAGCCGTGCAGTCTGCGCGAGCTTGCCGCCATTCTCGCCGACAACAAGCCGGTAGTGTTCCTGTCCGGGCGCGCCGAGCTGGGTCCGCGAGCGTTGGGCGGCAGAAGTATTCTGGCGGCTCCGACGTCACCGGCGATGAAGGATCATCTCAACGACATTAAGTGTCGTGAGCACTTCCGACCGGTGGCGCCGATCTGCTTGGAGGATCGCGCGCCAGAGATATTCAACCCAGGTACGCCGGACCCCTACATGCTGTTCGATCATCAGACCAGGGAGGAATGGTGCGACAAGATCCCCGCTGTCATCCATCTGGACGGTTCGGCGCGGCTGCAGACAATCTCCCGCAGCTCTCCACATAAAGTCGCTGAGCTTCTCGTCGAATTCGAGCGCCTTACGGGGCTTCCGTTGCTCTGCAACACGAGCGCGAACCTGAACGGGCGTGGATTCTTTCCGGACGCCGCGGCGGCCTGTCAATGGGGGCGCGTTGAGCATGTGTGGTGTGATGGCCAGCTCTGGACCAAGCCGGTCGTAAGGAAGCAACCGCCGGCTAAACGGCTCCAGTCGGCCTAAGATGAGCATGTCCACGGTAGCAATCGACCTTGCCGGCGTCAGAAAGTCATTTGGCGGCAGAACTATCGTCGATGAACTGTCGTTCTCGGTTGCCCGCGGAGAGTGCTTTGGTCTACTCGGGCCAAATGGAGCCGGCAAGAGTACGATCGCCCGTATGCTCCTCGGCATGATCTCGCCGGATGCAGGCAAGATAATGGTACTCAATGAACCAGTACCGGCGCGCGCGCGTGTCGCGCGCATGCGGGTCGGTGTCGTACCACAGTTCGACAATCTTGAGCTTGAGTTTACCGTACGCGAGAATCTGCTGGTGTTTGGTCGTTATTTCGGCATGAGCGCCCGCAAGATCGAAGCCGTCGTACCATCGCTGCTCGAGTTCGCGCGGCTCGAAACCAAGGCGGACGCACGGGTCTCAGAACTGTCGGGTGGCATGAAGCGGCGATTGACCTTGGCACGCGCGCTAATAAATGACCCGCATCTGCTCGTAATGGACGAGCCGACGACTGGTTTGGATCCGCACGCCCGCCACCTGATTTGGGAGCGTCTGCGAGTTCTACTTGCGCGGGGCAAGACAATTCTCTTGACCACTCACTTTATGGAAGAGGCCGAACGCCTGTGCGATCGGCTGTGTGTCCTCGAGGGTGGACGCAAGATCGCCGAAGGCAAGCCAGATGCGCTAATCGACGAGCATATCGGCTGCAACGTGGTCGAAATCTATGGAGGTGATCCACGTCAGCTCTGCGAGCTGATCAGGCCCCATGCGCGGCACATCGAAGTGAGTGGAGAGACCCTCTTCTGTTATGCGCCATCTCCGGAGCAGGTCCGCGTGCAACTGCGGGGGCGAGCGGGTCTTCGCATTCTGCAGCGACCGCCGAATCTCGAAGACGTATTTTTGCGGCTGACCGGACGCGAGATGGAGAAGTGAGTGATGGGTGAAAGTTATGCGGCGGTGATGCCTGCTAACGCGTATAACTGGATCGCGGTATGGCGTCGGAACTTCCTAGCATGGAAGAAAGTTGCGCTTGCATCGATTCTCGGCAACCTCGCAGATCCCTTGACCAATCTGTTTGGCCTCGGCTTTGGCCTTGGACTGGTCGTGGGGCGTGTTGAGGGGACGTCGTACATCGCGTTCCTGGCGGCAGGCATGGTCGCGACCAGCGCCATGACGTCCGCGACCTTTGAAACCATGTATGCAGCCTTTGCACGCATGGACGCCAACCGTACTTGGGAAGCAATCCTCTCCACTGAGCTCACGCTTGGCGATATCGTTTTGGGTGAATTGGTGTGGGCGGCCAGTAAGTCCGTTCTGGCCGGAACAGCGATCGGGATCGTCGCCGTCACGCTGGGTTATGCATCATGGCTATCCATTCTGTATGCGATGCCAACAATCGCCCTTACTGGCCTTGTCTTCGCCAGCCTGGCAATGGTCGTCATATCTCTTGCGCCAAGTTACGATTACTTCGTTTTTTACCAGACACTTGTCCTCACTCCTATGGTGTTTTTGTGTGGCGTCGTCTTTCCGACGAGCCAACTGCCCGGCTCATTTCAGCATTTCGTCGGCTTGTTGCCTCTCGCACATTCGGTCGACCTTATTCGCCCAACGATGCTTGAGCGCGGTGTCGACAGTGCTGCCCTGCATGTCGCTGCGCTCTGCGTTTACACGGTCTTGCCCTTTTTTGCGTCGACAGCACTATTTCGGCGCCGTCTGCTGCGTTGACGTGAGTTCAGCGAGAATGGAGAAATTCACTGCGATGCAATGTCACGATGCGTTCTGCGCTAGCTCGGGATGACCTGGTCTGTCGCAGCAGCCACTGCAATGGACTTAAGCGATCGAGCAAGGTCTACGGCCATCTGTCCGGTCGATCGGTGCGGACGCCAGCACCGTTACTTTCTAAGCGCCTGTCGCTAGGCGCCGAGACGGATTTTGCAAGGTAGTATTGTGCTGTCTGGCTCGCGCACCCGACGGAGCGTGACCGCACAGATTAGATAGGTGGGACGCAGTTGGCGTTCCCGTCATGATCAAATGGAGAACGGGATGTTGTGCCTGGGATTGAGTGGCGGTCTTGACAGAATCTATGAAAACTCGTCGGAGCTGCCGAGTACATTTCTTCACGACGGCGCTGCGGTTCTTGTGCAGGATGGCCGCGTGATTGCTGCTGTCGAAGAGGAGCGCCTCAACCGCGTCAAGCACTCCAACAAGTTGCCGAGCAATTCCATCCGATACTGCCTTTCTACCGCAGGAGTTGAGCTCGGCGAGATCGACCGTATCGCGTTCTACGCCACTGAAGCCTACTGCAATACCATGCTCGAGCGCCTTTCTGTTTCCCAGCCCGTTCCGTTGGACGCCAAACTGTTGATGCGCCAGCTGCTGGCACGGGAGTTCGACGCCGAGATCGATCCGTCGCGGCTTTCCTTCGTGAATCACCACGAAGCGCACGCCGTGAGCGCGTTTGCCATGTCCGGGTTCGAACAAAGTCTCGTTTTTGCGATCGACGGTAGTGGCGACTTTCTCTCCGGCTTATTGGCGGTGGGGTCTGGCACCGAAATTGCGCAACTTGCAAGCTTCCCGGAACATAACTCCTTGGGGCTCTTCTATCTCAAGACGATCCGATATCTCGGCTACGGGTTGTTCGACGAGTACAAAGTGATGGGGCTTGCCCCGTATGGTGATCCCGCTCCCTATCGCGAGCTCTTCGCGCAGCTCTACGAGTTGTTGGACAACGGTGGCTATCGCGTTCACCTGGATCGAATCGCTCCGGCCCTGGTCCGCCACATCGAGGTTCGGCGAAAAGAAATGCCATTCACCCAACAGCATCGAGATGTCAGCGCTTCGCTGCAGGAGGTGCTGGAGCGGATCGTGTTTCACATCCTGCGGCACCATCGTGAAGCGACGGGCATGACACGCTTGTGCCTGGCTGGAGGAGTAGCCCATAATTGCACGCTGAACGGTAAGCTGCTTTATTCCGGGCTATTTGATGACATCTTTGTTCAACCCGCGGCGCACGACGCCGGTTGTGCGCTGGGCGCTGCATTGATCGTGTCAAACGAGCTGGGCAGGCCGGCGCCGCGTGAGCGACTGCCGGACGTCTATTGGGGTCCCGATCTCGGCAACGAGCAAGCCATAGAGCGTGAGCTCAACGCATGGTCAGGCCACCTCGACATTCAACGAAGTGATGACATAGCATCCAGTGCGGCAGACTGGATGGCAAATGGCGCTGTAATCGGCTGGGTTCAGGGCCGCTCTGAGTTCGGCCCACGCGCGCTTGGTAACCGCAGCATTCTTGCGGACCCGCGGCCAGCCGATAACAAGAAACGAATTAACGAGATGGTCAAAAAGCGCGAGAGTTATCGTCCGTTTGCGCCGTCTGTGCTGGTTGAGGATGCGAGGGAGTTCTTCGAGCTTCCAGGCGGCACGAGGGAGCTGCCGTTCATGAACTTTGTGGTTCGCGTGCATGAAGCCCAGCGTAGCGTGCTCGGTGCTATCACGCACGTTGACGGGACCGCTCGGCTGCAAACGGTGTCGCGCGAGACCAACCCCGCTTATTGGGATTTAATCAACGCGTTCAAGAAGCGAACTGGAATACCGATTCTTCTAAACACGTCGTTTAACAACAATGCCGAGCCGATCGTTGATTCGGTGTCAGACGCGATCGTTACGTTCTTGACGACCGATTTGGACGGACTTGTGGTCGGGCCGTTCCTGGTCAAGAAGCGGACGGCAACATTGCAGGATTGGAGTGCACTGGGCGTTTCATTGCCACCCTATGCATCGCTTCATCGTGTCCGCTCTCACGTAGCGGTAGATCGTCAGGAGACGGTCTGCGAGATCCGCACGGGACATTCCGCCCGCGATAGTATGCGTATCTCACATGAGCTTTTCGAGATCTTGATGCGGGTCGAGGGCGAGGCGTCGCTCGGCGGGCTGCTCGACGCAACCATGCCGGGCCAGGCCAAGCGTGAAGATCTCGTGAAGGAATTGCGGCTCGTGTGGGAGCTGCGAGGCATTCGTCTGCATCCGCCGCGCGCGGCTTGCGGCCGCAACACAGTGTAAAGCGAAACATAGCCGGAACTCATGAGCATGGCCATGTCGATGCCTGCATGGAGGAGGCCAGGCCATCCGACGCACGGGGGGCATCGGGCATCCGGCCGAAATCGGCACGTCGCCGCAACACCGCTCAAGAAAAGACGGAAAGTGTTGCGAGAACGCGGCCCATCACGGATAGCACTGCTATGAAGTTCTACCGACGCAGCTCGCCGGCACCGCGATTTCAGACTGTGACGTCAGACGAGATGATACATGAGATGTCCGCAATGGCGTCTCTTGTCCAACCAGGAGCCCGGCAGGAGGCCATGCAGAGCGGTTCGAGGAATGATAGGTTCGTAGTTTCCCGACGACGTACGGGATTCGGTGACTGCCTGTGGTCGCTGGCGGCAGCTTGGCGTTTTGCACAGCGGACCGGGCGAGACCTGGTCATCGATTGGCGGGGATCCTGTTATCTCGACGAACCGTTCATCAATGCCTTTCCAGTGTTCTTTGAACCAGTTCAGGACATTGCCGGCGTACGGGTGATTTGCGACGACCAGATCAATCAGCGCTCGTTTCCAGGACCATTCTTCCCGAGTTGGTGGAATAAGCCATCGATCGACTGCGTCTATCGGCCGGACGAGCAAATTTTCAAAGAGCGCGACGAACTCGATCAATTGTTTCAAAGCCAGCAAGACAGTGATGCGAACACTGTTGTGTGTGACGCCTGCCTGATGTGGCGCTGCGATCAAGAAGCAGAACGGGAAATTTTTCGGACCATCAAACCACGATCTGAGATTCAGGCCCGGATTGATGCGATCCACCGCGAGCACTTTGAGCCCTACAGCATGATCGGCGTTCATGTTCGACATGGCAACGGCGAGGACATTATGGGGCATACCCCGTATTGGACCGATCCGGAGCGGGCCCTGCGACAGGTCTGTGATGCCGTCGAGATGGCCAAAGCGTTGCCACACGCAAAACCTGCGAGGCTGTTCCTTTGCACGGACAGTGCGCTCGTCCTCGAAAAGATTTCGGCGACATTTCCTGATGTCTTCACGGTGCCAAAGAGTTTCCAGGCGCCTCAAGCCGGACCATTGCATAGTGGCGCGCTCGGAGCCGCGGGCGGCTTTTCCGCCTTGATCGAAATGTATCTCCTTGCGAGGTGCGACACCGCAATTCGTTTTCCCCCGACGAGCGCATTCACGCGCTATGCGCGCCTGTTTGCGCCACGCGTGGTAGAATTCGACCTGAACGATCCGGGCCGGCTAATCTTGATTGAAGAAGCGTCCCAAGAGCTTGTGAATCTATGAAAGTCGTTGTTCGCCTAATTGATCTGTTGGCCGCTCTTTGCATCGAGAAGTTCTGTCACTTTTTCTCCGCGCGCAGAATTGTTGCCAAAGCAGCTCCTGGCGGCGAGGTTCCGTCAAAGGACGCCACTCGCCAACAGCTAAATGGCGACCGCGGCACTCGAAATCCGTGAAGAGTTGCTCCGCTGCGCTCAAAAAGGTGCAACCAGTCTTCGTCATCGCCTCGCGCGAGCCTCGTCAATCTCGTTGATCCTGGCATCGGAGAAGGGCCACCCATATTCTCGCCGCCGGCGTTACTGGGGACAGTCGACACAGTCGGCGCTATTACGCTGCGAAGCGGGGAATCGAAAACTGCTGACCCACGCTAACCAAAGCGGACGCCGTGCAGTTCGAGCCTCAAGGCCTGGAGACGGAGCACGACCTCGCCACAGCGCTTGCGCGTAAGTGGAACGAGGAAGGGTTGGAAGCCGGGCATCCGGTGCCGCTGATCTGGACGGGACAGCATCGCGAAGGAGGGAGCAATGGTGACCGGGATGGGCTTTGCTCTCGCCAACAACATCATCAGCCATGTCCTCAAGCGGCACCTGTCGGAATCGCCCCCGGCTTGGATGGCAGCGCAGCTCGAAGACCCTTTGTCCATCACCTCGCTCACCGTTTCCGAAATTCGTCGCGGCATGGTCGTGAAATGGACCCCGATTTTTGGGACCGCATGCTTGGTTGGAAGAGGCTGCTCCGTTTGATAGACGGAGGCACGATGACGACGAAGACGAGACGCAAGATCGACGCGGTACTAAAGGCAAAGATCGCGCTGGAAGCGAGGCGGGAGCAGGCGACGGTGGCCGATCTGGCCCAGCGCTAAGAGGTTCACCGAACCAGATCGATGCCTGGAAGAAGCAACTGCTGGACCAGGCGGCCCGGCATCTCAGCACTGGGACCAAGTCCGATCACGACGAGGTCGGCGCGGGCCACAAGACATATCCCTATCTTTTCCGCAACATGACGATCGACGGTCAAACCAGCTATGGGCGGCCGACATCACGTATCTGCCCATCGGCCGCGGCTTTCTTTATCTCGTTGCCATCATCGACTGGGCAAGCCGTGCAGTTCTGGCGTGGCGGTTGTCAAACATGAAGGACGTCTCGTTCGTCGGAGCGGCTCTGGACGAGGCGCTGGCGAAGTATGGCACTCCGGAGATCTTCAACACCGATCAGGGCAGCCAATTCACCAGTCCGGCCTTCACCGGCGCGTTAGCGAACGCAGAGGTCAAGATCTCCATGGATGGCCGCTGTCGTTGGATAGATAAGGTCTTCAGCGAGCGGTTGTGGCGGTCGCTCAAGCATGCGGCATGAGGACATCTATCTCAAGGGCTATGCCGGCTGCCACGATGCCAAGGCAGGGGTCGCGAGCTGGATCGCCTTCTACAACGATCTCGTCGCCTTCATCGGGCGCACGGCTATCGTACGCCAATGGCGGTCTGGCGCGAACGGATGCAGGCCGCTAGGGCTGTGGACATGGTCGAGGGCAACGCCGATGCGTTGACCACATGCCCACAGTAACTCCAGCAGAGCGAGACGTTGGCAGCGTGAAGAGAGGGATCAGGAGCGGTGAGTTTAACAAGCCGGTTCAATTGGTCATGCTCTGCGGGTCCAGTTCACTGGAGCCGACATGATCCTTTAGGCTCCGATGCCCCAAATTTTATTCGCGGGCCGCAACGTCCCCTTCAGCGAAAAAATGGGCTTCATCTGGGTGAGATCGTGGACGGAACGCAGACCATGCAGACGAAGGACGTCCCGGGCAAAGATCCACTCAGTCGGTTCGTCTTCCGTGCTTCGCTGCGGCGATCTTCTGAAGGTGTTCCGGCGTAGCCAGGGAGCATGCTTGTCCAGCCCGGAGGTGGGGCTAATCTGACCATCATTGGCGGTGAACTGCAAGTCAGAGTCACGCGCAGGAAAATCGGACGTGCGATGATGATTACGTTAGCTTTGGATCGATCGAGCTACGGCGACGGGCCTGCCTCCATTGACCGATCGTTGCGCTGCGCAAACTCTGCCCACGGTTAGCGCCTTCGATTGTGCCGTCAGGATTCAGCGTACGCCTCGCGATCTGTCTTGCTCGCGACACAGACGAGAGCTGACTCCTGACATTTTGTCGCTAGCGCGCCACCATTGTCGCAAAGACAACGCGACGCCTCACAGCCCCCGCCAGATCGTTCTGCGTGCGCGACATCAGGCCGCAAAGCCGGAGCGGCGTCGCCTCGGTTATGGTGGCCCAATTCCTGCTTGGAGTGCGCGAGCACGCAACAGGAGAGGAGGTGGGCGTGGGTCTCGATCTGCCAAATGACGATCTGATCCCAGCCGCACCATCGGCGATGCACTCGACTTGTCCTTTTCATGTCGATAAAGCTGGCGTGCATCGAGGAGAACGGAAGGCGATGCTGCTAACAGGAGCATCGCGCGGAATTGGTCACGCTACCGCCAAGCTATTTTCAGAAGCTGGCTGGCGTATCATTTCTTGCGCGCGCCGGCCGTTTGACGGCGAGCGCTGCCCGTGGGAATCAGGGAACGAGGATCATGTCCAGATCGACCTAAGCGACCATCGAATGCTGCCGCGCGCGGTGAGCGAAGTGAAGAAACGCCTGAGCGGCGGAGTTTTGCATGCGCTGGTGAATAATGCCGGGATTTCGCCCAAAACACCTAATGGGGACCGGCTAACGTCCTTGACGACATCCACCGAGACATGGATGAGGGTCTTCCACCTCAATCTCGTGGCTCCGATCCTGCTGGCGCAGGGCTTGTTTGACGAGTTGAAAGCTGGGTCAGGATCGATCGTCAATGTGACTTCGATAGCCGGATCGAAGGTGCATCCGTTTGCTGGAAGTGCCTATGCGACGTCGAAGGCGGCGCTTGCAAGTCTCACACGCGAAATGGCGCATGATTATGCGCCGCACGGCATTCGTGTGAATGCGATCGCTCCCGGCGAAATCGGGACGGACATGTTGTCGCCCGACACCGAATCGCGTCTTGTGCCAACGATCCCGCTGCGCAGAGTGGGAACCCCCGATGAGGTGGCCAAGGTCATCTTCTTCCTGTGCTCAGATGCTGCGAGCTACGTCACGGGAGCCGAGCTGCCAATCAACGGTGGGCAACATCTGTGATTGGCCTCGTCTGGCAACGCAGCTGACGCGAGCTGCAGCAGTGGAACGTGCTTTCTACGCTGGCGTCGGTCACCCATTCCGCAAAAGCAAACGCACTGAAAGTTTATCGTCGTGCCACGAAAAGCTGTTACGTTTCTATGTCATCTCGTTACCAGTTGGCGCTAGATCGAGAATGACATGCAGAACGAAGCTCGCAAACCAGAACAAGGCGCCAGGGAGGATGATCAAAACATCGGAGACCGTCTCATGCTGCATATCGCTACCGCACGCGAAAGACCTGCCTCACAAGTGGAGCCGGAACGCGAGCTCTCCTTCGAGCCGTTGCGCGAGAGCGCACTGACCGGCATTTTCGAAATATCGAAGATACTGAACGCTCCTTGCCGGCTTGAAGTCACATTGGCCAACGTCCTCGATCTTCTGCAATCGTTTGTGCAGATGCGACACGGTATCGTCTCACTGTTCGACGATGACGGGATGCCAGACATCACCGTGGGCGCCGGTTGGAGCGAAGGCAGCGACGAGCGCTACCGGATGCGCTTGCCCCGAAAGGCGATCGACCAAATCGTCGCGGCGGACCGGCCTCTTGTCGCCGAAAATGTGGCAGCCGATCCGGCATTCAGCGCCGCCGATATCGAGGTGCTGGGCGCGTCGGATGGTACGCCCGTGTCGTTCATCGGGGTTCCAATTCGCATCGACCCCAAGGTCGTGGGTACGCTGACAGTTGACCGTATCCGGGACGACAGATCGAGTCTGCGGCTCGATCACGATACACAGCTACTCGCCATGATCGCCAACTTGGTGGGACAGACAGTTAAGCTGCATCGCTTGTTCGCGTGCGATCGCGAACGGCTGATGGTTGAGAAGGACCGGCTACAAAAGCAATTGTTTGAGCTGAAGCAACCCGCACGGGATCGTAAGAAGGTCAATGTCCATGGCATCATTGGCGACAGCCCGGCGCTCCGTGGGCTTCTCGAGAAGATCGCGATTGTAGCCAAATCGAACAGCACGGTTCTACTGCGCGGTGAATCCGGGACCGGAAAGGAGCTGGTAGCCAAAGCCATTCATGAGTCGTCATCTCGCGCCAAGCGGCCCTTTGTCAAACTGAATTGCGCGGCGCTGCCCGAGACGGTCCTGGAGTCCGAACTGTTTGGCCATGAAAAAGGTGCCTTCACCGGCGCGTTCAGCTCGCGCAAGGGGCGCTTCGAGCTTGCTGACAAAGGGACACTATTTCTTGACGAGATCGGCGAGATCTCGGCGCCGTTCCAGGCGAAGTTGCTGCGAGTTCTGCAAGAGCAAGAGTTCGAACGCGTCGGCAGCAACCAGACCATTAAGGTCGATGTTCGTGTCATAGCAGCGACCAACAGGAATTTGGAAGAGGCCGTGGCAAAGAGCGAGTTCCGTGCTGACCTATACTATCGGATCAGCGTCGTTCCCTTGCTCCTGCCACCGCTGCGCGAGCGGCGCAGTGATATTCCTTTGCTGGCCAGCGAGTTTCTCAGGAACTTCAACAACGAGAACGGGCGTACGCTGACCTTGGAGGCGAGCGCGATTGATGTCCTCATGAACTGCGGATTTCCCGGAAATGTCCGAGAGCTCGAAAACTGCATTCGGCGCACGGCGACGCTGTCCGCTGGGCCAGCGATCGTCAGAAATGATTTCGCTTGTTGCCACGGCCAATGTCTTTCCGCGATGCTGTGGAAAAGTACATCGGAGCAGATGATCATGCCACCGGTGCCGAGCACGCCGGTGCTGGCTAAGTCGATCGCTCCGCTATCGGAAGCGACCGCGCCGGCTCCGCCGGGCGGCAGCGAGTTGGTCTCGCTGGCTGCCCCTCCCGGCACTGTCCTCGTAAGCGGCGCGAAGATCGCCGATCGCGAGCGAGTCATTGCAGCCATGGAGAAATCTGGATGGGTGCAGGCAAAAGCAGCGCGCTTGCTGGGGCTAACGCCGCGTCAGATTGGTTACGCGTTGAGGAAATACGGAATCGAGATCAAGCGGTTTTGACCGCAAGGATCTTGGCGTCATTTACCTGACGTGCCCGGCGGCGGCACGGGGATGTCGCGGCCTGGACGCATGTCGGTATTCCCTCGCAAAGGCGGGCCAGATCGCTCGATCGGTTCGGTCCAGGCCTTTGAAATAGCGAGCAAAGTCCAAGGAGTGTCGTGATGGTACGAGACTTGCTGTCCTCTTCGCAGCTGTCGCAACTTTTGGAGCAACTCCGTGCACAATGTCGTCTGCATCAAACAGGTTCCTGACTCTGCGCAGATCCGTGTGCACCCCGTTACCAATACAATCATGCGTCAGGGCGTGCCGACAATCATCAACCCATATGACCTCTTTGCGCTTGAGGCCGCGCTGGAACTGCGCGATCGGTTCGGCGGCGAAATAACCGTGCTTACAATGGGCCCGCCGTCGGCGGAAGACTCTTTGAGGAAGGCGCTGACCTATGGCGCCGATCGCGCCGTACTGCTCACCGATCGATGCTTTGCGGGCTCCGACACCCTTGCCACGACGTATGCGCTGGCAACAGCCATCCGGAAGATTGGTAAGGAATATGGCCCGGTAAACCTCATCTTCACGGGCAAGCAGACCATCGACGGTGATACCGCGCAGGTTGGGCCCGGCATCGCAAAACGGTTGGGCGTGCTGCAGCTTACCTACGTCGCCAAAGTCAGATCCCTGGATCTCGCCGCACACACAATCGAAGCGGAACGACGTTCCGAAGGTGGCGTCCAGGTGCTGCACACTCGGCTTCCCTGTCTCGTCACCATGCTGGAGGCGACAAACCAGATTCGGCGTGGCGCGATGGCGGATGCTCTACGTGCCGCACGGGCGCCGATCGTGAGATGGAGCGCGCACGACGCCGGCGTCGAGGACATCTCCAAATGCGGTCTCAAGGGCTCGCCGACCGTCGTCAAGCGAGTATTCGCGCCATCTGCACGCGCTGAGAAGGCGGCCTTGGTTGAGGCCGCAGAGCAACCGGCGCAGGCGCTGATAGAAGCCATTTTCAAGCGTCAGCCGAAACTCGAAGTCGACCTTGCGGCATCAGCCCGCGATGCTTGATCTGGATAGAAGGCCAGCCAGACCATAACACAAGGCGAGCTTCGACGTGGCGGTGGCGACGACGAAACTCGTCTGCATCCAGGAGCATCATGCTAGGGCGATGCCGTCTGCACGCTCAAAGTGCTGTCATTTGGTTCAGGGTGTGAATGGTCGGCGATTCTCGACGGTTTGGAGGTACCCCGATAGATCGTCAGTGCGGCGATGATGCCGAGCGCGGCTGAAAACATCAGCCAATACCCAGGTGAAGCCTTGTCGTTGGTTTGCTCAATGAGCCAGGTCGAGGCCAATGGTGTGAAGGTGCCAAACAAGGCGGCCGCGAGTGCAAAGGCCAGAGAAAAGCAAGTTGTGCGCACATGCGCGGGCACGATCTCAACGAGCGCGCCCAACATAGTTCCGCTGTAGGTGCCAAAATAGAACGAGAACATCATCGCGACCGCCAACATCTTGCCGAAGGTGGGAGCGCTTACCAGCCAGTGCAAAGCCGGATACGCTGTCATCAATGCAAGGCCGGCGATGGCGAGCAGAACTGGCTTTCGGCCGATACGGTCGGAGACGGCGCCGCCAATTGGATTCCAGATGAAATTGGTCATGGCGACCAGGAGCGTCACCAGGAGAGCGTCCTGAGCGGACAGCTTCAAGACTGCCTTGCCGAAAGTGGGCGTGTAAACGGTGACGAAATAGAAGGTCGTTGTACTCAGGATCGCCATCATCATTCCGAGAACGACTATGCGCCAGCCGACCAGCGCCGAGGCAAAGATCTCGCGGGCTTTCGGATGCTTCTTCATCGCCAGAAATTCCGGCGTTTCCTCCAGTGTTCGACGAAGAAGGAAGATAAGCGGGATGATAAGGCAGCCGAGAAAAAACGGAATGCGCCACCCCCAGGAGGCGACGGTTTCGGCCGGCATCGACTCGTTCAGCAGGTAGCCCACGCTCGCCGCGACAAAGATCGCGACCTGCTGGCTGGATGATTGAAAGGATGTATAGAAGCCGCGATTGCCTGGGGTTGCGATCTCCGCCAGGTAGACTGAAACACCGCCGACCTCGACGCCGGCGGAAAAACCCTGGAGCAGCCGTCCGGCCAAAACGATAATCGGGGCAGCAATGCCAATGGTCGCGTAACTAGGACAGAAGGCGATGATGACAGTGCCGATCGCCATGATCGATAGCGTGATGACCAGGCCTTTTCGACGACCGATCTGGTCGATATAGGCGCCGAGGACGATTGCGCCTACTGGACGCATTAAGGCACCCAGCCAGAACACGCCGAAGGTGTTGAGCAGCGAGGCTGTTTCACTTTCGGATGGGAAGAAGGCTCGTCCGATAGCGCTGGCGTAAAAGCCAAACAGGAAAAAGTCGAATTGCTCGAGGAAATTGCCGCTGGTTGCGCGCAGGATCGCATTGACGCGCGATTTAACCGTCCCGTGCTGAATAAGTGTTTGTGACACGCGAGTTTCCTTCCCGTCAAAAATGGCCGGTTCGGAAAACCTCACGCCAGCCCAATTGCATCAGGCCGTGACTTTGTCATTGGTGACATTACCGGCCGCGCGGAAGGCGCCTGATCTTTTCGGCGTATTTTCGGCGATAATTAGATTAGTTAGTGCACATATTTCGCCGCCGGTTCGCGGAGCACCAGCAGATCTCAACGTCGATTGCCGAAGCTAACTTCATTTCAAACCAAAATTGACAAATACATAAAGTATTTCGTTTGCCGGCTCACGGCAGCCATGAGGCTTGTCGGGGCGATCTCGGCGGTCAAGGACGCATGCCCCTCGCGGGCAGAGGCTGGCACTTGTTCGCTGCTCGATTTCCGACAGCCATGCAAACCGTGTCAGACTCAAGACACCTGCCCTGACGAGCCGGTATGAACGTTTTCCCAAACAATTCCGAAACTTATGGCGTGAGACCAGGTTTGGCACGGCGATTGCTGAAAACGTGCAAGACAACGGGAGCGGACGAGTGCAGGCGGAACGGGTAAGAACCAGCGGCGGTGTTTCCTCAGATGCTCGTGGCGACCAAACTGCCGACGTCTCGTGCAGATCGCGGCCGAAGCTCTCAAGAGCGCGGTAGGTGCGCCTCTTTCCGGCAGCGCTGTCCCAAGCGCGTAGCCAGCCAGAAATAGCAATGTGCAGAAACCGCGAGGATTCGATGCATCTTACGACCGACGTCAAGCGAGGCACGAACGCGCAAGCGGACGCCCCTTCCTGTACGAAAAATCCCGATGCGTTTGCGCGGGCCAATAACTCACCATGATTCTGCGCGTGATACCTGGAGGCGCCAACCATGCGTGGAATTGGACCGATCTGGATCGTAATCCGACAGGGTTATCGCCGCTTCAATCACTGGGCGTGCTCCATGTGTGAACAGGATTGGGCCCAAGACACCCGGCTAAGGGTGGCCGCGAGGACACAAAGAGTAGAGTTCGCCTGGAGGGCGACGGCAATCACAAGCGCCATCACGCCAACGAGTTCTTCTGTCTCGACTGGCCAATAGTTGGTCACGACGAGAATTCGTTTCTTCAAGGCTTTGTCTCCCCTCATGGCTATCGTCCAATTGACGTCTTCTCAAGCTTCTCGATTTTCGCCGGATCAGCCTGCGCAGATCCTCTGCGCGCATTTGACCGAGCGCGCGCGAGCTCTGTTTGGCGCACATCCCTTTGCTGAGGAGCTGTCCGAAGAGCAGTTTGCTAGCCTGCTACCTGAATACCTGGCGATGTCGCAGGCGTTTCCCTACCTGCAGGCAGGATCGCAAAAGGATCTCATATTCGATGCAATGCATCATAATCGGGATCTTCCCAGGGATATTGAGCTGACCAGCGTCGTCGCAAACTTCATTTGCTGGGATGAGACGGGCGGCTATGGCCGAATTCTCCAGGGTGGCAAGGCGGCGCTACCCGACATTCTGCTGACCGAAAAGTTTCACTCAAACCTGTTCAGAAGGGATGCATCGCGACTGCTCGGCAGAGCAATACGTCCCAACTATAGCACGACGACGAACCGGTACCTGCATTCCCTCTATGACGGATTATCAGCAAGAGACCCCGTGGTGCGTTGCGCCTACATGGTCGCCTTTGAGTTGCACGCTGCGGAGATGATCCAGGCGCTGTGGACCACCACGGTCAAAACCTTTGATGCGAGGCCCGACGATCTTGAGTACTTCCGCAGCCACGTCGGTGGAAACGATCCAGCCGAGCAGTATCATGGAGAAATGACAGGCCGCCTCATTGGCGAACTTGTCCCGGCTGATCGCAATGGTTCCTTTCTGGACGAGTTCGATCGAGCCTATCGACTGAACTTGCAGTGGTGCCACGATCTGCTCCGAATTGTCTCACTTGAGCAGAATGACCGAGCTGAAATCGAACACCGCGGCCATTGTCACTGTGGTTCTGTCAAATTCCGCGTCCGGGCGCCGCGGCAGCTCTCGGCAGTTCGATGCAATTGCTCGATCTGTCAGATGTCTGGATTTACGCACTTGCTGGTACCTGGCGATAGGCTCACGATTGAATGTGGCGAAGAGTTCCTCACCACTTACCAGTTTAACAAGAACATCGCCCGGCATACGTTTTGTCGGGTTTGCGGCGTCAAGCCATTCTATCGGCCGCGGTCGAACCCCTCCGGATTCAGCATCAATGTTCGATGCCTGGATAAAAGAACGATCGAAGGCATCAGAATAGACGAGTTCGATGGCGAGCATTGGGAACAAGCATTCCGCTCGATGCAAACAGGACCGAGGCTCTGCATTGAAGAACAAACCCCGGAGTGAACCCAATGGCGCGTTCAGCAAATAACAGAAAGGGCCTACTTTCAGAAGAGGCTCTGACGAAATTCCGCATAGAGCTGCTGGTGAAGGGTACGATCGTGATCGGCCCCCAGACGTTATTTACACAAGATGAACTGGCGAGGATCAATCAGCTGCAGGCTGAGATTCCCGAAGAAGAGGTGCGGTTGGGAGATGCTGGCGACTCGCACAACGTATTTGTCAAACGCGTGAGGGTGGACCCGCCCGGCCGCAATCCCAGCAATGTGGATGGTGCGGCGCCGGGGCAAATTATCGATCTGCTTGAAAGGAAGGACCGCGGCTTCGCATTAAAAACGATCTTGGGAGCATCGTCGGAATATGTGATTCGCAGATGTCAGTTGCATCGTATGCCTCCTGGTTCGTTTGTTGGCATCCATCTGGAT
The DNA here is from genome assembly GCF_055264925.1 of Bradyrhizobium sp. KZN70725. Lineage (NCBI taxonomy): Bacteria > Pseudomonadati > Pseudomonadota > Alphaproteobacteria > Hyphomicrobiales > Nitrobacteraceae > Bradyrhizobium > Bradyrhizobium sp. KZN70725. The sequence goes on from NZ_JBUYWT010000025.1 coordinate 77,650, forward strand.
GCCGAGAGCGATCCAGACTTTGAGTACTCCGTAATTGTGCAGCTCGCGCAAGATTTTGAGGGTGGCGAATTCGTCGTATATCCGAGCGCGTACGAGCAGCAGGTGTTTCGACCACCGTTTGGTGCGGTGCTTGTCACAACATGTAGGCTGCGCCATGAGGTGAAGCCTGTATCCGCCGGGGAGCGCCGGTCGCTGGTCTACTTCTGTTCGAAGCGCAGCGGCACAAACCGGCGCGTCATCGAAAGCTCTACCAGCGGCCATGAAGCAAGTTAACTCGAATACTTGCGAATAAGTCTAGTGGCGGAAGAGCTTTCAGACGGTGAGATCGACAGATCGCACCCATCTTGCAGAAAATCTGTCCTGCGAGGTGGTCCATCGCTGCGAGGTGCGCCAAGACGTTGGTCAAAGCGGAAACCAGGTTCTTCGAGCAGTAAACACGTTTTTGCTGGGTCCATTTGTTTGGAGGGCCAGCGCGGAGATGCGTTCGCTGGCGCTCATCGTCACCTGATCCGCTTGCTGGAATGAGCGTGGCGGCGGATGGTGGAATTTGGCGACCGAAATTGCGCTGGCTTAAGGGAATCGGCGCAAACATCCGCGCGACAGGCTGCCTTTCGCCGCGGCCGCCAAAATGCTGATTGGAGCCATGGAAGCCACGATCGACGGAATCGCGCAACCTGTCTCATAAAAATAGCGGGGACAACATTGCGGCAGGACCTCGTCACTGTTTTCGAACGGGGGGGCCGGCGCGTGCGCGATGGTGTTGCCGCGCCGCTCGTAGAAAGTTACGGGGTCGTCAGGTTCTCGACAGCTATCCGACCTAGCAAAACAGCTGGACGCTGGGACCCTTTGGGACCGTGTATGCGAAACCAGAGTTTATTGCAAAGGGCAGACGAATAAAAGCGTTTAGCTGATGCTCTATTCGCACTCGCTCGATTGCCCGATTGTCCCATGCTGTAGCCGAGGCTCGGATATTTCACCGTCGAAAGTGACAACGCGTATGAACTTTCCCTCTCCTGGTCGCGCGCGTCAGCAGTCGGGTAGCGCGGGCGCGCAAGACAACTCCTCGATCTCCCCCTCGGCGGACGCGGCGGCGTTCGAACAACAGCTGAGAGAGATCGCCAATGCGGGTAGTGGCGTGCCGGAGCAGACCTCCGCCCAGCGGGTCGGCGCATCGCGACGCGAGGAGCTGCCCCTCACGGAGAGCGATGAGCATGAATATTCGACGCTATCGCATGGCGGAAGCTCGCGGCCGATGCTGGTGCCCTCCGTGCAGCAGCCGAGCCAGGCAGTGTGGGCTTTCGCAGGCCGTAGCAGTGAGCCCCTTTATTCTGAAGATGTGCATCTCGTAGAGGGACTGAGAGAGGCACTCATCAAGCGCAGATTCAAGGTGCGAACGGCTAGGGGGCACGTCGATTCGCTTCTCAGATTTGGACGCTGGCTCGTCAAACACAGCAAGCGGGGAATTGCCGAGCGTCTTCACGACAGTACGCTGAACAGCGATGCAGCGGCTTTCAAAGAGAGTGGCGAGCGAGGTATCCTAACTGCGCTCGGCCATCTGCGGACCTCTCAGGTGGCGGGCGGAGTGGAGCTGATCCCGTCGCGGGCTAGCCCTTTTGCTCAGGACGCCGAGCTCATCAAGGAGTACAAATCGACTGTCATTAACGAGCGCAAGAAAGAAGTGGCGACGGCATACAAGTATGGAACTGCCCTAGGCAGATTCAGTAAGTACCTGCGTAACAATGCCAAGCCCGCCATCGCTGCCCGGCTTCACGACATGTCGCTGGATGAAGACCTCATGCGCTATGAGGCCACCCCTGGTTATCACCCCAAGGTTCGAGCTGCACTGGCCGACTTGCGAAAGACACTGGCTGGTGATGACGCGGTCGAGCTTGATGGCGGTAGTCGTCCCGATTCGGAAGCCTTGGCCGTAACGGGTGAAATGCGGTCGGCAGACGCCGTTGCACCCGACAGCGTGTGGCAGCGAACGGTCAGCTGGCCAGAGATGCTGCCTGCGCAAGGTCACGAGCAGGATACGTCCTCGAGCGTCATGGATCAACCGAGCCCCTCGGCTTACCTGGCGCGGCAAGCAGGCCAGGTCGGGCACAGCGCCGATCTTCTTTATTCTGAGGATATTCCCCTCATTCTCGGGGTCAGGGAAGCACTCCTCAGGGGCGGGGCCGCCGAAAGCACAGCCAGGAGCAGTGTCGATTATCTTTTAGGCTTCGACCGCTGGCTCTTTGCCAACGACAGGTCGGGAATAGCTGAACGGCTCGACCACGAGATGCTGGATGAAGAGATCGAGGAATTCATAGCAACGGGCGGTGCCACGAACGTGCGTACGGCACTGGCTCATCTGCGGACCTCTCAGGCAGCGGGCGGAGTTGTGCCGGTCGCAGGCAAACCTGACCTACAAGCCTATCTGGGCGACGCAGCACTCATCAAGCAGTACAAGGAAGACGCGGCGGCCGCCGGCTCATCAAAGATTGCCAGGACCTATGCAATTGTTGTGACCGATTTCAGTCACTACCTGCGCGAAAACAACAGGCAGAGCATTATCGCTCGCCTTGACGAGGATGGGCGGGATAAGGATGAGTCGCTCATCGAAGATATGGATCTCTATAGGCAGTCCGGTGGCTCCAAGGCGATCCGTGCCGCGCTAAAGCATTTGCGGACCGGTGCGAGAAAACCTGCATCTCTGCATGCTGAGGATGCGCCGCTCATTTCCGGGCTTGAGAACTCACTCATCAAGGCGAAGTTCGAGAAGATCACCGCCCAAACCAATGTACGGATTCTCCGAAGATTCAGCCGATGGCTTGTTGCAAACGAAAAGCTGGCCATTGCTGCCAGGCTTTACGATAAGTCGCTGGATGAGGATGCAGCAGCTTTTGACAAGAGTGGCAAACGGCGCGCTCTCACGGCACTGGGACATCTGCGGGCCTCGCGGTCGGCAGACGGAATTGCGCCCAATGCAAGTCGCGCCAAAACGGTCGCGAACCTCTTCCATCCCGAAGACGCGCAGCTTGTTTCGGCGCTCGAGAAGGCACTCGTCGCAGCCAGGTACGAAGAGGCAAGCGCCCAGGCGATCGCCCGTCATATTCGCAAATTGAGCCAGTGGCTGTTAGCAAATAACAAACCGGCGATTGCCGCCCGGACCGGCGAGGAGTCGCTTGATAAAGATGCCGCGTCATTTAAGGCGAATGGAGGCGAGCGGCAGATCGCGGCGTCACTGGCTCATCTGCGGGCCTCTCAGTCGGCTGCCGGGATTGCGCCGAGGAAGCCCCGTGCTGAGCTCAGCCCTTATCCCGAAGATGCGGACTTGATCAAAGACTACAAAGCCGCAGAATCCCGGCCGACTGCCAGAAACTATGCATCTTTCCTTATCGGTTTCAGCAATTACTTGCGCCAAAACCGCAAGCAGAGCATTGCCGCCCGACTATCCGACGAGTCGCTGGATGAGGATGTCGAGGCCTACAAGAGGTCCGGCGGTCATGCAAAGACCAGTGCGGCACTGGCACATCTGGCCAAATCGGCCGCAGGTGTTCGCGCCATGGAACTCAAGGCGCACATCTGATAAGCTGCGCCGGACAATGCACCACTAGGAGCCGCCAATTCGCCTGTGGATGTTGCCACGGAAGAGTACGATCATCTCTCGGCGGTACCGCCTGCAGCCAGCACCCTCTCGCTGCTCGCGCGGAGTCCGCACCCTCACGAGGCTCCAGATCCCGGTGAGCACCTGGACCCCTTGAGCGAGAACTACGTGAATGCGATTGCCGCAGACGGGCTGGTCAATGCACCTGATTGGGGCGATTTCCTCTCCACCCGAGCACGTTCTTGGTGATGATGTGCACGAGGTGGCGGGCGCCAGACCGGCGAAGAGGCAGAGGATCGACAATGCTCCGCAAAACGGCGCGTTCGAGCAGCAGTCGAGCCAGATCAGCGTTTCAGAAGCCGAAGCGTTGGCGCAGCCTCCAGCCAATCAGCCGGATGCTTCCGTCTCACAGGAACAGAGTGGACAAGGCTACGGGACGGCGCCACAAGCTGCCTCGGGGGACGTTGTGGACGCCGCTTCGCAGCAAGGACCACCGCAGGGACCTGTCAGCTGGCCATTGCTTCTGCCGACGGCTTACGATCAGGATCAGCTTTGGGGGCGTTGGAAGGCCTTCCGGCGTGGTCCGGGTTAGCCAGCCCCGAGCGCGCGCCGGAGGCAGAGCAAGTAGCACGGCCGGCAACAGCTGGATCCACCTCGAGCTGGTCCTATCACTATGACTCTGCCGGGCTTCGCAACAGTGCCGTTGCAGAACAGCTCGCAGCACGTCTCGGCTCCCGTTTTCAAGCGGCCCGGATGGCCCAGCAGCAGAACGGTTATGAATGCGGAGTCTTCGTGGAGCACGCGACGCGAGCGCTGTCGGACGATTGGCGCAAGGAGAGCGGCCGGACCGTGAGCCGCTGCACCTCGAGCGCCTCATCGCCGATCGACCGGCACTTCGGGATCGCCTCAGGACTGATCGCGGCTTGCGCTGACGGACTCCATCGGACCGCCGGTTTTCGCCCGGATCAGCCTCTCGGTTGAACAGCGCAGCCGGCAACGGATATCCGCATCAGGCGAGACGGACGCGGATTTCGGATCACCTTCCAGGTACCGTTCTCCAGCACGCTACCGGAAGCAGGGGCAAGTTCGAATGAATGGAGTGGCAGGATAGATGTGGTTACTGTGATTCCAATCAAACCAGTGTGAGGAGCCGTTGCTTCAGATCGCCGGCGGCGGGCCGGTCGTACGCAATCACGAGGCACTCCACCGTGCCAGCCTCCTCGTCAACGGCAAGCGGGATCACGCCCTGCTTGCGTGTGCCATCGAATAGAAAACCCTCCTTGGCGAAACGTTCATGTGCAGCCCGGAGCGAACTCGATCGAACGTTCCTCACGGATGAAATAACGTAGGAGCCGGAGTAGTCGAAGCCCAGGAGCCGGACGGCAATGCTGTGCAACACTGAGCCGCCACCCCAGCGGCCGTTCGCTTCATTGAATAGCAGCCGTCCGTCGTTCGCGAAAATGGCGTCAATGTTAATTGGTCCGCGATATCCTAGATTGCGGACAAGGGATACGAATCGGTAGGCATGCGCCTGCGCAGTCAACCATTGCTCATTCCCCAGATCGCTTGGAAGCTCAAGTCCTGTCCAGATCAGAGCCCGTTCAGATCGATCGGTGCTCCGGCGTAGTCGAATATTCCCACTGTTGATGAAAGTGATTGAGCCATCACGCTCGATTTCATACTCGAGATAGAACGGAGTTCGCGCCAAGTGGTACGATTCGACCACCAGCGTCTTGCATGACGCAGTTGTCATCTCAGACCAAAGTGCGTCCGGATCGAACGACGGCCAGGCAATCTGTCGGGTCTCTCTCGCCCCGGGTAGCGGACCGTCTTCATTGCTGCTCAGAATGACATTTCCGACCCCGCCGGCCCCATTGTCCAGCTTCACAATGACCCTGCCGGTTTCGTGCCGGAGCGAGTTGACCGCTCGGAACAGTTCGTTCGAATTCGTCGTTATGGAACCATTGGGCAACGGAAGTGCGACACTTGTCGACAGTTGACGGAAGTGGCTCTTGCGGTTCAATAGATCAGGCCCACGCTGCAGAGCGAATTCGTCGCCAGTCTGCTGTATACCCAGCACGGACGCCAGCCGCGCCACGCCTTCGCTGGAGTAGCAGGGATACATGCTCCAGGATGATTTCTGACGAATATGCCTGTTGATTTGCTCAACCATGCTGTTGGACAGCAGTGCGTAATCGTTGAGGATCGGCGCTTCGCGGCCGCCTCCAGGTACAAGCAATGAAAGACTGGAGGCGTCGAAATTAAGCGTCGCGCCAACGTAGGAGAGCAGATCCGTCGGGATAGATAGGGGGGACACTATCAGATCGCCCTCCTGAGCAAACCACGCCGAACGGTAAACCGAGTTGCCGGCAAGCGAAAGTTGAGCTGCTACCAGATCGGAGCCCGACATTTGCGCCGTGCCGGCATTCATGATTATGATCCGCGGCATCAGTGACCTTTGCGCATTGGGATGTGATCAGAGCGAGAGACGGTCAACAATGGCGAAGTCGCTGCAGCACAGCCTGTAGATGACCAGGCGGAAAATCTCATCTTGCGCCGTCACGATGTCACCTGCGGGGTCGCTGAGAAGTACAGCTTGCGTGCAATCCGCCGAACTCAATTGCCATTCCCTTTGCAGCTTGATCCCGCGCCAGCCTTCTTCAGCATGAAATGCTGGACCTTGCCCAACGCGGTTTTCGGCAGCTCTGGCGTGAAAATGATCTCGTGCGGTACCTTGAAACGGGCGAGCTGCGACCGGACATGCGCCATCAGCGCTTCTGCTTCGATTCGGGCGCCCGGTCGCCTGATTACATAGGCGACCGGTACTTCTTCCCAACGCGGATGCGGTCGACCGATGACGGCGCAATCTGCAACATCCGGATGACCAACAAGCACACGTTCAACTTCGGCCGGATAGATGTTCTCTCCACCGGAAATGATCAGGTTCTTCTTGCGGTCATGCACCCAAAAATACCCGTCGGCGTCGCGACTACCAATGTCGCCGGTGCGATACCAGCCACCGTTCAGAGCCTTGCGGGTTGCCTCTTGATCCTCCCAGTATCCGCAGAAGACGTTGGGCCCACGTACTGCGATCTCGCCTGCGCCACCGGCCGGCAGCGTGTGCCCAGCATCATCTATGATCGCAGCTTCGCAACACAGACCTGCGAGGCCGCTCGATCCCTCTGGCACGAGACCCCCGCCGAGCTTAGTATACACAGCGATCGGGCAGGTCTCCGTCGAACCGTAAACCTGCAGGACCGGCACCCCGCGCGCGACAAAGAGCTCGACAAGATCGTGGGGCACCATAGTAGATCCGGTACAGATTGCCCTGAGCGCGGAGAGGTCGGTGCTATCCCATCGGGCATTCTCGGTCAGGCCTCGCATCATGGCGGGCACCAAAACTGCCAGCGTGGGTCGATCGCGCTCGAACGCGTCGAGAGTGGTCTCCGGTGTAAAGCGGCTGTGGATAGTAACCGTCGCGCCGTGATGCAAACTGGGCGTCGTATGGATGTTTAGTCCACCGACGTGGAACAGTGGCAGGACAGTCAAGGCGTGATCGGCCGAGGTGAGGTCATGCATGTGCTGACTCATGACGCCGTTCCAGAGTAGCGCTTCCTGACGCAGTACGGCGCCCTTCGGCCGTCCTGTCGTGCCCGAAGTGTAGACGATCAAAAGCGGGCAAGACAGGTCCACACCTGGATTGCGTCCGTCACCACAGTCTGCGTCCAGAAGATCGTCCAGTTTGTTTCCGCCGATAGGTGCGAAGTCTAGCCCGACAACAGAAACAGAAGGCAGTTGCCTCGCGACAACAGGCAAGACTGCGTCGAAGGACCGCTCAACTAGCAACACGTTTGCTCCTGAGTCGGACAGAATAAACAGCTGCTCGGCGGGCGCGAGGCGCCAATTTAAAGGTACGAGAATTGCGCCGAGCCGCGCGCACGCATACAGCAGCACGAGATAGTCTGGTCGGTTCAGGCTAAGGATCGCGATCCGGTCTCCTCGCTCTACCCCGAACTGGCTCTTGAGGGCGCAAGCCGCCCGTCCTATCCGGCGATTGAGGCTCGCGTAGCTTAGAGTCTGCCCCTCGAAACGGATGGCGGCTTTATCAGGAGCATACGCTGCGTTGCGTTCAACTAGTGTGCAGAGGTCCAACTAAATCTCCATATGATCCAGCTCCGCGCAACGGTTCGCACAGGCCTCGCAACGCGGTCGCGAGTCCCACCGGATGGTTCGGTGCCCGTTGCACAAGCGACAATCACACCCTTCGGCAGGACAACGCAGCTACGGATTATTGTCACGGTTGCGATCAACGGATATTGCCTGGCGAATCGCTGGCGACTGATTACTCATTCTGTTCGGCTCGGCGGCGGTCGTGTGCATCTGCCGGTAGTGGTAGGCGCACCATGACGACTGTTTCTTGCCCGGTCTTTGACAGACAGGCTCGCCGCACATATAGGCAGCTCTGGTATCTCCATCCTTGAAGCCGATGATGGCCCGGCATTGGCCTTCAATATGGTCGATCAACAAGACCTTGTTGACGCCGTCAGGCTCTTTCAACTTGCTGCTCCAGGATACGAAGCAATCTCTTCGGTGCCGTTCCGGTCACGCCGAGTGACACTTGCAGCTGGGGCCCTTTGAAAACCTCTGGAGGCTCACGGCCTGTCGCACATCTGCGCGACGAGAATGTGCCGACAGGCCGGCATGAGCGGAGCGAAGAGCCGGTTCGGCGGACTGCTTCTGGGGCTGTGTCCCGCCAGAAGAGGGGGGCGGGTTCAATATCGTGAAGAGGCCGCGCCCTGCAGTGGCGCTGCACCGAACCCTGCATTGATCTCGTCCGACGTCACCTGCTCGCTGCAGGCCCGGCTTGCGGCAGCCACAGTGTTGCGGTTCTGCAATGCCCAACCATTTGCAACTAGCCGCGAGCCGTAAGGCTGCGGTCAAGACGCGCTGCGTCACTGTTTCGACCAAAAGGCCGTCAGAAATGAAGATCATGACCAACCAGTGCGGGGTTGTTCTGACCAGCTCAGACATTCGTTAATCCTTCCAGTCCCGGCGGCGGATGAAGATGCGTGCCGACCGCAAGATCGTACAACTTAACGTTACGTCCGGTTCAAGCCCTTTCTGACAACCTCGCGTGAACATGCCAAAGGGTATGTCGGGACGGACCTCCGCGACGGGTGGAGAGCTTCTAGCGCGCGATCTGCGTCAGAAAGTCGCGCTCCCATGAGAATGGTCCTGCGGCTGGCAGGGCCCTTGTCGAAAAGGCTCGCACATCCAGCGATCGAGCGCTCGCCACCAGGAGCCGATTGCGCGACACCCTCCGCTTAAGTTCGCTCGCCTACCGATGCGTGGATTATCGCAGTGTCTGATAGAGGCGATACAGCAGCCGCGCGCGAGGTTCGATCGATGAAATATAGAGTTGCTCGTAATGCGTGTGCGCGCCCTTGCCGTCTACGCCGAGGCCATCGAGGGTTGCGGTATGCGGCGCGGTGAAATTGGCGTCGGAGCCGCCGCCGCTGAACGCGTCGAGCAGCTCGAAACCAATCTCAGCGGCAAGTTGCCTGGCATGTTCGTAGAGCGTAGCGCCGGCCTTGCTCTTCTCATAGGGAGGACGGTTCAAGCCGCCCGATACTTTCAGGCGAACGCCATCGGTGCGCGAGGTCATTCGGAGAATTCTCGGCACCAACTCGTCTGCGTGAGCCATAGTCGGCACGCGCAGGTCGACTTCCGCATAGGCCTGTTCGGCAATTACGTTCGGCTTGGTGCCGCCGCGGACGACGCCAACGTTGACGGTGATGCCGCGCGAAAGATCGTTCATCGCCTCGAGCGTCTGGATCACATTGCCGAGCTCCCGGATCGCGCTGCGGCCGTCCTCGGGGCGCGTGCCGGCGTGCGCCGGCGCGCCCTTGATGAACACGTCGAAGCGGCCAACACCCTTCCGCCCGGTGACGATCTTGCCGCCGTCGCGCGCTGGTTCGGTCACCAGCACGTATTTTGCCTTGCGGCCCTCGGCCTCGATCAGCGCCCGCGAGGTCGGACTGCCGATCTCCTCGTCCGACACGTAGAGCTGGGTGATGCCGAGCGGCGGGCGCGCGTCGTCGGCGCAGATCTGCCGAAATGCATGATAGGCGAGATAGGCGCCGCCCTTCATGTCGTAGATGCCGGGGCCGAACGCGCTGTCACCGTTGATCTTGAACGGTAGTCGTCTTATGAATCCCATCGGATGAACTGTGTCGAGATGGCTCAACACCAGAATGCCCGGCACGCCCTGTCCCCAGGACGAGCGCGTGACCAGGTGATCGCCGCAACCCTCACGTCCCGCAATGCGCTCGATGGTGGCCGGCAGGTCGCGATAGCCGGCCGCGACGACGTCAGCCAGCTTGTTGAGCTGATCCGGCTGTTCCGTCGGGGACTCGATCTCGACCCAGCGACGGATGCCATCGAGGATCGCGGAGGTTTCAAACGGGTAACTGGACATAGTTGTCTGATGCCCCTCGAATCTCGACTTTCATCACTCGCGCAAGGTCATGGTACGACCCACTTGCTCGCTTCAGGATCGAGCACGAAGATTGTGACGCAGTGCGCCTTTAAACCATGATCCTGCCGCGACACTGATGCTACGCGCCTGCCGAGGAGAACTGAGCTACCAAAGCTGGTAGTTTACGTCGGGGCTATGCCGGTCCAGCGTGCGGTAGGATGGTTTGATCAGTCGCGAGGTACGCGCGCTTTTCAACGCGAGGTGAGCCCGTAAGAACCAAAATCGTCCACGAGTTGCCCGGATGATTGTTCGATAAGGATCGCTCCAGTACCGGTCGTCCGGTCAACGCGTATTCCATTCTTCTAGCGGCATTCTGCGCAGTACTTGGCAAGGGACAAGGTTCGAAGCGCGCCCTGGAAGTTGATCAATGGATCGCCATGGCCAGCCCGAGCTGCGACAATTCGTCCGATAAAGATCCTATGTGTGCCAATGATCTTGTGGTCATACAAAACGCATTCGAGCGTGCAAAGTGCGTTCGACAATAGCGGAACGTCGACCACGCCCTGAGTCCAGGAAGCCGTGCCGAAGCGATCAATACCTTTCGCTCCCTCCTGACCGCCAAAGCGCTGGGCAAGGTCCTCCTGGTCACTGTGGAGAAGATTGATTGCAAAACTGCCGCTAGCGAGTATCGCGTCATGCGCTTCAGATTTTGCGTTGATGCCAACGAGCAAGCACGGCGGTTCCATGCAGATGGACGTCACAGAACTCACCGTCAGTCCACGTCGTCCGCCGGCCGTTCCGGTCGTCACGATGGCGACACCGCTTGCCAGATGTCGCATAGCCTGACGGAAATCTGCCGGCTGGATCGACGGCATGTCCCAACCACGGGGGATGACCGGTGCGTCATGATCTGCCTTTAAAGTTATACCCACTTCTGATGCTCCGTTAGCTTGGGCAGGCTCGGATTCATCTCGCGGCCGCAATTGGGCGCGCAGTCTCGGAAAACCGCGTGTCCAGAGGGCAATGATGAGACCGAACATGACATTGATGTCCTCTGCTTGCCGACCAGAGTGCCGCCCAGGTTAGCGCGCTCAATGTACGCGTAAGAGAACGCGCTTTTTTGCATCTAGAAGATGCACATCGAGCGTCGCGTGCAGAGAACCCCGCAGTTCGGGCGGGATCGAGCAATCCGTATCGATCAATTCACGAAACTTTCGAATGATGTGTTCAATCATTGCGATGGATCCGAGTGCTTCCAACTTCTGTGATGACATCATCTGACTATCTCCTTTGGAACGCAGCGCGTGCCGCGGGTCTCTACTTCGGCAACAGGGGCTGGAGCAGTCTCTCGCCGATGAACAGGGATGGCTCTCGCACACGTCTTTAACGCCGATTGCTTTGATCGGCGCAAGGCAGGCCAGCACATACTCATCGAAATCTCGAAGGAATAGACGCCCATTCGCATAGCCGCTTGTCATAACGGGACTCTGTCGGAACCATCTTCCAACCCGGCTGTTAAGCGTTGGAGACTGCAATCAAGCGTTTCAGTCGAGCGGCTGCGGCGCCACCGTCAAGCGCATGTTGTGCGAGTGCGACACCCTCCTGCAGTGTCTCGACGCGGCCGGCCACGATCAATGCCGCCGCCGCATTCAAAAGTGCAGCGTCGCGAAATCGACCTGGAACGCCGTCGAGCACGTTTTGCAAGGCGACGGCATTGGCCTTGGTGTCGCCGCTCTCGAGCGTCTCCTTGTCGCAGCGGGCAAGCCCGGCTTGTTCCGGCGTCACTTCGAAGGTGCGCACTGTGCCGGCCTCAAGCGCGGCAACAAAGGTCGGCCCGGAGAGGGTAACCTCGCCCAGCCCGTTAGAGCCATGAACTACCCATGCCGATTCGGCGCCGAGGTTCTTCAGCACGTAAGCCAGAGGCTGAACCCATTCGCGAGCGAATATCCCAACGATCTGCCGCTTGACCCTGGTCGGATTGGACAGGGGCCCGATGAGGTTAAGGATGGTGTGGGTCCCAAGTGCGGTGCGGATCTGGCCGACGCGCTGCATCGCCGGATAATGGGCTGACGCAAATGAGAAGCCGATTCCGGCTTCTTGCACACAGCGCGCAACGGCCTCAGGCTTGAGGTCAACGTTGACACCGAGATGCGCCAATAGGTCTGCAGTGCTTGCACCTGAATATCTATCGCTGTTGGCATGCCTGGCAACAGGAACGTCGGTTCCGGCCACGATAAAAGAGGCGCACGTCATCAGGTTGGCCGAGTGCGTGGCGGTATTGCTCGTACTAGCGATACCGATGGGATCGCATGCCACCTCGACCCGCGGCATTCGCTCGCGTACCGCGGAGACCGCACCGGTGACTTCTTCGACCGTTTCGCCCCTGACTCGCAATCCCATTAACAAGCCGCCGATCTGCGACGGAGTCGCATGACCCGACATCAGGCCGTCGAATGCTGACGCAGCTTCGTCACGCGTCAGAGTGGCGCCGGCGGCAACTTTACCGATAATTGATTTAAGCGCTTCCATCGACTTTACACGCTCTTTGTCGGGATCCGAAGCGGTTCGCTTCAACGGAGGGCTTTGTTGAACAGCATGGCACTGGCCGCCATGATGAAGCTGTCCGGCCCATTGGCGCACGGCCGAACGTCGTCGACGTTTGAGGTATCGGTTGGTTTGGCACCGTCATTCCGGAAAGGCTACAACCTGACGCTACGTGAGGGGCAAGCGCTCCATGTCGGGACGCCGTCAAGAAATCGCCGGCCGATGAGGACAGTGCAGTCGCTGGGCCAGCAAAGATGGCGGGCTCTATTGCCGCGCATGTGCCTTAGCAGCGGCTTCTTGATCACGATGATTCAGCCGAAGCGGCCGGAACTTGGAAAATCGTGCGGCTTGCCAGCACCGTTATCCTGTCGGTTGAAGTCGCTTCTCACGTGCTTTGGGCGGAGCAGTGCTGATCTCCTCTGCAAACCATCCCGGCTGCAAATCAGGGTGCATTAGGCGAAACCGGAAGCGATCATACAGCAATGGAGAGCTGTCGGTCCGGCTCGCGTCAGGGCCGAGCCGTCGGTGTGCGGTCCTGCTTTACAGTCGGAACACGCCGTATTGCGGCGCGTCGATCGGTGCGTTGAGTGAGGCACTCAATGCAATTGCAAGGGCAGTCCTGGTATCGACAGGATCAAGAATGCCATCGTCCCAGAGTTCGGACGTTGCATAATAGGCGCTTGATCGTTCGCGATATTCTTCAAGAACCGGTTCGCGAATGCCTGCCAGTTCCTGCTCAGTGAGGCGCCCTCCGGTGCGAGCCAATTGTCTCGCCTTGACGTGGGTGAGAACGCCGGCGGCCTGCTCGGCGCCCATCGCGGAAATCTGAGAGTTCGGCCAGCTGAACACGAATCGAGGATCAAACGCGCGTCCCGACATGGCGTAAGTTCCTGCGCCATGAGAGTTATTGCAAATGATCGTAAACTTCGGGACAGACGCGCCGGACACAGCCATGATCAGCTTGGCGCCGTCTTTGGTGATCCCACGGCGCTCATATTCGCGACCAACCATAAAGCCAGTGACGTTCTGCAGGAAGAGCAGGGGCGTCCGGTTCTTGTCGCATATTTGGATGAAATGAGCACCCTTTAGCGCACTATCGCCGAACAAAACGCCGTTATTGGCAACGATCCCGACTTGATATCCGTAGAGCCGGGCAAAGCCGCACACGAGTGATGTCGCATAACGCGGCTGGTACTCATCAAATCGACTGCCATCGACCAGGCGGGCGATGATGTCCCGCATGTCGAACGGCGCTCGCGCGTCCTTTGGAATGATGCCGTAGAGTTCGGATGCATCATAGGCGGGCGGCTCGGGGGCTACGCGATCGATGCAGGTTTTCGCCGGTTGGTGGAAGCGCGCGACAACGTTGCGCGCAATCGCGATTGCGTGGATCTCAGAAGTTGCGAAATAGTCACTGGTACCCGACACGCTCGTATGCATAAGGGCACCGCCAAGCTCTTCGGCGGAAACTTGTTCGCCAGTGGCAGCCTTCACGACCGGAGGGCCGCCAAGAAAAATCGCTCCCGTGCCTTCGACCATAATGTTGTATTCGCTAAGCGCCGGGACATAGGCCCCTGCCGCGGTGCAGTGGCCCATGACGATGGCGACCTGCGGTACTCCCATCTTCGAGAGAATCGACTGATTGCGCAGAATTCGACCCGCATGGTATCGATCAGCAAAGAACTCCGCCTGCAAAGGCAGGAAACCGCCGGCGCAGTCGCATAGATGAACTACCGGCAAGCGGTTTTCGATGGCTATGTCCAAGGCCCGCACGATCTTCTTGACCGAGAGTGGATACCATGCGCCGCTCTTCACGCTGGAATCGTCAGCGTGAATAATCACTTCTCGCCCCGCAACGATGCCGATGCCGACCACTTGCGCGGCGCCCGGAACCTCACCGTTGTAGGCCTTGTTGGCGGCTAGCGTGGAAAGCTCCAGGAAAGGAGTTTCCGGATCCAGCAAGGCTGCGATGCGGTTGCGAACAAATAGCTTGTTCTGCCGACGCAGCCGCTCGAAGTCTTTCCCAGGTCTGTCGAACCGGGCCAAGCGTTGGCGCTCCTTCAATTCGGCAGCCAGTTGTCTGTTGTGGAGGTCGTTGCGACGAAACTCCTGCGAATCGACATCCGCCGCAGAACCGATCCGCTGCATTTCAGAACCCCTCTTTAGACAGCGTTACGAGTACGGCGTCGTGCTCGAAGCTCTCGTTCTCCTTGACGTGAATCCGCTCGACGATGCCGTCCTGGGGTGATCGTATGATCGTTTCCAGCTTCATGCTTTCAATCATCATTAGCGCCGTCCCCGCCGAGACTGAGTCACCAGGCGAAACTGTGATCGCGACAACCATCCCGGCCATTGGCGCCCGGGCTACGAGGGGACAAGTCCCGCTATTCCCAGCCGCGTGGGTCCGTAGCGGATCGATGTAGCGCAAAGTACGCGTTCTGCCGCGGATATGGAGGTGAATGAACTCCCCGTCGATCACGAACCTGACTGGTTCGCTCTGCCCGGCAATGGTCAGGATACCGCTGCTGTCGCTGCTCTGGGTGAATGCGACGGGGGCAATCACCTCGTCTCGCAAATGAAGGCGGTAGCCATGCCGGCTGGCCGAAAGCCACAATGTATGATCTACGCCGTCAACCTCGAACGAGTGATACACTTCAGTTTCTCCAATTGCCGAGCGCTGAATGAAGCTCTGGCACGGCATCTGCCGAGTCGCGGACCGGCCTCGTCAGGAGAGCGGCGGATGCTAGGAACGCAGACATTCCGGCAGCAAAATTGCCCGCTGCGAGATGCGGGTTTTGTTCAAGGTATCCGACATGGAAGTGACCGCCGAGAAATGCCTCGTCGGAAACGATCCGGGCGAGCAAGTTCGCATTGGTCTCGCATCCCAGTAAAACCAATTCGCCAGCTGCACGATGGGCTTTCAGAGCAGATTCCATGCGACTTGGTGAATGCACGATGATCTTGGCGAGCATCGGATCAAACGCCGGCGTGATGTGCTGGCCTTGCATGATGCCGCTGTCGATCCGTACGTCATTGGGATACTCGAGAAGAAGTACTTTTCCGGTGGTCGGAACGTATCCGCGTTCAGGAGCCTCCGCGTACAGCCGGAGCTCGATTGCATGGCCGTTCGAAACGACATCGGACTGGGAGAATGCAAGTTCGCGGCCCGCTGCCGCATAGATCTGTTCCGCCACCAGATCGAGGCCAGTAATCATCTCGGTGACCGGATGCTCGACCTGAAGTCGTGTATTCATTTCGAGGAAGTAGAAATCGTCTCCGCTGAAGATGAATTCGACTGTTCCTGCATTCCGGTAGTTCGCTGCACGAGCGATGCGAACCGCCGTATCGCAAATTCGAGCCCGCAATTCTTGGGATAGCCCAGGCGAGGGCGCTTCCTCGATAATCTTCTGGAACCGGCGCTGCACGGAACACTCGCGCTCGAACAGATGCACGAGGTTCCCTAAGCAGTCACCGAGTACCTGTACTTCGATGTGTCGCGGGCATTCGAGATATCGTTCGGCATAGAGGCGGGCATCTCCAAAGTAACGGCCCGCCTCACTGCGCGCCTGCTCGATGGCTGCCTCCAAGGTATTAAGGTCGCGTACAATCCGCATGCCCTTACCGCCGCCACCAGCCGATGGCTTCACGAGCAGAGGAACTCCCATGGCCCGCGCTCTGGAGGCAAACGTCGCCGGATCATCTTCTTCGATGACGCAGGGGGCGACCGGAAAGCCGTTGGAGTGAACGAAATTGCGTGCGCGGATCTTGTCCCCCATCAGTTCGATAGTGTCAGGAAGAGGACCGATGAACACAACGCCGGCGTTTGTCACGGCTCTGGCGAACTCCGCATTTTCGGAAAGCAGCCCATAACCGGGATGCAGCGCGCCGGCGCGCGCCTGCTCGGCGGCCGCGATGATTTGCCCAGTATCGAGATAACTTGCGATCGGCGTGCTGCCGCTGATCTGAATGGCCAGGTCGGCCATGGAGACGGCGGGTGTTCTCGCGTCTATTTCGTGGTAGGCAATTGCAGAACGGAGTCCAAGTTTACGTAACGTTTTGACGATGCGGGCGGCTATCTCGCCCCTGTTGGCGATCAGTACGGTATCGAAGGGCAATTGTTGCATTTGCCTATCCAATTATGCATGAAGGGACCAAACCGTCGTGAGTGGCCGGGCTCGTTGCCTCCAGCCGACGTCGCGTGAACGTCCTGCGTGCTAGGTGGGCTACCTCGGAACGTGAGGCGGGCGAACAGGCCACCCGATCCTCTACTTCGAGTTGCCGCCGTTCTTGCCCGTATCTCGTGAGGAGATCACGTAACGGCATTGCTGGCTGAGGTTGGCGTGCTTGGATCTGAGGCAAGCAAGGATAGCGACGTGGCTCGGTATGTGATTGCTGCAAAGGCGGAACACGTCCTCCATACACGCCTGTCTCTCCTCGGGAGTCGGAGCTTGATCTCGCGCGTTTGCCTGCCACGGGATTACAGCAGTCACTGTGGCAGCTAGAGCGATGGCGCGGCAGGATTTGAGGAGCGAAGCCAAACCGGCCCCTTGGTCTTGAGTC
The DNA here is from genome assembly GCF_055264925.1 of Bradyrhizobium sp. KZN70725. Taxonomy (NCBI): domain Bacteria; kingdom Pseudomonadati; phylum Pseudomonadota; class Alphaproteobacteria; order Hyphomicrobiales; family Nitrobacteraceae; genus Bradyrhizobium; species Bradyrhizobium sp. KZN70725. The sequence continues at coordinate 94,821 of NZ_JBUYWT010000025.1, forward strand.
ATGTCATTCCTTAAGGTTGGTAGGGCTGCGATGTCTTGAGCGAAGCGCAAAATGGTCTGTCCGTCGGCCGGTCGACGTGTAGCGCCAGGTGCAATGCCTGCGAGTTTCGTTTCGCCGACTCTTGTATGCCTGGATGTCCTGAAGTATTCGGCGTGGCACGTCTTGAGGTGTTGCGCACAGCCGACCTCACGGCCAATAGTTGCTGCCATGGCTGGCGCGATACGGGATCGAACATGACCTGCGGCCTAGTGCCGGGCTTATCGAGGCAGAGAGATGAGCAAAAGCCAGGTGCGCTCAAGCCATAGCTGATGACGCAATTGATCCTGCGTAACGAGCCCTGATGAGACGCCTCCAGGTCATGTTCAGTGTAGTCGGCCTGCGCTCCACATTAATGTGGAGACGGCGATTGGGATGAGAGCGCCTTCTGTAGAAATATCGAAGGGCCCAATCTCTTCCGCTGCTGGCCGAGGTAGCCTCGGATAACGTGTGAACAGGCACGTATCTGCAGAAGCGTAAGATCTCAAGCGACTCTCGCCAGCTGAGTTTAGATGTTTGACACATTCGCTATTCTCATTGCCTGCAGGAAGCGTCTGGATTGTCGGAGGCGGTTCCGACCTGTCCAGGATCGTACAATCTGACGCTCCGTGCGATTCAAGTCCCTTCTTGGATCAAATCGACCGAGTATCCTCTTACGGTGTCAAATGACGCTTTGGTGGCCGCGAGCCCTTAGGTGATTATACGGAGCGCCGGTGTCGCATTTCTTTGATGTCCAAATTGCATGCTCACGGCATGAATCCGAAAAGTAAACTCTACCAGCCCGACCACTGGCGAAGCCGCGCGGAAGCAACGCGAAAAAAGGCGGAAGGACTCGCTTATGGTAAACCCAGAGACAGGCTTCTTAACGTTGCGATCGAGTACGATAAGCTGGCACGGCGTGCCCAAGAGTGGCAGACGCGCCGAAGTGAGGACGAAACATGGTCAGAGCGAGAGCTGTAGGGCTCTGCCGGGGCCTCGATAAGCCGCGCCTCAGCTGGACGGCCGCAGCGCCGATCGCGGAGCAAATGTCACTCGGCAATCGGCGCATCCAAGCAAGTAGCGCTGGATTTGGCGTTTTGGTCCACGATAGGCCTTGCGGCTTCGAGGCACATTGAGTGGCCTCGAAACTGGTTCGGCATGGTATGCTGGAGGCGTCTTACTGCCTCAATTGCGAATTCATATCCTGCTAGCCGCGCCGGAGCATAAAGCTGACCTGTGAAAGAAGTGTCCGCTTCCAACTGACGGTAGGGATATTCCTGGCCTACAATCGGATCGCCGAGGTCGGGAGGTGCACGCGCGTGCCATCCGACGTAGCTTTACTTGTGATTTGTCAGTTCCGCGAGCTTCTTTGGCTCATAAGAAGACCGCTGCGACGATCCAGTAAATGCTGGCCCAGAGCAGCGCACCCAGGAGGAGCGCGGCCAGCGGCCATAGATTCCATCGCCGTTGCGCCTGCAAACAACGGCAATCGGCGTCGTAAGGCCTGACAGTCGGGTCCTTTGGTGCGCGCCAGTGAGTCATTGACCACGTGCCGCACTGGTCCGCGGGAAACGGCTGGTCTCCGGATGCATCGTATCGTTCATAAGCTCACAGTCTTCCTTCATGGCACGGGTTATCGGATTCTTGTTTGCGGTGCGACCGGCATGCATCCACGTGATGGCCTTCTCATGCAGTGGGCGGTTAGACGAGGTGCTACCAAAGCTGAGGGGCACCGGGCAGTGCATCGCTCGGAACTAAAGAAATAGCCAGATGAGTGACGTCTGGACTCACTGCAGCAATCAACATGCCACGAGCGGAATAGTGCCGGCGCAGCCTTGATGCGAAGCAAGCCACCCGCTCGGTTTGGCGACACGAACTCGCTGCACTTGGGCGGAGTTGCGACCTTGGTGTCCGGAAGGCGACATCGGCATCGAAAGAAGGCAAGAGCTCGCTAGCGACATTTGGCAAACAGGGGTCGGGAGTTGCATTGTAGGGACGCGGCAAAGGGGGCTGCCAATGGCAGCGCGATTGCAGTCCCTCAAGATAGACTAATCAGCTTCTCTGACCATTAGCTTACGAGACCTCATCAACCCATGGATGTTATCGGTGTAGGGACACGTTATGCCTAACCATCGCGGCGTGAGGCTAGCCCGTTTCGATTTTGCTCCCGGACGAATCAATCATGGTCACATAGATGACGCATTGGCCCTGTTTCAGAGTCGGCGAGCAGAAAGCGGCGAATGATCGCAGGACAGTTGGTGAGGCAGCAATCGCCCTTGCGAAGCATTGAGCGAGGATAGGCGAATTATGCTGTGGTATTGCGAGCGATGATGGAATGTAGATGTCAGGCCATTTCGGAGTGCATGCCAAGCATGACGGTCGATCCGGCGGCGACGAGGTGGTGGCCCTCGACGCCTCCGTAGGATCAAGCACATCTCCGCGTAACATCGACGCGGCGCGCACAACGAAACATTGTGCGCTAAACCGCGAGAGCTCAAGGCCACATCGTATGCTGATGCGCACGTTGTTCAGCGGTGTACGCTGCAGTCAATGAGCAAGGCGCTCTGCATGGGCCTCGTGCGGTGATCGAGATGTCGGCTCCCATAGCCGCCGAGCTTCCCAGAGTGGAGCAATGCTCAACCTATGCGCCGGGTCATTATCGAGTGGATCTCGCACGGTTTGCATTCGGGCAACAAAGGCCCCGCAAGGACTGGCAAGCGCCTGGGCAGGGCGTCAGCGTCCAAAAAGACAGGAGAACAAGTAATGGACATCTGCGGCTTTCTCAGCAGGTGGTTCGCTGAAGAATGGTATTGGAGCGCCGTCCCAAAGAGGACGGAACATGCGCCAAGTTGTGAGTTGCAAAACAACAACGTCATCTACATCGACTTCAAGGCGGTCCACGAAGCAAAGGAGGAAACGTGCGGACGCAAGTAATAGAGAGGCTGGAGGCCGGTCGCGTACAATATGGCCAGTTTGCCAGCCTTCCAGGATCAGGTCCTTGCGGCATGTTCGTTGTACAGGGACCTTGCGGCTGTGAACTGAGGATCAGCGGATTAATTCGTCCTGGCTGGGAGCATGTCGCTGTCTCAACGCCGCGACGTTGTCCGAATTGGGAAGAGATGTGCTTCGTCAAAGACCTGTTCTGGGATGAAGAGGAATGCGTGATGCAGCTGCATCCCCCACATTCGCAATATGTAAATAACAGTCGGTATTGCCTGCATCTGTGGAGGCCAACTCATCGGGACATCCCAATGCCGCCACCGGGCTTTGTAGGCGTCGTTGGGCTCGGCCCATCGGAGGCGGCAATGTGGTTTGCCCGCATGAGCGCGACCGCATTATGAGGTAGCCTAAAGTTGTCTGCGTGGCCGATCAAAAGCAGTGGTTCGGCGCTGTTGTCAGCCCACACCGCAACGGAAGGGGTCGGCTCTTCCGTTTGCCTGACATCGCGGGCTTGCCAGCCCAGCGAAGCAGGAGGTGATGATAACGCACCGGCCCGGCGAATCCGTGCTGGCGAATTGACGGAACGACAGCGTCAGAATCGGGCCATCTCCGCGTCAAATCTGCGTGGAGAGCCGCGCCAAACTCGAGCTCGGGATAAAATTACATCCTCCGACGATTGTGCCCGACCACTCCATATCCTTGAAGTCGTCGACCAGGGCGCCGGCATTTCGGCCGGGATTGGGTAAGCGGAAAAGGTGGCCATCCAAGAGACGCCATGCGGCGGCTTCTCGACCTGTTCTTGCTCGTCAGCTCGTCGTCAGCTTGCCGCAATACGATTCGCAGGTAGAGCTCGCCCAGCCAGCCCCACTCGGTCCTGGCAAGCATACGCTGGAGGCACGGGAACGCCATGTTCAACCCGGTAATTGGCCAAGCCACGCGCGCCGATCAAGCTGATGAACTGAGTCAGTCGGCGGACAACAGCAACTTCGAGCAAGTGCTTACGGATCTCGCGCAGGAAGACAGCCTGCCTCCCGAAGAGCTGTCGGATAAAATGGGGCTCTGCTGCAGCAGGCCTCATACCTCGGATGCGAACATTCACACCTCGGTCTCATCGGACCTCACCACCTCTTCTCTGTCTTCCGGTTCAAGTTCAGCCTCTCCAGCGGAGCCGAGCCAGCCTTTGTTCCGATACAGAACTGCAGAATTATCTGGCGCCAATGTCAATGGCATCTGCGTGGGCTTGGCAGCTGAGTGGCTCCTCAATCTCGCCAGTAGTCCATCGTCTCGAATGAGCGCGCTGGCACCGGGCGCTGAAAACCATGCCTCGGCGGCAGTGCGGCAGCAACGGTATGAAGATCTCAAGGCCTTGTTGCGAGGTGACAGGGCGGTGGAGTCTACCAACCTTCAGGCAAAAACCGCAATGTTGCGTGAGGCGGGATTAGAGCCTGCGAACAATCAGACTCGATATGAGTTTGGAACGTCCTCCGAAATTGCCCGGATAGTGAATGAAGTTACCCACTATCCATCGGTCCATCTGATCAGCCTGCGTTTTAAACCGCGTGGCGCGCATACAATTGCGACCTCGACATCGAATGGAATGACGACCCTGTTTGATCCAAATTATGGAGAATTTACCGTTCGGTCAGACCAGATGGGCGAGTTGTTCAAAAGCCTCGGCGACCGATACAGGACCCCCCCGAACAGGCTTCGAATATCCACGGTCGTCACGCAAAGAATGACGTGAGCAACATATCTGGGCTCCGGAGGTCGGTCCGACGTCCTCGCGCGAATTGTTTTGCCTGACGGCAACGATCGAGATCGGAAACCGCATTGGTTTGAGGTGCCAACTCCGAAGCCATCGAAGATCGAATTTGCTGCCCACGCCCCGGCAGTGCCCTGAAGGTATAGCAGCTTGGCGCCGAGAGTCACGATGGTTGCGCATGAGGTGCTGTACGTTCGCGAGATTGCCTTGCTTGCTTGGAAAAGACCGACAGCTCACGCACGACAGAGGACGCCTGCCTCAAACTTAAGGGGGCTGAGTCGCCCTACGCCAGGATTGTGCGCCGCGGGAAGGCGTAATAACGGTGTCTGTTGAATGGTCTCGGTTGAGTTGGGGCGACCACTCGACTCCTTGAGGCGCAAGGTTGAAGCCGTCTCAACCTTCTAAAAACAGGGTTAAGCTCCTGGTGCTGGCTTCAATGGCCTTGTCGACCTGTGGACGTCGGCATGTTCGCCGGCCGGTTCTCGGCGACGCGCGGAAACGACCTGCTCCGAAGCGCAGTCGGGTGGTCGGTAAGGTCCGTGTTTCGCAGCAAGCTATCGGATCTCGTCCAATGAGAGCGCATGCATCCCTTTCGCGCGGGCCTATTTGATCGCTGCGCGGTCGTCCGCTTGGGCGGCATCATCTGAAACCTTGCAATGGCCGGAATGGTCGCCCGGTGTAGATCGTGAGTTCGCAGTCGCCCTGGCCGGGGCCGGTTACCCCTCCCACGAGTCGCCGTTGCTCATGAGGGAGTGAAGGGAAAACATCCTGTGGCGGACTCCTGCCGGCCCTGCCGAACCGCCTGTCAGGTTCGTGACCAAATGTTGGTAGTCGACCTAAATGCAGGCCGCGGCATGGGCAAAATCAACGATTTTGAATTGGCGCGCCGCTTGCTTCTTCACGGCGTCATCTCGATCGCTCCAGGGGCGATCCGCGAGATTGACTGAGCAGAGGTGGAGAGGGTGGCAAGGTTGCGAGCTGAGGTGAATCGACACGTGACGCGACCAGCTAGGAGAGGGTCTAGAGGTATTCAAAGAGTGTGTGACACGCTTTGAACTCCCGGGCTCGAAATCCGCAATCCGATGGGATCCGTAACCTGTCAAGCCGCGCGCGTATTCCCGTTGTCGTGGCGAATTATCTGGATGTCTATTCGGGTGTTTTCAGGATCTGTTCCTGGATGTCATTTGTGCAGATATGAGAAGAAGCCCAATCATCACGCCGCTAAACGTAGCGAACACGAATCCCGCCGACGTATATATCTCGCCCGTCAACTTGACGGCTAATGGCAGAGCACATCTTGGCCACGCTGCCGGGCCATTTCTCAGAATGGACGTCGTACAAAGGCACCTGAAGAGGGCAGGGCATCATGTTCGCTCCGGTCTGACGACCGACGGTTTCGAGAACCATGTTCTAGTCCGAGCAGCGCGCGAGAACATCGACCCGTCGGACTTGGCTCATGGCTTCCATGTCGGGATTGCTCATGATCTCGCCTCACTAGGGATCGTTTTCGATCATTTCGATGATCCAGCCCATGGCAAAAATCTTCGGCGGTTTTCCAATGTCAGCAACGCGCTCATGGATGCGTTATCTGCAGCAGGATCGCTGGAGTTTCGCGCAGCGCGGCTACCCGTCGACGATGCGGGCTCTGCTCTGACGCCAACGGAAGAGCGTTTCTGCATTGGAGCCTGGTTTGGCGCAACCTGCCCCGTATGCGAAGCATCCGCAGGGAGCTTCTTCTGCGAACAGTGTGGAGATCATTTCGAGCCAGATGAAGCGCGAAATCCGGTGTCGAGGCGAGGACGGATCGTAGAATGGACAGATAACATCTCTGCCTTTCTCTCAATCACACGAAACGAACAACTCGTCCGGGCGTGGGACGATGCGGCTATCGAACCTGGCTTTGTGGAGATAGGGAGGCGCTATATCGCACGCAAAGGGCAACAAATGCGGTTGACCGTTCCTGGCCTGCATGGATTGGCCTGGAATTCGCAGCAGTTCAACACACGTCAGATCCTGTTTAGCTACTCCTCGTTGCTCTACGCTCATTCCCTCTATTGTGGGCATAAAGATGCGGAGGCATCCGGCACGCCAAGTGCCTTTGCGCGCAATTCCGATACTTTCTTGATCGGCGCGACCGGCATCGACAATACGATCCCGATGCTCGTGGGAGTTACCGGATGTGCATTGGGTCAGGAGTCATTTCGTCAATTTGACCGAATTTTCTTTAATCATTTCATTCGGCTGAACGGATCGAAGTTCTCTACCAGTCGCGGCCACGTGATTTGGGCGGGTGAAATCGCTCAAGTGCCGGATATATGTATCGATATTCTCAGAGTGTGTCTGTCGGAAATCTGCCCCGAAGAAGCGGAGACCGATCTGATCCCGAAGCAACTGATTGATCGCTATAATGCGATTCTCGACAAGAGCGCTGTGGTCATCAATCGTTGTGCGGACATCATCAACGCGATGCCCGCTTCTGCCGCGTGTCACGTAGATAATGCGATGATGATCACGCTGAACCGACTGTACAACCAACAGAGCGCAGCTCTCTCGCTAGATCATCTGCGCGTGTCGCACGCGTCCAGATCGGTGACCGAATGGCTCGATTGTCTTGATTCCAATCCGAACCATCAGATCGCTTACACATGGCTGATGGGCTTCAGCATACTGGGTTGGCCGCTGATGCCCAGGATAACAGAAGCTCTGTGGCACTGGCTCGGCCATCAAGGACATCCCATCGCAGCCTACGCTACGCGACCCTCATCCGAACGAAGCGGAAGCGCACCAAGAATCGATGGGCGCAGCTTGACGGCCGCAGACATTGATCGGTGCCTTCCGGGAAAAGTTGCCCAATGAGAGCCGCAGCGAACATTGTCGCCGCCGAGAAATTGCCCGATGAAGTGCCGCTCGAGGTCTCGATTCCATTCATGCTTGGTAGCATCAATGTGGCCGCGTCCTATGGGGCGAGCTTCTTTCTCGTAGATGCTCTGCGCTCGGCTCCACAGAGCGCATCCATAGCAGGGACAGTTATTTCGACCGGTACGGTCGCGACAATACTATGTTCGCTTGTGGCTGGCCGGATCGCCGATCTATGTGGGGTGATGCGAACGATCATCCTTGCTGCCGTGGTGATGGCAATTGCAATGATCTGTTTTGCAGCGGCTCCAATTTTTATGTTCCTCGCTTATTTCGGCGGGCTCTCGCTCGGCATTGGATGGTCAATCTTCTATATGCTGGCGCCGCTTCAAATCCTGGAACGCGTGCGGCCTGCGGCCCGTGTCAAGTATCTCACCTTGCTTTCCGGATCCCAGATGCTGGGGATCGGACTTGCTGTTCCCCTGGCGCGCACCCTCGTGGAGCTTTTCGGATCCTATATCGCAGCGTACTCTTTATTCGCGGCTGCATGTCTCGTTGGCGCGATGCTGCTGGAGTTGGCCGGCAGGGCACTGGCGCGGGCTCCCCAGATCAAAATGGCGGCTGTTCGACTCACGGTTGAGGGCGTGCGGGAGGCTTTCAAGTCGAATACTCGTTATCCGATCGTCATGATCGGAATCGGCGCATGCGTGTTTTCCGGTCTGTCCACGTTCCAGACGCTTTACGCTTCATCGCGGGGGCAATCCGCCGATACATTCTTTCTAGTCTTCACGTTGACAGCCGTTTTCTTGCGCTTCGCGGTGGCGCCGGTCATCGGAAAGGTCCGGCTTGAGTGGGTCGCTGCGCTTCTCATCGTGTGCACCATGGCGGGACTATTCTTGCTTTTGATGAATGCAAGGAGTGCGGAGATCTACATCCTCGGTACAGCGTTGTTCGCCCTTGGATACGGACTTAGCTATTCGACTCTGAACGGTATGGTTGTGCTCATTGCAGGTACAGACGGGACATCATTGGCGGTTGCGTCTCAGGTCTTCACGCTTTCCTACTTCGTTGGCCTTTTCGGATTTCCGTATATCGCCGGGCAGATCGTGGGCGCCCACAGCTTCGATGATCTGCTGAAGAGCATGATGATGCTTGTCGGTGGCAATGGAATCGTTCTCGCAATTCAAGTGTTTTCGACCAGCCGGGAGCGTTAAGTGCCTCATCTTGCGGATAGCGTGATGTCAAAGAAGGGCGGCGGCCATCAGGTAACGGCAATCGGCGCAGGCCCGGCGAATCTGAGCCTGGCAGCGCTCGCGGCCCCGATTCCGGAAATTTCCTTACACATCCTGGAAAGATCGGAGACGCTAAATTGGCATCCAGGTTTGCTTCTAGATGGGGCTTTCATGCAAACCAGCCCCCTAAAGGACCTGGTAACACCGGCAGATCCCACCAGTGCATATAGTTTTCTCGCCTACCTGCACGAGAAAAGACGGCTTTATCAAGCCATTGTTCGAGGAATCGCTTCGGTTGGCCGGGATGAATTTGAAGATTATTTGAAATGGGCAGCAGAAAAGTTAGCGAACGTTCAATTCGGCGAACAGGTTATTTCAGTCGAACTACGCGGCGAGGCGTTCAGTATCGCTACCAATCGCCGCAATTATCAGACCCGTACGACAGTGGTTGGCGTAGGCCGGGTGCCCTCTGTTCCTGACTGGAGCAGAAATGCACCGGAGAATCAGGTGTTTCACGCGAGTACCTTCCTCCTGCGGCGCCGCGAGTTCTCCAGCAAGCGTGTTGTTGTGGTAGGTGGTGGCCAAAGCGGAGCAGAAATATTTCTTCATCTGCTAACTGGTGCATGCGGCGCGCTGGAAGCTCTGGCCTGGGTCACGCGCCGCGCAAGCATATTTGCTTTGGAAGATAGTCCCTTCGTCAATGAGTGGTTCTTTCCACAGTATGGGGGATGGTTCCTTGAGCAAAGCGAAGCCGCCAGAAGGCAAACCCTTGAACAGCAAGCTTTGGCGAGCGATGGCGTCAACCCATCGACACTGCGCGCGATCTACAACGCACTTTACGATCGCGAAGTTTGTCGAGGTTCGTATCCCGCTCGGGTCGAAATACGCGTCGACACAATGGCTGATGAGCTGCGTGCCATATCTCCATTTCGCTTGGGGGTGCGTCAGCAGGCCACCGGCGTTCGCGCAGAACACGTCGCTGACATTATTGTGCTGGCCACGGGCTATCGTACCGAGATCCCTCCCTTTCTGGAGCCGGTCGCAAACCGGCTTTCGATTGTGAATGCGCCTGGTGGCTCTCGGGAGATCGTGGTCGGCAAGGAGTTCAGGGCCCGGTTTGATGGCCCCGAAAGCTGCCGCTTATACGTCCAGAATGGCGCACGATTTCAACATGGCATCGCCGACACAAATCTGAGTTTGGTTCCTTGGCGGGCCTCAACGGTGCTCAACTCGATCATTGGTCGGGTGGCTTACGATTGCGGACCTGCAACAGGGGCTCTCAAGTGGAATGGTGCGGTGCCCGAGAGCGCCCGTTGAGGATCACAATGGGTAGCATGCCGCGATCCAGCTGCATGATCGGAGATACACCATGAAGAATGCTCAGCTGATGACTTTGGGGGACGTAACGGTATATAGCCCCGGCGTACTGGTACAGGACGTCAAAGGGATAGATGATCCGGATATCACCGTTCCGGTCGAATTCATCGAATTCCGCCTCGATCCACTTGCGGTGTCGGCACCTCATTCTCATCCTTCCACCGAGATCTGGCGAATCACGAGCGGGCGCGGTCACGTAGTGACCGACGATGGTGAGTTGGCCGTGAAGGCCGGCGATCTGGTGCTTCTGCGACCAAATCAGACCCATCATTTGCGGAATAGTGGCAGCGAAGTTCTGAGCGCCTTCTCCATATCCTGGAAACAAGGTCAATGACTGACAATATCTATGACCTCGTAGTCATCGGGGCTGGCGTTATGGGCCTCAGTGCTGCCTTCATCGCAGCGAGCGATCGCCCGGAAAAAAGAATAGTCATCGCCGAACGAGATATCGTTGGATCTGGTACGAGCCGGTTTGCGCCTGGGATCCAGATCAACATCTGTCGTAACCAGAAGGAAAGGAGCCTCATCGACTGTGGTTCGAAATTCTGGCGCGGGATCTATCCCGACGGACAATGGCCCAAGGGACGAGACTGTGATGTGTTTTGGTTGACGCGCAATCCCGGCGAACTCGCGCGACAGAGCAGCGTGGGCCACCTGACTCCATCAACATCCTTCGTTCTTGTCGAGAGGCTATTATCGCTGCCGCAGTTCTCGGTCCCCGGCGATGTGGCCGTCGTGTTAGATCGTGGTTCGTATTGTCAAGTCGATTCCATTGTTCAGGATCTGACTCAAAGGCTCAAGATCGAAGGGGTTTCAATAAGCGAGCGTACATCGATTACAAGAATACGGAAGGGGCCGCGCAATATTCTTCTCCAGACCTCTGATAACAGCGAACTCGCGACGAAGCGGGCCATTCTCGCAATCGGGCCCTGGTTACCTGGGTCACCGTTGCGTCAGCACCTAACGGACGAATCGGGATTGCGAGTTAAGAAGGTCGTCGCGCTCCATTTGGCCGCACGGCCCACGGCGAACTGTCCAATGATCGGGCTGTTCGATGACTACGCGTTCCTCATTCCCATGATCGAGCAAGGATACTGGCTGTTTAGCTTTACCTCGCAGGAATGGGATGTAAAGCCGGTCACCGATGAACTGCGGCTCAGTTCGGATGATCTCGCGCGTGCCAACGCAATTCTGGCCAAGTGGTTCTCCTCCGAGGTGCCAGCGGTGGCGTCAGCACGTGTGTTTTGCGACTGCTATTCGGTGGATGGTGTCCCGTTTTCCCGTCCTGCGAAAGATATCGCAGGTTTGCATGTGATCGGCGGTGGCTCGGGTAATGGGTTTCGCTTTGGGCCAGCATGTGCGCAAGAGGCGGTACGATCCCTATATTGTGCGGATAAACACGCCAGTACGGGCACATGAGGGTGGCATATGCCGGATGTGATTGGTCTCAATTCCAATCTCTCTGATAATCCGTCAGATGCCGATTATGCCAACACATCGAGATCGACCATGGTTGTTGATCTCGGCGCGATAGAATCTAACTACCGGAAGTTTCGGATGCTGGCGCCCCAAAGCGCTTGCGGCGCAGTTCTCAAGGCAGACGCCTACGGCCTTGGCGCGCTGCGCATAGCGCCGTTTCTTGCGCGGCTTGGCTGCGGGCATTTCTTCGTGGCCGATGTGGAAGAAGGCGCGGCCTTGCGCAAGGTACTGCCACTATCTGCGAAGATCTACCTGCTTCACGGAGCTATGCCCGGTTTGGAGGCGGCTATTGAGCACCATGATTTGCTGCCGATCCTGAACAGCAGGGAACAGCTGGATGCATGGCTTCGGCATTGCCGCCTTCGCAACCGGCTGTTGCCCGCAGGTATCCATGTCGACACGGGCTTGTCTCGACTGGGGTTTCCCATAGATGAGCTGCAAAAAGCCGCCGAGAATGAAAGGGTACTGTCGGATCTGCCTGTCGTCCTGTTCATGAGCCAACTCGCCTGCGCGGAGTGGCGCGACGAAATCAGTCGGCAACAGTTGTATCAGTTCCGTAAACTCACCTATCTGTTTCCCAAAGCCATCCTTTCGCTATCGAACTCCGCGGGACTATTTGCCGGATGTGAATTTCATTTCGACCTCATACGGTCGGGTGGAGGAATTCTCGGCCTTTCCATATCCGGTGATCCCGACTTCAGGCCATCGCAAGTCGTCCGTCTGCGAACGCGAATCATTCAATGTCGCAGGGTAAAGGTCGGGGAAGCGATCGGATACCACAGGTCATACCCAGTGAAGAGACGGATGCGTGTCGCGACCGCTTCTATTGGTTATGCAGATGGGTTCCCCCGCAGCCTCGGCAATCGAGGTCATGTCTTCATATATGGTGCTCGCGCGCCAATCGTCGGCTTCGTTTCGATGGATCTCATCAGCATCGATGTGACGGATCTGCCCGAGAGTTCGACTGCGCCGGGTACAATGGTCGACCTGATCTGCCCCGAGCAGACGGTCGCAGATGTGGCTTTGGCCGCGAACATGCTGAGCGATGAACTGACTACAGCGATCGGACGCCGATGTCGCAGACTTTATGTTTCGGGCAAGCGGAATCAGATGAGGTGCCAGTGAACTCCTCTGCATTCCGATCGCGCCAAGTGAATCGAGCGATCTATCTGGGCGACGAAGGCATACGTCTCATGCGTCCGGGCTACTTCACCGCTCGGGTGCGTCAGTTCCATGAACGTGAGAGAGCCTTCTGTCTTGAGCTCCTGCGTTCGACCACATACCGGCTAATTATTGAGGTAGGTTGCAGTGGCTACCGCCTTATCGGTATCAAGAACGATGACAGTCATTACCTTGGTATCGATATCAATCCACCTCGTGCACGAAGATTGAAGGAGGACAACGGGGCTGTTGTCCGCTGTGAGGCCAACAAATTCTTTAAAAGGACGCGTCTGGTCGTTGAGATCATGCGGCGATACGACGGAAGAGTGCTTTGCATTCTGCCGTTCAATTTTCTTGGCACCATGGATCGTCCAATGGAATTTCTCACGCTAATGTGCCAGACGCCCTTTGATCTCGCGTTGTCGCTCTTTTCAATCAGCGAGACAGCGACCGCGGCGCGGCTAGAATATTATGATCTTTGCGGGATAAACGTTCAGGCTGTCGTGCGGACAGATGACTACGTCCGATTAGATTGCTCGAACGGCTTCCAGGCGTTTGCTTTCGATCCATGTGTTCTGACGAGCCGAATATCGGCATTTGGATTCCGCTTGAATGAGGCGAAGTACTTTGACGTCTGTAACTTCCTTCATTTCAGTAACGAGCGGGTGTGAAGGTTATTCGCGTTCGTCTTGCGAGACATGCTGAGCGGGGAGAGGGGGACGACGCTTGCTTCGTCGTAGGCATCAGCAGAAAAGATGAAATGCAAGTCAGTTTTGAGCATCGATTCAGTGAAGTAGGGATTGTTACGCGGATGCGAGCCTTAGCAAGCGTATGCCGTTCAATGTCGTCTCAAATGCGGACACCGAGAGCAAGCAACGGTCCAGAGCGAAAATGCTGCGGGAGCCACCCGATCGTTTTCAACGGAAAGTCCCCCGCCGCGCGATCGTGGATCCTTCGTCCGGCGGGTCGGTGATGGAGTGCGCTCAAGGCTGACGCGTCGCGCCATCATGAACTGGCAGCTTTGCGTGGTCAGCGGCTTGTTGTCGCTGACAAGGTCAGGTCATGGTCGAGGTGAGACTCGGCGCATCCGCAATGCCTGTGTGGCACATCGCCTCCACTCCACCTCGTGGCTGAACGTTAGACATATTGTACCAATTTAAGGTAATCGTCTGTGAGAACAGGGGAACGGATGGAGCAGGCCACGTCTTGAAGAAAATTGTCCAGCGTCTGGCTGGCACGAGTGCGGCGTTCGACACTTAGGCGTGTCGGCGCGCGAGAACGCACAGCAGCTAGTTCGGTGCTGACCAGATCAGCCGCCGCTGTGGCACAGTCCGAGGCAGTGAAAGTGCCAGCAGTCATGACAGCTTGCGCTAATCCCAATGTGGTGAGCCAACCTGCATAGATTAGCACGGCACCGTCTGTCTCATTGAGGCCGCGGAGCTCCTCAACGGCGTGCGCATGGACTGACACCGCGCCCAGAGAGACAAAAAGATCGGCTATTTCGTCGCGTGTGGCTCTGGAAAGAAGACAGCGGCCAAGATGGGATAAAAGCGTCTCCGTCGGACCTTCGAAGATGCGGAGAATACGAGTGTCACGATAGATTTTGGCTAAGGGCGTCCCCTCGTCGTACCCGCGGCCACCCAACAGTTGGACGCATTGATCGGCGACAAGGCCGCACCACTCGGACGACAGTACCTTCGTTGCCGACGCAAGGTGGATATTGGGAGAGCCCTGCCCAGAGACGAGTCGGCAGGATGCCGTAAGCATCGCCTTCACGACTTCGCGGCGAAGTACCATCTGCCCAAACAGCTGCTCTATATAGCTGTTCTCAATCATGCGCAGCTTACCTAGGCGACGATGATTTGCATATGAAGCCGCGACCTGGATCGCGCGCTCAAGGGCGCCAAGGCCCATCGCAGCCACACCTATCCGGCCGCGGTTCATACTGGATGCCGCGGCGCCCCAACCGTCTTGGTCGCGAGAAAGCACGTAAGCACGTGGCACCTCGACATCCTGGAACTCGAGAGTATTCTGTATAATTCCACGCAAACCCAGGGTGCGATGCTCGTGCGTGACTTTAAGGCCGGGAGCCTGCCTATCAACCAGTACACCAACGAGGCGACCTTTAGCATCATGACCGGAAGCTCGCGCAAAGCAAACGATCCACCGGGCCCAGTCAGCGAGGCCAATCCAAATTTTACGACCGCAGATGCGAACCTTATCTTCATGCATGAAAGCCGAAGCTTCTATGTGCCTCGGGGCAGAACCTGCTCCAGGCTCCGTCAAAGCGAAAGCGCAAAGATCGCCGCGTGTTGCACCCCGTATGACCTGCTCTTGGTTGGGGAGATGCGGTGCCGCTTCGATGCAGGGCAAGGCTAGGAAGTTATGAATGACGAGGGTAGAGGCAGCGGAGACATCGAAAGATGCAGTGGCAGAGATGAGCTCGATGGCCTTTTGCAAGGAAAGAGCCAATCCGCCGCGATCTGCGGGTATGGTGAGCCCGAACAGTCCATGCCTCGTCAGCATGCTATGTAGGGTCGGAGGGAATGCTCGACGGTCATCCGCGTCTGCGAAATTTAACTGACTGAGGTCATCGATCAGACTGGAGTATAGGCTGGAAGCCCGAACTCCGGCTGAGCGTTCCGGTGCCTCCTCGAAAAGGGCGCAAACTTGAGAGGACATAGCCATGCCGCCAGAATGATTGCCTCTGCGCTTTATGCCAATTATCCCTGCGGCTGGCCCGAATACACATTGGTATAGCTCGCTCGCCAGAGCCCCCAGAATTTGTGCGGGGGACGCTAGGCAACAGGACGCCCGGTCAGAGCGCACCGCAGGTTCTGAGGAGCAGGTTACTCCGCATTAGAACGTGGCGCCTGGCGTTGTCCGCTTCCCCGATGAGCGAACAACGTGGTGCAGGCTCGTGGCACCGCGCTCTCAGCAGAGTTCTGCGAAGCGGAAGAGTCTTGATCAGACTTGCGGTCTGCCACGCGGCGACCCGGACCGTCCCGCCGACGGGCACCGGTGATTCCCCACATCGAGCCTTACGAAGTCCGGCCCGATCGATGTCGGAGCGATTTCGAACCGAGACGCTGCGCCGACCTCGCGACAGAGGGGCCCAACGTTCAGAAGCGAGTCAGCCGCCGCTTTGGTGCGGGGTGCAAGGTCTGCTACGATCGCTTCTCGTTGGAAAACGTGGCTGAGATTCACATATGCTGATTGCCCAGTTTGGCCCGCTCTTTATTTTCAGGCTGCCCGTCTCTTATCCCTGAGTCAGGCGAGATGGCGGCCCCCGTACCGGCCCTTGGCCCCCAGAGGTGCTGGGGCCGCTTTCCAGGGGACGTCAAAAGGGTGGTCGGCAAGCTGCTTGTAGACCCCGAGGCCTTCCTCTCGCTCACTACGTTGCAGGTTATTGCCGCAGCATGCTGAGTAATTTGAAGACCGACGTGGAAATTGAACTTGAGGAAGACGCCGAGGCGTCTTTCGATGTCCGCGTGCGGGATTCTCCCGGCGACTTGGTTAGTTCACGCTCGGCGCCGCATTGCCGTGGAGGCGGCGGCATGATTGTCACCCTCTCGATGAGCAAAGCGGCTCATGTGGCTTTCTCGCGACTGTGTCGTCAAAGTCACCAAACCGCTTGAGCATCGGCCTATGTTCGTCGGGGAGCGAGGATCCATGTACGATATCTACGTGAACGAACGGAACGACCTTCTCGTCGTTCCTCGGGGCGATTCCATTCCGCTCCATTTCAACAGGAACTGGCGGAAGAAACGCGTCGTACGGTCGGTGAGCGAGCAAATCCGCGAAGACATCCGGACGCACGGCTACCATCGGCGAAGTGTTACAGCCAGGCCGCGTATTCAGGGAGCTTGCGCGTCCTCTCGGCCACGCGCTGAAGACGCTAGCTGACAAGGTGGCTTGATCTACAAAAGAAGAGTTCATCCGCATCTTAGGTGCAGGCGGTCATAGGCTTCATTTGCGAACCTCGGCTCTGATGGAGAGTCGAGGCTCTCGGTGCGCCAGGTCGGCGTGGGATGAAGCCGTCGTATTCGACAAGACCTCCAGAACGCCGGCTTTACAGACGTCAGAGTCGTTGCGAGGTTGTTCGTTGTTCAGGCGAAGTCACGGGACGGCAAACCTGTCGTTATGAGCATTGGTCCGCATGGAATGAATCGCGGGCGACGGGCCGAGCACAATGCTTTAGCCATGTCAGCCCGACTTGTCCTCACGGCTGCCCTCAAGTTTATCTCGCAAGGCCGTGATCACGCGATGGACGATCCGTATATCCTTGACCGACAGCCCTTCTGAAAGATCGTTGATCCAGGGAGCCTGCAATTCCATTGCGGCTTCGAAGGCGCGCTGTCCATTATCATTGAGCACGACGAGCTGCGCCCGTCGGTGATGCGGGTTGACCTCAAAAGATACGAGGCCCTCCCTGTGCAGATCATTGATAATCCGCTGCACGTTTTGACGATTGCCGCCGAGGTCGCGAGCGAGCCAAGCGACTGGTTGGGGACGTTCGGCGGACACAATGGCGCCAAGCACCTGCCAGCGTGCGCTTGTTAGGCCAAGCGGAGCGACTAGACGGTCGCCGGCCGTCAGAAGTAGGCTGTCGAGCCTGAACAGATCGAGAACAAGGTCGGTCAGGGCGTCACCCTCGGGGGTTCGCTTGGCTCTTTTCATTTGTCACCATTGCGTTATATTGACATCATGACGTCAATTTGTTACGTAGTCATAATACCAATTAGGCATCACAGATTAAATAGCCATGGAGGCACTCATGTCGCTGCTACGCCCACTCGACCCTTCCTTCCCGATCGACCGCCAGATCGCTATTGAGGCAAATTCTGTCGTCCTGGTGAACCCATTCACTCTCGACAAGGCCGATGAGGCGGCTTTTCTCAAGACCTGGCAGGATGACGCAGCGTTCATGAAGCGACAGCCGGGCTTCATTTCCACTCAGCTGCACAGGGCTCTCGGCGACAGCTCGACCTATCTGAACTACGCCGTCTGGGAATCCACCGCACACTTCCGCGCGGCCTTCACCCATCCTGACTTTCTAGCAAAAATCGCCAGCTATCCGGCCTCGGCGATAGCTTCCCCTCATCTGTTCCAGAAAGTTGCCGTGCCCGGCATCTGCGTTGCCTAGCCCTGCTGTTTTTAGGAAGTGAAGATACTCATGATCAAGTTGATCCATCCTGTCGCTGGCGCCTTGGCTATCGCAACGATCGGCACATTTTGGCTATCGACGGTACTCAGTGAGCTGTTCGCGTTCCATGCCACAGTTGCAGCGGTTAAGAGCACCATACCGTGGGGTTTCTTGTTGCTGATTCCGGCGCTCGCTGCGACCGGTGGTACAGGTGTCATCTTGGCAAAGGGGCGCCGGGCCGGACTGATCGCGGCCAAATTCAAGCGCATGCCATTTGTTACAGGAAACGGCATCCTGATTCTTATTCCCTCTGCGCTCTTCCTTGCGTCCAAGGCTCAGGCGGCAGAATTCGATGCCACGTTCTATGCTGTGCAGGCGATCGAGCTCGTCGCGGGCGCAACAAACATTACACTTCTTGCTCTCAACATGCGGGACGGTCTCAAAATGAAGGATGGTTGCGCCGCAATCCCGCTTGATCACCTGAACCGGAACTGCGCGGACAACTGACCTGACGCCCGGTATTGTCGTAACTTTATGAGTACGCGCCCCAGCCCCGCGGCTGGGTTCGCTCAGTCGAACGAGCGCTATGAATTCGCTGCTGAAGCATGAGGTCTGAATTATGAATGGTACTTTTAACCGTCCGCCCGCGGTCTGCTTTCTGCTTGGACTTCCACGATCGGGGACGACGCTCCTGGCGCATCTGCTCCAGCAACACCCAGAAATTGCGGCTCCGCCTGAACCCTGGTTGATGCTGGCGCTCGAGGCTTTTGGCAGGGTGGACCAAGGCCACCCGGCAGGACCCTCCTTGATTGAGGGCGCAAACTCCGAATTCCTAGCGCGTATCGATCGGACGATTGCCGATCGCGCTTTCGCCGACGCAGCATATGGTCAGTATCTGGCAGCAGCAGGCAAGCGGATCATCATAGACAAAACGCCACGCTATTGGGCAGCGCTTGAATTTCTTGAACGTGTCTATCCGCGAGCGCCACACATCCTTCTGATGCGCAATCCCTATGCCATCGCGGCTTCACTGAAATCCACGTGGGGAATCCCGCTTCGGGCGGAAAGCTCCTATTCGCTCAGCGTGTCCAGTCTCGCCGATCTCGTGCTCCGCGTGCCAGATGTCTTGATATCTGCACTTTCCGATTTGGTTCTAGGCCTTCCCAGATTGGCGGCGCAGCGCACGCGCCCGCACACACAGCTGGTGCGATACGAACTGCTTGTGGCCCATCCGGACGAAGAGGTTCGACGCCTGCTGACTGGACTCGGCTGTGATCCGGCGGCGAACGCATCGGCAGGCTTTGGACAAGTAGACTATCTTCGATCCAGCCGCTTCGGAGATCGAAAAATCCTGGAACGAAACGCGGTCGACCAAAGCTCTGTCGATGCATGGCAATCCCAACTAAGCATTGAAGAGATGCAAACCGTGACCGATCTGGTTGGCACCGAGCTCTTGACAGAACTCGGATATGAGGCGGAACTGCTCCGTGCACAGCAAGCCGGGGTCGTCGATAGAGGACCTCAGCTAACTGAGCTCTATCGACAGGTATTCCGAACCTGGTGGGATTTGCGAGTTGGCAAGGGGGCATCGTCCGGGCCATCTCAATCTGGTGGGCAAGTCCACATTGCTCGACAGGTTGCGCAGAACTTTTGCTCCGCGTCCGACTCCTCCGTGGTGCAGGCGCAAGATCCGTCGTCTGCCGAGCTTGAGGAGAATTTGCAGCTGGCCAATTCACCGAGGACGCAGTTGCAACAGGCACTGTTGGCGTCAGAAGCTGATCGAGCTGCAAGGCTGGATGCTATTCGAACTCGCGATGCGGCTATCGAGATCTTGCGAGGTCAGGTTGCGCGGCTTGAGCAGATCATCAATATAGCTTAGGTGATCTGCATGCTTGCGATCAAAACCTGCTGGCTGATTTAGCCCTTAGCCTATAACGAGCTGATCTACGTAATAGGTGTGAGGCTGATGCCCCAGCATTGCGGCGGAATGCGACAGGTCTCAGGCTGTGTCGGTCTTCTGCCCAACGCGCGCTCGACCTTCTGAATAGCCACGCGCAGCGCCGGGCCCGTCCGCCGCCAGCATTACTCCTCTGGGCCGGCGCCGCAGAGCGGCGAAGAACCGAAATCCAGCATCCAAAGAACTTACATGCTGCCAAAACATCTGCGCCGTCTCGAATCTGAATCGATCGAAATCATGCGTGAGGTAGTTGCCGAGTTCAAAAAGCCGGTCATGCTTTACTCGATCGGAAAAGACTCCAGCGTGCTGCTGCATACTGCGGTTCTGTCCGGCAAAATTGCCTTTCCCCTTGCTTCACGTCGATACGACATGGAAGTTCCGCGAGATGACCAGTTTCCGGGAGGCGACGGCCAAACGGCTCGGCCTCGAGCTGATCGTGCATGTCAACAAGGAGGGCATTGCGCGCGGACTCAATCCGATCGACTCCGGATCGGCGCTTTATACCCAAGTTATGAAGACCGATGCCCTGAAGCAGGCGCTCCAGCTTTACGGATTTGATGCCGCGTTTGGGGGAGCCCGGCGTGACGAAGAAAAGAGCCGGGCCAAAGAACGGATACTGTCCTACCGTTCGGCCGGACACATATGGGATCCCCGCAACCAGCGGCCGGAGCTCTGGAGCCTGTTCAATGCGCGGATCCGCCAAGGTGAAAGCATGCGGGTGTTCGCGATGTCAACCTGGACCGAGCTAGACGTGTGGGAATATACCATGCTCGAAAAGATACCGGTCCCGCTCTACTTCGCAAAGCAAAGGCCGACGGTGCGTCGAGGTGGCGCGACGATCATGGTCGACGACAGGCGATTGCCGCTCAACTGCGATACGACGCCTCAAATGCGCATGATTCGTTTTCGCACGCTGGGATGTTATCCTTTGAGCGGAGCTATTGAATCCGATGCAACGACCATCGAAGAGGTCTTCGCGGAAATGCATACTGCGACGGTGTCGGAGCGTCAGGGACGCCTGATTGATGTCGATGAAACTGCTTCGATGGAGAAGAAGCGGGAAGGTTATTTTTGATGACCTCCAAAGCGAAACCTCTCCGCACCGGCGCAACGGACCAGCTGCGATTCATTACGTGCGGCTCGGTGGCCGAGGAGAATCGACCCTGATCGGCCGGTTGCTGCACGATAGCAAGATGATCTTCCACGATCAGCTCACGGCAGTGACACGCGACAGCCTCAGGCACGGCAGCGCCGATGATATCGACTTTGCGCTGCTCGTGGACGGGCTCGAGGCTGAACGGGAGCAGGGCATCACTATCGATGTCGCCCACCGCTTCTTCACGACGCCGCGGCGCTCTTTCATGGTGGCCGACACTCCGGGTCACGAGCAGTATACCCGCAATATGCGACCGGCGCCTCGAATGCGCAGCTCGCCATCATCCTAATCGATGCGCGAAAACGCGTGCTGATTCAGACCCGGCGCCACTCCTTCATCTGTTCGCTGCTCGGTATTCGCCATGTTGTGCTGGCTGTGAACAGGATTGATCTTGTCGCATATAGCAAGGTTGCTTTCGATCGGATCGTCGCCAACTATCTGGCTTCCGCGATCGGTCTCGGCTTTACCTCGATCGTTCCGATCCCGATCTCGGCCCGCTATGGCGACAACGTGGTTGACCGTTCCGCTCACGATTGACCGCTCATATATGAGTGGCCTCGAGAGGAAATCTGCGAACCCGACAACCGATCTTGTCGACCGGCTCGCCGAAACGCTGGGTGTTCATTTGTCTGAGTTCTTTGTTCATCCACCCAGGGGGCGCGCCGAAACCGAAGACTCTGCCTAAAAGTCGCAAGCCAGCGAATCGACGACCGAAGAAAAAATAGCACTGCTCGCGCAAATCGACTTCATGCCTGCGGGGATCGACAGAGGCACGGCGCGCAGATCATAGAATTCGACTGCGTCGATCCAGCGGCAGCGTGCGGGCTTTCGGCTCTGAAAATGGTGCACTGCCGGAAAGCGCGCGCCGGGCACACGATAGCAGCAAAAGTCGTCATGAGTTGCGGCCGCTCTCAAAGAGAGTGCTTCGGATGGCTGCGATGAAATCTGGCACGGATTCGATCTGGGGATAATGACCGAGGTCCTGCAAGCTGATGTAGTCGGCGCACAGCAGATCGCTTTAGGCGGTCTATCAGTCCACGCGCTCTACCGGATCATACGAAGTGTGGCGCCGCGTTATGGTGCGACGATCAAGATCGGACACCCGATCTGGGGCCCTCTCCTCGCCAGTCCACTGTCGCCGCTCTCCAGTGATCACCTAACCTAAACGCGACAATAGGGGTCGCCTTCCTGCCTGGCATCAAGCATGGCATTTGACCTCCACCGATCAGCTCATGGCAGGCTGTATCGCGCGCTGGTTAGCTAGCCGAGGGATGACCAAGTGGGGCTTCACGCCGGTTACATTATATGTCTTGCTGTTACGTCGCTCCAGGATCGATATTTCGATACCGGGAAAATGCGCTGCGAAATTGAAGGGGCCGTCCTCTTGAACGCCGTTCACTGCCCGATGGCGACGAGATGTCAGACCGAAGCCAGGAACGGTATCTGGCGCCTCGGACTGCGCATCAGAATCGTAAATGTAGGCGGAAGGTGAAAGCTGTAGCTTGGCACCAGATATGCGTCTGCTCAGATGAGGTTCTTCGAAAGACTCGAATGAACAGTGGCAGCTTCGTCAGGCCGAATGGCCCGCAAGCCAGGGTTCCGTCACAAGCTGGGCTCCTTTTTTGCCCTGCCGAGGTACAGAGCGTCAGACCAGACAGCTTGGTCGGGCCAACCGCTCCTGACATGGATGACCGATGCGGCTTTCGACGCCACCTGCCGATCCAGGTCAAATTGTGTCTAGATGGTTCGCCCGAAGCTAAAAACCCTGGCATCCCTGCCAGGGCTCCGCATGTGCCGACCCTTTGATGGATGGCGTCAGAAATCCATACCGCCCATGCCGGCGCCGGGAGGGATTGCGGGACCCGCCGCGGCCTTCTTCGGCAGTTCGGCGACCATCGCTTCCGTGGTGATCAGCAGAGCTGCCACGGAGGACGCGTTCTGGACCGCGATGCGCACGACTTTGGTCGGGTCGATGATGCCCTTGGAGACGAGATTGCTGTACTCGCCCGTCTGGGCATCGAAGCCGAAAGAATATTGCTCGTTCTCGAGCACTTTGCCGACCACGATCGAGCCGTCTTCGCCAGCGTTGATCGCGATCTGGCGGGCCGGCCAGGACAGCGCCTTGCGCACGATCTCGACGCCGGTCTTCTGGTCGTCGTTCTTGGTACGCAGGCCCTTGAGCTGCTCGGAGGCACGGAGCAGGGCGACGCCGCCGCCCGGCAGGATACCTTCCTCGACAGCCGCGCGGGTCGCGTGCATCGCGTCATCAACGCGATCCTTGCGCTCCTTCACCTCGACCTCGGTCGCGCCGCCGACGCGGATCACCGCGACGCCGCCTGCGAGCTTGGCGAGACGCTCCTGCAGCTTCTCACGGTCGTAGTCCGAGGTGGTCTCCTCGATCTGCGCCTTGATCTGGGCAACGCGGGCGTCGATGTCGGCCTTCTTGCCGGCGCCGTTGACGATCGTGGTGTTCTCCTTGTCGATCATCACCTTCTTGGCGCGA
>NZ_JBUYWT010000026.1:0-110025 GCF_055264925.1 Bradyrhizobium sp. KZN70725
CGAGATCACCCCATCACCGCGCAACGGCAGCGTCAATCATCCCAACCGCGCTATCCAGAGCATTCCGCGCAAGTCAAGCCCGGGCACCGGTGATCCCTTCGTGACGCTCACCTAACATCAAACGTTCGCTTTACTGCGCTCGGGCGCCTTGGATGCACCGATAGCTGCCTATGTGACGGGAAGTGTGGGGGACCACGTTGTCGATCCCCTCACGCTGGCCTACTTCTCAATCAACTGCGATTGCCCGCTAGTAAAGTGATCCGGCCGCAACTCCCCCGGGAGTTAGGCTGCTCCTCCGCATGCTTCATCGCCGCGCTAGCGGACACGCGCTGGCTCGATCGCCGGCGCATTGAGCGCGATCCCGCGAAAGCGCCAGCAGCCGGGAAAGACGCTCGCTGCCTTGGAGTTCACGCCGTGCCGGCGATATCCAGGGCACAGGCCGCGGCCATCGTCGTTAGCGATAGGCCGGAAGCACGACATTTTGCCGCTGTTCGGCTCGCCTGAAGGCGACACGGGCCATTGACAAAAATTGCTTATTCATTCGCGCATTGATAGTCTGTCGGACAATTCGCCTAATTACAGCAATTCGCTCGAGTTCGTTGCCCGCCTGTGAGGCGCGCCGTTGCAGATTAATTGCGCATTCTAACCGCGCATCAACGCGCGGCTATCTCAAGTGGCAGCACAACCTCTTCCGTAATGGGGTTTTTGAATGGGTTCTTTGCGCGAAACGCTTTAAACTCGCGCTTGGCTGCAGCCAGAAGGCCGATGTCGCTGAAAATATCGACAGCAACACTTGCCATGGCTTTCGCGGCGTGTGTCAATCCCTTGTGTGCCGCCGGCATCTTGCCCTGCGCCACAAGTTGCCAGGAATGTACTGGCGTTCCTACCGCAAAACAGGCCACCCGACACTGCACCGTCGGCACAACCCAGCTGACGGTGCCTACATCCGTCGAGCCGACCAGATGTTCGCCAACATAGTCGAGCGGAAAGATTCTTTCGCTCAACGATTCACCTTCTTGTGGGTTCATGCCATAACGAGCGTACGCAGTCCGCATGTCCTCAGCAGAAAATGTCTTCTGGACTTGCGCGGCATAGGCACGATCAGCTGCATCGAAGCCCGGCCCGCCAAGCCGAAGGAGGTTAGCCTGCATAATCTCCTCGAGCGGACGGTTACCAACAAGATTTGCCTCGCCTGAGAGCTGCTTCACCTCGACGCGCGTTTCCGTCATGAGTGCGGCGCCCTGCGCAATGTTTTTTACCCTGCCGACTAGATCCCACATCTCATTGAGGTTGATCGCCCGAATGAGCTGGCGCACGGAAGCGCGAGCCTGCACGACGTTCGGCGCGTTGCCGCCAGTATCAGTGACCGCGTAGTGGACGCGCGCCGACGATGGCATATGCTCTCGCATGTAGTTTACGCCGACATTCATTAACTCGACCGCATCGAGCGCGCTTCGTCCCAGATGCGGCGCCACCGCCGCATGTGAGGCCCGGCCATCGAAAGTGAAATCTATTTCAACGCAAGCCAGCGATGTCGGCTTGAATACTCCCGTGAAATCGGCCGGGTGCCAAGATATTGCTACGTCGACATCAGAAAACACGCCAGCTCGCACCATGAACCCTTTACCTGAGCCATTTTCCTCCGCGGGACATCCGTAGTAGCGTACGCGACCCTTCTGGCCTGTTGCCGCCAGCCAGTCCTTGATTGCTGTGGCTGCAAGTAAGGCCGCTGACCCGAGCATATTGTGGCCGCATCCGTGCCCATTGCCTCCAGAAATCAGTGGCTTGTGAACCAAAGCCCCAGCCTCCTGACTCAACCCGGGAAGTGCGTCGAACTCGCCCAGAATGGCGACAATTGGACCATCTTTACCGGCTTCGCCCATTATCGCTGTTGGTAAGCCGGCAACATTGGTTTGAACTCGAAAGCCCTGCGCCCGCAGTATTTCCTCGTGCGCCGCCGAGGCAGCACGTTCCTGATAGTTCAGCTCTGGTTTTTCCCAAATATCGTCACTGAGCTTATGGAACGCGGGGGCCTTGTCCTCCGCGATGCGCCAGATGGCATCGGAATTTCTCATTTTCGTCCGTCCTTGGCTTTGCCCACTTCCAACCGCGGCGCAAGAAAAAGCCGGCTTCCTTGTTAATTCGTTTCCTAGGCTGCTAAATTGTAGCCGCTCATCAAGAGTTTGGCGTTCGTTACGGCATCATACACGGGCAATCCCGTCTGCTCGCGTACCTCCTGCGCCACAACTGGAAATCCCGTGCATTCAAATAGTATCGCTTCAATGCCGTCATGTTGCGTACGTATAAGCGCGATTGCAGCTAGCAGATCTTTGGTCAGTTGCGGAACCGTGTAGTCATTCTCCGGTCGCGACATTGCTTTCCATGTTTCAGAATTTTCTATGCCCGCGACCACAATGCGCTCACACGAGCGGAGACCGGCAAGCATCAGCAAATCGGAAGTCAATGGCCGGGAGTCGAAGGTCAAAATCCCAATACGTCCTTTGATCGACGCATCCAGATAGGGCAGCAGTAGCAAGGAGGACATCGACACCGGTACCGACAATGCGTGCGCCATTGCTTTTTGGTACTTGATCGTAAATCCGCAATTGCTCGTGATCGCAATTGCGCCATCACGCACCAAGTCTCTCGCCGCGCTTATGTACGCGGCTTCCAATTTGTCGTCTTCACCGCCAAAAACGACATTCTTGGTCCAAGCGCCCGAAACCTGGCGGCAAATCGTCGGAAATGAAAACGTAGCTGGATTGCTGAGCGATCCGGCCATGGTCTGTGGAGTATTCTGTAACTGCAGTATGCCGAGCGCACCGATTTTCCTTGTCATGTACTTTGCTCCGAGCATTTCAATTTCCATGACACTTTCAATCCAAACGTGTCATCTCTCGGCCCGGATATTAACGGAGCCTCAGATCTAAATCTAACCAATACAGTGCGTCGCTGGCAGGGATTCTGCACAGGATCGGCCAAATGCGAGGCTTTCATCTCATCGACGGCCAAGTAAGGAGCAGAAACAACGCATTGGGACGCTTGTCACGCCAAGAACATCACGGTTGCCGGGTCCCAGCCGTTAGCGCCGCCACGCGCACTACGATAATTGCACGGACGCGAGGCGCTGCCTAGCAGCCCACCCGCTTAGCTTCGAACTATCTTATTGAACTGCTCGATCCGCGCGCTGCGGGTTGCGATCCACTTGTCCCATTCGACTTTCCTTTTCAAGGCATTGCGCGCAGGCGAGTTGAAAAGGAGGTCCTTGCTAAGTTCTTCCGTCAATTTGACGTCGGTCGTTACACCATACCGAAGCGCCTCGGGTAGGCCCAGCATGCCTTGTTCGGAGAGTAGTTGCTGAGCGAACGCATGTGCAGCTTCCAGATGCTTCATTCCTTTGACAATGTTGATATAGACGTTGACCGAGTATACACCTTTGGGTGGGACAACGGTGACGATGGGAACGCCCTTCGTGCGCAATTCATGGGCGCGACCGTCCCAGAAGATGCCCGCATGCGCTTCTTCGTTTTGAAACATCTGCAGCTCGGCGACGGTTGTCTGCGCAAGCGCGACAATGTTCGGCTTCGCGGCGGCCAATATCTTGAATGCTGGCTCGATGTCCGAAATCGAGCCGCCATTTTCGTCGGCCATGGCAAGAAGGTATAGGC
Organism: Bradyrhizobium sp. KZN70725; assembly: GCF_055264925.1. Classification (NCBI taxonomy): domain Bacteria; kingdom Pseudomonadati; phylum Pseudomonadota; class Alphaproteobacteria; order Hyphomicrobiales; family Nitrobacteraceae; genus Bradyrhizobium; species Bradyrhizobium sp. KZN70725. Next base: position 3,669 of record NZ_JBUYWT010000026.1, read on the forward strand.
TCGCGGTGTCGAGGGTCGCAGTCGGAATGACCGCACGGCCAGCCAAATCTGCTCGGGCGATATCCGAATACGACGTGAGCGGCTGTTTAATGTATTTTGAGTTGTAGACGGGAACGACGGAGGAGACGCTGAATGGCACACCGTAATCGCCGAATTCGCGAAACCCAGGAAGAATCCGTTTGATGTTTGGAACGTCAGACGCCTTGACCTCTTCGATGATGCGGGCCTTAAGCAGCTCGACCATGTAAGCACTGTCCGCCATAAAGATGTCATATGGCGGATTTTCCTTATTCGCGACCAGCTTGACGAGATCCGCTGCTTGGGTGCCGGCGATGAACTGAACTTTTAGTCCGTACTTCTCTTCGAGAGGCGCGGCCACACTCTTTGTGAGGACTGCATCCCAGGCGCCGCCGTACCCATTTACACGCAATGTAATACCGGCAAATTTCTTCGACTGAGCCTTGACTTGAGGTGCGGTCAGAACGCTAGCCGCAGCCGCAGCCGCGGATACTAACAGTTTTCGCCTTTTCATTACCCGATTTCCTCTCTTCTGCTGCCCCTCATGAAGAGGAGGGACGAATACTGGACAGACGCGTGTGCCAGGACAATGAGCAATAATTTCCAATCTCTTGTGTCGGAGCGAGCCCAAAGGACCGGAATCCACTCAAGCGCCGCCTTGCCGCTGGCTGCCCCTCCTCGTGTGCCTTGTGCCGCGCATGTTCGATGCGGAACTCGTAGCCTCACATGCACCATGAAACATGAAACGCAGAAACAGCGCTACTCTCGTTCCGACGAACGACAGCGCCCCCTGATGGCAGGAGGCGTTCAACATCTATTGGTAGGTTTACAACGCTCCACAGCTTCCGCTCATTTCGATTCTGGAGGATTTAGCCAGCCCTCCCCTCTAGGTAGCTTCCCGACGCCGTGTGCCTGGTATTAACTTTGGCGCGCGCGGGTCAATACCCCCGCTTGCGATCGACGACGTTCTCCAGCGCGCCCCCGGCCTCGAAGCGCGCGATCTGCTGGGCGACGTATTTTGAGATCTCGTCGGCGTCGGTGTCGGCGGCGTTGTGCGGCGTCAGCACCACCTTCGGATGGCTCCAGAACGGGCTCGCCTCGGGCAGCGGCTCGGCCTCGAAGACGTCGAGCGAGGCCGCGCCCAGCGTGCCGTCGTCGAGCGCGCGCAGGATCTCGGCCTCATTCTGCAAGCCGCCGCGGCCGGCATTGATGATGACAGGCGCGCCGAGCGGGCTCTGGCGGTTCAGCTTCGCGAACGCGTCGCGGTTGAGCACATGCCTTGTGCCCGGCGTCAGCGGCAGCAGGCAGACCAGGATGTTGGTCTCGCGCAGGAATGCGTCGAGCCCGTCCGCGCCGTGATAGCAGGCGATGCCGTCGATCCGCTTCTCGCTGCGGCTCCAGCCGACGATGCGGAAACCGAGCGCGCGCAGCGCACGTGCCGCGGCAGCGCCGAGCGTGCCGAGCCCCATCACGCCGACCGTGATCGCGTTCGCCGCCCATTGATGGTCCGGCGCCCAGCGCTTCACTCGCTGCGACTCACGCAAGTAAAGCTCCTGGCGATGATGCATCAGCACATGCAGCACGACATATTCGGTCATGCGGTTGGTGAGGTCGGAGACCGCGACCCGCACCAGCGGCACGTCGGGCAGCGAGCGATCGGCCATCAGCGCGTCGACCCCGGCGCCGAGATTGAAGATGACGCGCAGGTTCTTGAATGCCGCGAGCTCGCCCGGCTTCGGCTTCCACACCGCGGCGTAATGCACCTCGGCGGGATCGAGCGCGCCGTCCGGCAGCAGCACCACGCGGCGGTCCGGGCAGACCGCGTCGAACCGCGCCTTCCAGCGCGCCGACGACCAGTTTTCCGAGCCGCCATTGATCAGCAGCGCGAGCGCGCCCTTACCCATCCCGATGTCTCCAACCTCAACCGGCAGCAGGATTGCCGCCGAATACTGCGCCATCGAGCGACATTTAGTGCGCTATTTAATGAACAGGATGCGCGGTGTCGAAGTCAAAGGTTCGTAACCCGTTTCAGTCACAGCAAAAGGCTGCGTTACGGCTACGCTCCTATCGTCCATCCAAAGACCAGGCATCATATGGAAACACATGCCTGGCTGAAGAACTGTTTCATCTCCCTTGCGAAGATTAGCAGTGCGCTCTGCTACCGATGGCGGGTAACCAATTCCAATCGGGTAGCCGAGCCTCCCCTCCTTCTCAAGTCCATGACGGGCGAGTACCTGCGCAAAGGCACCGTGGACTTCCGAGCAGGTGCGACCAGGACGGACACTTTCGAGGCCCGCATTCAGGGCTTCGATGGCGATCTCGGAGAATTTCTCGTAGGCGGAGGACGGCTTTCCGATGCAAATCGTTCGGCTTACATTGATCTGGTAGCGAAGCCGATTCCCATGAACTTCGACGTTGATTGTTGTAGACTCTGGCAGCACCTTGTCTGTCCACGCGGAATGCGGCGCGAGAGCGCGTTCCCCAACACAAAGATGCAGGGCCGAAGAATCGTAGCTGCCTCCGAATTCTGGCGTACCTGAAATCTGCTGGTGATAGACGGCAGCCGCAAGGTCGCATTCGCGTACGCCGGGCTCTGCGGTGTCAATCGCCCGCTTTAGCATCGCATCGCCGATCCGACCGGCTTGACGCATGAGAGACACTTCCGCTGGACTCTTCGTGAGGCGAATCCAATTGACTAGCAAGTCGGCGTCTACGAACTCTGCCTGCGGCAGTGCCCTGACAAGGTCGGCATGTGCGCGCGCGGAGTAGTAGAAGCCTCCCATCTCCACGCCGATTTTCGCCCTTTCATGACCAATTTCCTTTACGACGTCCGCCATGAAGTCATACGCCGACAAGGTGGCCGAGTTTACATACTCATCCGGGAAGGCCCTGATGTTATCTTCTGCGAGATAAGTCGTTATTTTTGCCGAGATGCGGTCCATGAACCGCGTGATAAAAATGGGTTCATCGTGATTGAGCGCGACGATCGCGATTTGTGGGGTATAGAAAGAATAGGCATCGTAACCAGTTAGATAATTCAGATTGGGGGGCTCGGACACGAGCAGAATATCGATACCACGCTTGGCCATCGCTCCTTTCACGGCCGCAACCCGTGCGTCGAATTCGGTTCGCTCAAAGTGCAGTATTTTTTCCATGCTGATTTACCTCAGGGGCGTTGACTGTGTATGCGCGGTCAGACCACGACCTTCCAAGCGCGCGGGATAGCGTTCCGACTGCCTCCCGTCCACGAGCCTCGCGGATCTGTATTTAGATCTCAGGCTATCGCATAGCCTCGCCGTTTTCCTGCTTGCAGGAGGGTGAGCTCGCATAATTTCTGCGTTGTTTTCAATTGCCCAGCAGCTTGCGGCGTAAGATAGATACTAATCGCTCTGTCAATGCGCCTTGCACAGACGAGCTGCGGCAACGGAGCTTCTTCGGGCCTAGCGTTACTCGCGCCGCGCTGCACAAGTCGCTCCAACCCGCCTCTACTGGGCAAGGCGAGCATTCTTTCATCGGTGGCACAGAGCTCCCAACTGGCGCTTCCACATGGTCGAACGGTCGCCGATCGTTTTTGAGGGAGCGCCGCGGCAACTTTGCCAATGCTGGCCGGCCGAGCGTCAAGGCGCAAGAATTGGCCGATACGTGCGTCAAATTTGGATCGTAACGATTCGAAGACACTCGACGCCAGCCTTAACCAGAAATCTGACGTCGCCCCGTTGAAATTACCTATTTATTCGGGATACTGGTGTCACAAAAGGATTTGCGTCGCAGTTTTCTGCCGTTCGGACGATTTCCTGCATTCGGCAGGATATTTTGAGACGAGTTTCGCCTGGAGGCGATTATGCAATACGATCGGATAGATGCCCGCATCCTTGAGCTCGTGCAAAAGAACAACCGTCTAACTTCCGAGGTAATCGGCGAACTGGCCGGGCTCTCTGCTACCGCTTGTCAACGACGACTGAAGAGGCTCCGTTCGGATGGAATCATCGAGGCCGACGTCTCGATCGTTTCCCCGAAGGCGGTAGGAAACCCCATTCAAATGCTTGTGCTGGTGAGCTTGGAGCGGGAGCGCGCAGATATCATCGATAGGTTTAAGAAGGCCATCAAATCTTCGGCTGAAGTCGTCAACGGATTTTACGTCACCGGCGACGCTGACTTCGTCCTCTACATTACCGCCCGCAGCATGGAAGATTACGAACAGTTCACTCGACGATTCTTCTATGAGAATCCGGACATAAAGGGGGTCAAAACGATGGTCATAATGGATCGCGTTAAGGCCGGCTTTGCCGTTCCAATTGAAGTTCCGTCAGAAGGTTGACGCACTTCATCCATCGCACGTGCGTTCGCGCACTTGTTCATCTCTCTCCTATAAACGCTTCCCACACACGGTCTGTCCTCGATGCTGCTGTCGAGCTTTGAGCTGAGAGAGTTCTCCTCGTAGACATTCCAATGGGATTGAGGCCTACGAATCTCGCGCTTCATTCAGTTGCACGCCCCATCCTCCCTGATGGGAACGTCCAAGCCACAGCAGCTCGGCATTCAAGTGACTCAGCTGAGGGTCCGCTGATGAAAAGCGAACTTACCTCGCCCTCGACCACCGTCAGTGCCGAGTTTTATCGCGCTTACGCGAGCGCCAGCAATTTGAACAGGACTACTAGTCGAGTGGAACATCTCTCGTAGCTGATCACGGCGAACTCACGCATGCCCCCGGGACGTCACCGAAGAAGACTCACTCTGAGCAGATGGCCTACTGCGCTTAATCGGTGTGAGCGATGCGTTGAGCCTGCAAATTCCAAGCTGAGATTCGAGAATGCGCTGGCAGTGTGGTCTGACAAGCTGGCCGGAACACCGAAGAGCCGGCTTTCCTGTCGATGTTATTGAGCTTCGCGGCGCAAAGTGGGTTCAGATGGCAGCCACACATCAGCCACCTCGTCGAAACGAGCGACCGGCTAGTTGCCTCCTGCACCGACGGCCATATCGCTCGACATGCAAAGGCGCCCACTCCACCATTGAAATCGTCACCTCCGTGAAGATTGCTAGCGCTCTGTGGCCTCGGTGCCGTGTATCAAGCCGCTCGCAATATATATATACCTATCGCCCGGCGCGTCTCGAAGAGTTGAGCTGCAGCATCAGCGCATCGGCAGGGCAAGCTGGGAGGTCAAAGGCTCCGGTCAGCCGGTGAAGACGACAGTCTTCTTGCCATTCAGCACCACGCGATCTTCGAGATGATGGCGCACGGCGCGGGCGAGTACGCGCCGTTCTATATCACGGCCTTTCCGGATGAGATCGTCCGGCGTGTCACGATGCGAGATTCGTTCGACGTCCTGCTCGATGATTGGCCCTTCGTCGAGGTCGGACGTTACATAATGCGCGGTCGCACCGATCAACTTGACGCCTCGCTCGTGAGCTTGGTGATACGGCTTGGCCCCTTTGAACCCCGGCAAAAACGAGTGGTGAATGTTAATGCAGCGGCCCGACAACTTGGCTGAGAAACCGTCCGACAGAATCTGCATGTAGCGCGCAAGGACGACGAGATCCGTATTGGTCTCCTGCACGATCTCCCAAATTCGTGCCTCCTGCTCCATCTTCGTCTGCTTGGTGACTGGTAGATGGTGAAACGGCAGCTTGGTCAGATCGGTGGAGACGAGATGCTCGCGGTTGTGGTTAGAAATGATCGCCGTTATCTCCATCGGCAGTTCGCCTATACGCCAGCGATAAAGCAAATCGGCCAGGCAATGATCGAATTTGGAAACCAGGAGCATCACACGTTTTTTGGCAGAGCTTCGCCGCAAGGTGAATGTCATGGCGAAACGCTTGGCGAGCTCCTCGATCGACACAGCAATTTCTACTTCTGATCTCGCTTGCTCAAGGCGATCGAAAACAACGCGCATAAAAAAGTGATCGGTTTCGGTATCGTCGAACTGCTGAGCATCGAGAATATTGCAACCGGCGTCGAACAGAAGGCTCGAAACCGCCGATACGATCCCTGGACGATCAGGGCAGGACAAGGCAAGGATCATGGAACGGTCGCACATAGCAGTCACCGCCCGGCGCTGCCTTGTAGGCTGCTCAGAAGGCAGGAGGTAATAGTCATGCCTGAGACCGCGCTCTGAGCAGCTCCGGGGCGACGAGGTCTTCAGTGTTGCGCCATTCGCCCTTAACTCGGGTGCGATTCGTATCGTAGAAGCCGCGAAGGGATGCGATGGCAGCGTGTCTTTCGCCGGCGATTTCTATCTCAAAAGTTCCCTGAGACAGCCATTCGGCACTTACTCCGCTCTCGGAGTGGAGATACCCCATGCCGACGCCACAGCCCAAGGTGTGGCCGAAACCGGCCGAGCGCAGGTAGCCCACGAGCAACCCATTGCGCCAGACTGGCTCTGTTCCGAACATGAGGGGCACCGCCCGGGGCGCTGCTAGCTGCACTAGGCGCCGGAGCGGAATCTTCCCACGCTGTGACTCGAGGACCCTCCGCCCGATAAACTCCTCAGCCTTGTTCCAGGCGATCGTGAATCCCAGTCCCGCTTCGAGCGGCGAATCTTCGTCACTCACGTCGGCGCCCCAGTCGCGGTAACCCGCCTCAAGGCGCAACGTGTTGAGCGCTACGTAGCCGGCGTGGCACAGATCGAGATCGCGTCCCGCGGCGATCAGCGCATCATAGACACCCAGAGCCTGATCGGTCGGGATGTGCAGCTCCCATCCCAGTTCTCCGACAAAGGTCATGCGGAAAGCGAGAGCCATGCCATAGCCAATCTCGATTTCTCGGGCCGTCGCGAAGGGAAATGCAGCGTCAGAGAAATCCGCCGGGCTCACGCGCATGAGCAGCTCTCGCGAACGCGGCCCCATGACGGACAGGCACGCGTAGCCCGACGACACGTCAGTGACAAACACATGGCCCACACGCCTAGCCTGCATTCGCAGCCAGGCGAGATCCCGGATCCGCTGCACAGCCGCCGTGACCACCAGGAACTCCTCCTCGCCTGTTCGTGCGATGGTGACATCGGACTCCATGCCCCCTCGCTCATTGAGCCAAGGGGTGTACACGACACGGCCCACTGGAACGTCAACGTCATTAGTGGAGAGGTGCTGAAGAAAGGAGAGCGCATCAGGGCCCTGCACCAGCAGATGCGCGAAGGAGGTTTGATCAAATACCGTGACCTTGGAACGGGTCGCCTCGTGCTCCGCACCGCTCGCCTTGAACCAGTCGTCGCGAGCAAATGTGGCATGGGCATTCGCCGGCGCCTCAGAGGCGCCAAACCATTGCGCCCGCTCCCACCCAGCGGCCTCGCCAAACTTCGCACCGGCAGCTGCCAGCCGATCGTGTAGCGGCGAGACGCGCACATTACGGGCTGTGACAGGCGATTTGTGAGGCCAGTGCAAGGCGTAAAGGAGCCCAACCGCCTCGCCCGTTCGATCGCGCAAATATCGACGATTGCGCTGGAATGGCATCGCGCGTCGGACGTCCATTTCCCAATAGTCACTGGCGGGCATGCCGGTTGACATCCACTCGGCCATGACTTTGCCCGCGCCCCCGGAGGACTCGATGCCACACGAATTGAAGCCCGAGGCCACATAGAGGCCGTCGATATCGGGTGCAGGCCCTAACAGGAACCGATTGTCGGGCGTGAAACTCTCCGGACCATTGAAAGTCAGCTGCAGCCCCACGTTTTCGAGGGCCGGCATGCGCCGCAGAGCATTGGCGAGGTGAGGCTCAATATGCTCCAAGTCGTCAGGCAGTGAATCGAAACTGAACTCGCGGGGGATGCCCTCCATACCCCAAGGCTTGCCGTTAAGCTCAAAGAAACCGACCAGCAATTTACCCGTGTCTTCTTTTGCGTAGAAGCACGCGTCAAGGTCACGCACGGTGGGAGTATCGTGCGATAAACCTGCAATGGATTCTGTCACGACGTAAAAATGCTCTGCCGCGTGCAACGGCACTGTCCAATTGAGATCGGCAGCCAAAGACCGGCTCCACATCCCCGCGCAGATGACGACTTTTTCGGAGCGGACGTTGCCGTACGCGGTCTCAACGCCGGCGATTCGCCCCTTCTCGGTCATGATGCGCGTCACCGGCACGCGCTCCACGATTTTTGCTCCCCCTTGCCGCGCGCCGGCCGCGAACGCGCGCGCCGTGTCCACCGGATTAGTCTTGCCATCGGAGGCGATCCATGCCGCACCAAGCACATCTGCCACATCGAGCAATGGTACACGTCGCTTGGCTTCTGCGGCATCGATGATCTCGACATCGAGACCAAAGGAGCGCCCCATCGATGCACCTCGCTTCAGCTCCTCAAGCCGGGCAGGTGTCGCCGCAACGGTGATCGACCCACATTGCCGAAAGCCGGTGTGCTGGCCGGTCAGCTCTTCGAGTTCTCGGAACAATCCTGCGGTGTACTGAGCCAGCTTCGCCATATTCTCGTTGGCTCGAAGCTGGGTGACAAGTCCGGCCGCGTGCCAGGTTGTGCCGCAGGTCAGCTGATCGCGTTCGAGCAGCAGAACGTCGCGATGTCCAAGTCGCGTGAGATGAAAGGCAATGGAAAGACCGATAATACCACCACCGACAACGACGTATTCCGCATGGGAAGGCAGCTTGCTTTGCATTAAACTACTCAGAAGAATGACTGCAGGTGGGCCTGAGCGCGGCCCAGGATCAGCTTGTAGAAATGCTTGACGCAATCGATTCGAGATTGGCGACGCGATTCATCACGCAACGTTCGATCCGGATGCTGTTTTCGACGCGCACGCGACGAGCTATTCGCGCGAACTCGAGCACCATTGGCACGCCTTTGCTGATAGCTGATCCCGCTTTCCACTGAATCATGCGTGATAGGGCGCTTGGAGTGCACGAAACTCTGCAAGTTTGCTCTTCCTTCGCGCATTTTGATCCGCGACCGTGATCGACAGGGCACTTCCATCTTTCGCGCGTATATTATCGATCCCTAGATCTGAAACTAACCAAGATTGACCATCGCGGAGCTGAAATTCTGCACCAGGCCGTCAAAGCGCGATGCTTTGTGCCCTCAACCTCGGCCTAACGTGAGCAGTCCAGGCGCGCGAGGAGAGAGAGAGAGAGAGAGAGAGAGAGAGAGAGAGAGAGATCTAGAAGCGGCTTGCACGCGAACGATGGCCAATCGCCCATTCAATGGAAGCGGACATAAATATTGGGCTCGCGGAATCGACAGAAACGTGACTTCAGAAAATGATTGTAGGGGCGGCGATAACAATCATCGAACGTTCGATAGTTACCGAACGCCGATCGTGCATTCTGAGAGGCTTTTGCAGCACAGACTTTACTGCAATCACGCGGTACAGGAATTTTAGCGTATGCATGATGGCCATTTGGCCGCCGTAGCCTAACCCAAACGGGCGGACGTTCTTCGCGGCACGAAAGTAAATTAGAGCGTCTTTTCGCTCGTTGAGTGGCTAGTCATACTTCGTATGCGTTGCATCAGCGGCGATTGCACCAGTAGTTCGGTTTGATGAGTGTTTCAAACGCGACGAAGTTGGCCGGCAACCGCAATCGCGAAAGCAGCGAGATGCGCAAAGGCAAGCGGATTAAGACGCCGACGGCCCCGCTGAATGGTGGCGACGTTCAGATCCTTCCGACTTCCCAGCTAGAAATTGACATGCAGGACTTTGCTGGCTGATCCAGCATGGCTGAATTCGGCCTCAGGATTGACCACCAACGACAAACCGCGGCGCGAAACTGCTGCACTTATGGTGTTGGTGAGCAAGTACGCAACAGTCATGGGCCCGACACCACCAGGTACCGGAGTTATGTAACTTGCGCGCTTACTCGCTTCCGCGAAGGCCACATCCCCGACAATTTTGGCAGCGCCGGTCGATTCGATCGCACGATTAACGCCGACATCAATGACAATCGCGCCTGGCTTGATCCAATCACCCCGGACCAGTTCCGGGCAACCAGCGGCAGCAATGACAATGTCGGCTTTTCGACAGAGGTCCGGAAGGTTGCGCGTCTGGAGCTGCGCACCCGTCACAGTGCATCCGGCATCGCCGAGCATAAGCGCAAGAGGTTTTCCAACGATATTCGAGCGGCCGATGGCGACGACGTCAAGCCCGTTCATGTCATTCACGACAGTCTTGATGAGATGGACAACCCCAAGCGGAGTGCAGGGAGCAAGAGCTGGCCGACCCGCTGCTAACCTTCCAGCATTGTAAGGATGAAATCCGTCCACATCCTTTGCTGGATTGATGGCCTCCAACACGCGCCAACGGTCGATGTGCTCGGGCAGCGGAAGCTGAACGAGGATGCCATCGATGGAATCGTCAACGTTAAGATCCTCGATCAACTCAAGTAGCTCGAGTTCGCCAACATTGTTCGGCAGCAAGAATTGCTCAGACTTGAAGCCAACGGCCTGGGCCTGTCTGACCTTCGCTTTCACGTAAACCGAGCTGGCCGGATCCCTGCCGACCAGCACTACGGCCAAGCCTGGGGTAACATTGCGTTCGGCCCGCAGTATAGCCGCGTCCCGCGCGACGCTAGCCCGCAGGTCCTGGGCGATGGCTTTTCCATCAATTCGGATAGCATTCATGACTGATTTCTCGAGCGTTTATCGAGGTAAGTTGGTGAGTTATCGACGAAGTCAGGATGTCAAGGATTACTACATAACTCCAACGATCGCCGGTCAGGTCGCGCGACGCTTCACTTTTGCTGCATGAACACGGAGAAATCATCAACTGTCGGAAACATCCGGGCTCAACTCGCGAAAAGGATTGTATAGTGAACACGAGCCCGCAGAAACCGCTAGCGCAGATGAGACTAAGGCTTCGTGCGCGTGACCATGCACGTGCAAGCATCCTGTTGTGCTGTCATCGACACAGTTCATCCGTTTCCTTGGTGCTGATCTTCCCTTTCATTCGAGAAGCGTCGGATCGACTTAAGCCTTTCGCGCAAAGATCCACTAAGAGCCACGACGACAACATGGTCGGATTTGCGTTTCGGATTATTTTTATCTCTGGCGCAGAGAATACCGAATACCTAAAGCCGAATTTCCATATTGTTATTACGATCGGCTTCGAAATTCTGCGGCCATTTGGAAAAATTCGTCGTCTCTTTCATTCAGCCCTCCTTTTACTGATGTACGCGGGCAAGGCACGAGAGAGGATGCCCCTTCCAGGGCCCCCTCAAGGAACGGGCGCACCACGGCGCAAATCGCTGCTCGCCAATGTGCACCGTGGTCGGATTAGCGACGGCAGCGCCAAGTCGCTTGTGGTAAGACATGGCGTGCCGGCGGCGAGAGATGTCCGTCACTGGTGTCTAAGCGGGTATCGCCATTCATGCTCAGGCGCAACACAGCGATGGAGCTACTGCAAGCGGGCGTCGATTGCTCGGTAATTGTTTTGTGGCGCGGTCATGAATCGATCCGAACGATGCAGGACCTACCTGATGCCCAATCTCGCATCAACGAAGAAAATTCACAAGCTCAGGCCGTACACTCACCGCAAGCGACCCCACTTCCAGCCAGGTGGCCGCCTGCTCGCCTTCCTTTGGGGGCGCTCCAAGACGCCAGACTAACGCCGAATGGAACCGGGACGACCACCGCTCGACCAGCCGGCGCAGCTCGGCGCCCCTCTCAAACTTGAAAATTGGATCGACCATGATCGACCCGGCTACATGGCCCCACGGTCGGAAGGCAGGGCATGATCGCTGGAGCCAAGAAAGCCATCGCGTCCGTGTTGCTGATTTCGAACCGTCCGGCGGCTTGTCCTTGTCGTAGGCATTCATTGTCGCAAAGACTTGAGATGGCCCCCCGCAGTCGAAGCTGTCGGCCCGAGCAACTTGAATTGTCAAGGCGCGGCTTCTTCCAGGTCGATCTTTCGATGAGGCCCCGATGGGAGAATTCAATGGACGAGAGCGATGATTCGTCATCACGCTCCAGTAAAAACGACCATGGCGCGAATCTTCGACATCTCGCCGGTGTACTCGTCTTCAGTGATGTTGATCCTGGCCACCTTCCCGTAGGCCCGAAGATCGCCTTGCATTGGGCCATCTGGGGGGAGCCCAAGAAACGATCGTGGGCTGGTCAGCTTCAAAGCCGAGTCTGAGCGCGGGAATGCGATCACCGCTAAGCTGGCGACCTCCAAGAATGGGCGAGGTCGTTGATAGGACGAGTTTCCGTCTTGCCTATCGGCTAGCGCAAATCCTTGACCGGTGAGGGCGCTGGCATAGGGCATGTGAGCGTAGAAGGCGGCAGCCGCTTTGGGATTGTGCGATGGATCGGGCGTGGATGCAGACCGCGCTGCATCGAACGTGGCCGCTCGCGATTTTGCCGCCACAGCTCGCTTTCATAATCGAGCTGGCGGGACGTTAACGGGCTCGAGCGGCCCCCTCACTTGAGCTTGAATCTGTTCACTTCCTCGAAGAACTCGATGATCTTCGTGCCTTCGGGAATCCGGGCACTGTGCACGGCACCAGATGGAATGTAGTACTGCTCTCCGGGTTGGTAGGTCTGCGTCCGGCCATTGATTGTCAATTCGATCTGTCCACAAAGCACGGCTCCCCACTGCGCTTTATGACTATGCGCCGGCACCTCCAATGCCTGGACGATATCGAAGAGACTAGCTGCCCATTCTCAGACTGGAGGGCGGAGGACCTCACGACTGAAGTAGGAAAGGAAATATCGGCTTCAGGCAGCCGAGTGATGATCTCAGGAAAGATCATAGCATCCCCGCTGATTGATTGAGAAGTGAATGTTACCGGGATGCAAGAGCCGCATTTAACTCATATTCAACGTGGCCTCGCAGATATTCTACTCGCCCGGGACTTGACAGGAAGGGCAGGTGCGACCTGATCGCCGGCCGCGTGCGTCGAAACGGGGCTGGCGCGAGCCTCGGGGGCGCCATCCGACGAGTGAAATCTTCGTCTCGATAGCACGCAATTTTGCGCGCCCGGATCGGCGAATGCCCGGACACCAAGACGATCAATTTATCCGAGGGCACCAAGCTCAAATACGACGGCTCCTGACGCCGCGCCCCCTCTTCTTGCGGCAGAAGGGCGTTCGTACTTGCCATCGGGATGAAGCAATGGCGCACCTTCAACCTGGCTCTCTCGCGCCCGGCCTTGGCAAGCGGTTTGATACTGGACGTGAGCTCAAGCGGGAAATTCTGAATCTAACCGCCAAAAACCGCGCCCAGTCCGACATTTCGAAGAATCTCCTCGATCCTCGCGCACCTTTAGTCGAATTTCTGCGCAAGTGGTCCTTACGATGCCCGTGCAACGGGTACCCAACCAGCCAATTCTGAGTGGTGAGCGGAAAGGAAGGATCCGTTACGACGGAAGAGCGAGAGGCGTTCATTGGGCGATCGAATCTGATCGCAAGGTCACTTCCAATTTTCGTCGCAGCTTCAGACTGAGCCCAATACTCGGCGAATCGACCGAAGCCGCGGCTGCATTTACACGGTGAGGGAGACTTTCGTGGTTAACCCAATCTCTATCGACCGCCGGCGCGCGCTTGGCCTGATCAGTGCCTCAGTTGCGGCACCCTTCGTCATGCGGCCAGCGGGCGCGCAAGCGGCTTTGCCCGATCAAAAGATTCCCGACATCCTGAAGGGCTCAGGCGAAGTGCGCATCGCAGGCTACGGCGGTATCGGTCAGGAGGCGCAGCGGAGAGCCTACTTCGAGCCTTTCGAGAAAGCGACCAGCATCAAGGTGCACGACGTCACCGACGCCGATGGGGCCAAGGTCAAGGCGATGGTTGATACCGGCAATGTCGAATGGGACCTGGTGCAGGCGGGTCGCGGCACGATTATGAACCTGATGAAGACCGGCGACTATTTCGAGAAGGTCGACTATTCGCTGATCGACGATGGCGTGGGCAAGGAATTCCGCTTCGAATATGGGCTGGACATGACGGTTTGGTGCATCGTACTGGGCTACCGTACCGATGCATTCAAAGCCACCACGCCCGCGAACTGGGCCGATTTCTGGGACACCCGCAAGTTCCCCGGCCCCCGCGCCATGTGGGGCATCGGCCCTGGCGCTCCGGAGATGGAGATCGCGTTGCTCGCGGCGGGCGTGCCGCCCGACAAGCTCTATCCTCTCGACGTCGACAAGGCGCTGGCCAGCTACGAAAAGATCAAGGATAGTGTAGCCAAGTGGTACACCACAGGCGCTGCACCCGGGCAGATGCTGACTGACCGCGAAGTCGTCATGACCACGGCCTTCAACGGCCGCACGATACCACTGCAGCAGCAAGGCTTGCCGATCGGCGTCTGTTGGAATCAGGCGATCGCCAAGCGCGATGCCTGGGGCATCCCCAAGGGGGCCAAGAACAAGGCCAACGCCATGAAATTCATCGCCTATTCGACTATGGCGATCCCACAGGCGCGTTTCTCAATGGCAGCCCCCTATGGGCCGGTCAATACGGGCGCCAACGAGTATATCCCGCCCGAGCAACTAAGGCTGCTGCCGAGCGCCCCCGAGATCGAGAAGCAGCTGGTGTCCTACAACTACGACTGGTGGCTCGAGAACCAAGCCGCGGCCAACGCCAAGTTCGCCAAGTGGCTGCTAGGCTAGCGCATCCTTCTGTCGATCCGAGTGCAGCGGGCACTCCTGGGAATACCGCAATCTATGAAACAAGCATCAAGCCTTGTGACTTCGCCGCAGGCGGATAGTTGTAGCCGCGGCGCTCGGGTGTCTCTCACCCATCTGGAGAAGAACTACGCAGGCCTCGCGGCCGTCGCCGGCGTCTCACTCGATATCTGCTCGAGTGAATTCCTCACCCTGCTGGGCCCCAGCGGCTCCGGTAAGACCTCGACGCTTATGATGATCGCGGGCTTTGAGGTTCCGAGTTCGGGCGACATCTCGATCGATGGGGTATCTGTGGTCTCCGAGCCACCTTATCGCCGCAACATCGGGATGGTGTTCCAAAACTACGCCCTCTTTCCGCACCTGACTGTGACCGAAAATATTGGTTTTCCGCTGAAGCAGCGCGGCGTGCCGAAGGCGGAGCGGGAAAGGCTGGTCGGCGAGGCTCTGGAGCTTGTCCGCCTTCCGGGCTATGGGGCACGGTATCCACGGCAGCTGTCCGGCGGGCAGCAACAGCGCGTGGCGGTAGCACGCGCCATCGTCTTCAAGCCACGGCTACTCTTGATGGACGAGCCCCTCGGCGCGCTCGACAAACAGCTGCGCGAGAATCTGCAGCTGGAGATGAGGCGGCTGCACGCCGACCTGCGCATCACCTTTATCTACGTCACGCATGACCAGGAAGAAGCGCTGACCATGTCGGATCGCATCGCCGTCATGAACGAGGGAAAGGTGGCGCAGATCGGCCGACCGGAGGACCTCTACAACCGCCCTTGCAGTCGCTTCGTCGCGGGCTTCATCGGCGAGTCCAATTTCATGCCAGCCATCGTGCGGGGCGTCGAGAACGATGTCGTGGTGGCCGAGTGTGCAGGGGTGCCGCTGCGGGCCTACTCCCCGGCGCGGCCGGCGAGCGGTACAAAGGTCACCCTGACGACGCGGCCCGAGCGCCTGCGTTTTTCCGACAGGCTTACAGAATCCGCAGTCAACCGAATGAGCGTCACCGTGATCGAGGCCGTGTTTGCCGGCGAGCGCTGTCGATATCTGCTGCAAGCCGATGACGGGACCTCGATCGTGCTCAAGGAAGCTACCAGCGCTTCGGTCCTCCGACGGTCTGTCGGCGAGCGCGTCGAAATCGCCTGGTCGGTAGCGGACACTATCCTTGTCTAAGATGGCGCATCACTCGATCATGGTTCAGCCCCCGCAGGCGGTAAGGCGTGGCAGAAACCATGCACTCCGACAGAGTGTGTCCCTGCTTCTCACGGTACCGCTCTTGCTCTTTATGCTGGCGTTCTACGCCGTTCCGGTCGTGACGATGTTGATGCGCAGCATCAACGATCCCACGTGGTCGTTGAATCACTACGCTTCGCTGCCCGCTGATACAGTGTTCCTCAAGACCTTCTGGAATACGCTCAGCACATCGGTGATCGTCACGTCCGCAACGCTGTTGCTGGGCTATCCTGTCGCGCTCGCACTGGCGCGCGCACGCTCGACAGCACCCCTCATCCTGATCTGCATCATGCTGCCGTTCTGGACTTCCGTGCTCGTGCGCAGCTATGCATGGATGGTGCTGCTCGGCCGCCATGGCCTGATCAACGAGGCGCTGGTGGCGCTCGGGCTCATTGAGGAACCGATCCGGCTGCTGAACACGACGCTCGCGACCGAAATCGCCATGAGCCACATCCTGCTGCCCTACATGGTCCTGCCGATCGCCAACGCGCTGCGGCAGATCGACCCATCGCTGGCGCGCGCCGCCTCAGGACTGGGCGCCTCGCCCTTGGGCACCTTCCGCCAGATCACCCTGCCGCTGTCGATGCCCGGCGTGATGGCCGGCCTGCTGTTGGTGTTCGTGCTGGCGCTCGGATTCTACATCACGCCCGCCCTCGTGGGCGACGCGCGCGACGTCACGCTCTCGATGCTGATCGCGCAGCAGGTCGACCAGTTGAAATGGGGCTATGCGGCGGCACTTGCCGCCGTGTTGCTGGCGAGCGCGCTCGCGCTGATCGCGCTAGCCCGGTGCCTGCCAGGTGTTGGCGAGGCCTATCGGATGAACCTGCGATGAGCGTTGTGCGACTTCTGGCGGCCCGCCTGCTGCCAACGACCATCGTGGGCTTGATCCTGCTATTCCTCTCCTTCCCGATCATCGTGGTCTTCATCGAGTCCTTCTCCTCGGCGCCGTATCTCACATTTCCGCCGCCCGGCTTAAGTTTGAGGTGGTACAGGGCCTATTTCGGCAGCGCGAACTGGCTGGAATCGACCTGGCTCAGCGTCTGGGTGGCGGGAGTCGTTGTTGCGTTTTCCACCATCCTCGGAACGCTTGCGGCAATTGGCATTGTCCGCCTGCCGCGGCTTTTGCGCGTGGCAGCGATCGCGCTGATCCTTTCGCCTATGATCGTGCCGGTGATCATCGTCGCAATCGGGGTCTACTACGCGTACGCTCGCTTTGGATTAATCGGCTCGCCGATAGGAATAGTCCTGGCGCACACGTGCCTTGCCGTGCCCTTCGTTGTGACCAGTGTTAGCGCCAGCCTCGCCGGCATCGATCCCAGGCTCGAACAAGCGGCGCTCAGCTTGGGTGCCACGCCTAGCGGCACGTTTTGGCAAGTGACCTTCCCGCTAATCCGGCCAGGCGTGCTTGCCGGCGCATTGTTTGCATTCATCACCTCCTTCGACGAGGTGGTCGTCGCGATGTTCCTGTCGGGATCCGGCGCCATCACCTTACCGCGGCGCATGTGGGACGACATACGCTTCGAGATCAATCCCACAATCGCCGCCGTATCGACGCTCACGGTCGTCCTGGCGGCGTTGCTGCTGCTCACTGCGCACTTCTTGCGCAAGAGATCTGGGTAAAACCCATCGCTCTCAATCCTAGCCACGCACGCGGTCAGTCTCGCAATACCTATCTTCCCCTCAAGACCAGATCGTTCTTTTCAATAAAAGCTCGGGACAGTTGAACGTGTCCTTTCAGTTGGCTCCGCCTCCTCCAATAAACAAACTCCGCTGCGTCAGAATATGGATGCGGCCCTTGTCAAAGGCGCCTATTGTAGGCACGAACGCGTCACGGCTTCGACGAAGTGCCGCACGACATGGCACGATGCCGTCGCGGTTCTATTCCCATTTACGTCCGACGCATTGGGAAGAGATTGAGCGATGGCAACTTCGATGTCGAAGACCCTCAAGTGATGCCCTCATTTCCGACGTTCTCCGATCCCGCCGCGATTTTTGTCGCCGTGACATCTCATATCAGAGCAGCGCGGCGGCTGTTTTACGGGATTATGCAAGCACTCGTAAGATTGTCGTGAAAATTGCAAGGATACTTCGTGACAATTGCGGACGTCATGTCGCTTTTCGCACAAGCCCCCCAATAAGCAGAAGCAGGAAGGCGCTTTCCCGGGTGGGCACTTCCCGATCGGACTATTATTAATGCGCCTCAGGATGAAACATCGTCAGCGAAGCAGTAGCCGCCATGAATGATTCGCCCAAACCGCAGGCATGTCGCCCCGATGACATTGCGGCGCCCTTGCGCTATGTTACTTTTCGCCGAGTTTGGCTGGCCAGCCTATTGTCAAATCTCGGGATCTTGATTCAAGGAGTGGGTGCGGCTTGGTCGATGACGCAAATGACGTCGTCGGCCGACAAGGTCGCGCTCGTGCAGACCGCGCTTATGCTGCCGGTGATGTTGATTTCGATACCGGCCGGCGCCATTGCCGACATGCACGACCGCCGTCTTGTTGCTTTGGGTGCCCTCTGGATTGAGCTTTGCGGCGCAATCGCGCTGGCAATGTTCGACTGGGCTGGTCTCGCGACTCCAAACCTTTTGCTCTTGTCTTGCTTTCTAATCGGTAGCGGCATGGCATTAAGGGCGCCAGCCTGGCAATCCTCTGTCAGTGAGCAGGTGCCGGCCGAGGCACTGCCCGCCGCAATTACCCTTAACAGTATCAGCTACAACATCGCGCGCAGCTTCGGGCCAGCGATCGGTGGCATTGTGGTTGCGAGCGCCGGTTCGCTTGCGGCCTTCGCAATCAGCGCCTTCCTATACCTGCCACTAGTGGTAGCGCTGTTCCTATGGAAGCGTGTGCCACAGCCATCGCGCCTACCGCCAGAGCAGCTGACCCGCGCCATTGTTTCGGGCGTGCGCTACATCACAAATTCACCGTCAATCAAGATCGTGCTGACCCGTACCATACTGACTGGGGTTATCGGCGGTTCCATTTCCGCCCTCATGCCGCTAGTCGCGCGTGATCTCTTGCGAGGTGGTGCGCAGACTTATGGTGTTATGCTTGGCGCGTTTGGTGTCGGCGCTATTGTCGGTGCGCTCGGTATTGGCGAGATGCGCAAGCGCATGACCGGCGAGGCCGCTGTGCGCGCCTGCACATTGTCAATGGGCGGCGCAGTAGCGGCAGTAGCACTGAGCCGTGACCCGCTTCTAACCACGTTCGCACTGGTTTTGGTCGGCGCAGTTTGGACGATGTGCGTGACGCTCTTCAACATCGGCATTCAGCTCTCCGCGCCGCGCTGGGTAGCGGGTCGTTCGCTTGCGGCGTTTTATGCTGCGTTCGCCGGCGGCATCGCCATTGGCGGTTGGGGTTGGGGCTGCCTCACCGATGCTGTCGGGGTTGAGATTGCGCTGCTCGTCTCTTCCGCGCTCATGCTCCTTTCCCCGCTGCTTGGGCTCTGGTTGCCCATGCCGCGAACTGGGGGCGATCGCCAAGACGCCGAAATGCTCGCCGATCCGGAAGTACAGCTAGCGCTCACCGGTCGCAGCGGCCCAGTGGTCGTGGAGATCGAATATCGGGTAAGGCAGGAGAATGCCCGCGCATTCTATAATATCATGCTGGACATTCAGCTTTTCCGCCAACGCACCGGCGCGTATGGCTGGTCGATTGCTCGTGATATCTCCGATCCCGAACTTTGGACCGAGCGCTATCACTGCCCGACGTGGCTCGATTATTTGCGCCAGCGCAACCGCTCGACTCAAGCGGAACGCGCACTTGATCGCCAGGCGGGTGCTTTCCACATCGGCCCAGAGCTCATGCGGGTCCGCCGCATGCTGGAGCGTCCATTTGGATCGGTACGCTGGGTCGATGAAGCGCCCGACCGCGGCACCGGGCACATCTGTCCGGTGACTGCCGGCATCGGCGTAGCAGGTTTTCGTCGGAAGCCCAAGGCGCCTGAAGTAACTGACTAGACGAGACATTTGCGCTGCGCGCGAGTGAAGATGACATTGTCGACGACCGTTCGATCGTACGGGCCAGCAGCGAGAGCTTGAGTCGCTGATGTGGACCTCATTGCCGAAGTGGAATGCTCCACGGGAGCAGCACGCGAGGATTGCGCACTCTAGCGGTATGCACTAAGCGACGCACACAGATAATCCTGCATTAGCCGAATTCGAGCGGTTTCAATTGAGTGGTCCCAGGGTAAACGTCTTCCGTGGAGTCGATCGCCGCTCCCGTGAGCTGAAGGGGACGGCAATCAGATCATCAGATCCCACCTCTATGGATGCGGATGAGGATAGCGTCCGATCGAGCAACCTCCGTCGCAGGAGCAGGTCCGTGCCGGTCCAGGTCCGAGAATGGGAAGCTCGGGAGCAACCCAGACGCGGCGCCGGGAAACGGCGTGGCGATCCGGGCTTTCGCGGTCGCTTCCACTCCGACAGCGACGGTCGCTCCAACTGTGCCGAAGGATTGTCACCCGGCGACAAATGGTCAAATGGTCTCCTACGAGAGAGACTAGTCCGGCCTCGGCGGCAATACTGCTTCAGTCGGCGCGCAGCAACGCGCAATCGAGAGCTTCGGGACGGGGCGATGCACATCACCGGCGCTGTCGACGCCGCGTCACTTAAGGCTTAAGGCTACAATCGCGACATTGGGCTGGGCCATGGCAGCGATGATCCGCATTCCGTCGGACGTGTCGGATGGATAGCGACCGGCCCCACCGATACCCTCATTACGTCAAGATCTGAGCGACCGCCGAGCTTCACGCATCCGGAAGTCGTCCTTATTCGCGTTCAAAATAAGAATTGGTCATCCGATAAGGGCCGACACAGCGGTTGCGCATCCCCAAGAGAGACTAAATCCGGATCCGCCATGCCCGTAATTATGAACGACGCATGTACCCGTCTCTAACACCTCTCGTTCAAGCCGGATGCCAGACGGCCGCACTGGCCGCACCCCGACGACGAGCTGTCGGGGCCCTTTGCTTGCACTTTCCCGAACCCAAGGGACGTAGCGGCCAGCGCGGGCCACTACGTCGGACCACTTGATCGTTTCGACAAGGTCATTCAGGCCAGCCTCCGCACTACCGCCAATCATAACCTCACCACCCCTGGGTATCACGTAAGCCATCCCAGCTGGATGATCGTCGTCTCCAACATACTCCGTGGGCGAGCCGTCATTGGATGCAACCACAAAATATTGCCCTTTGTACGGTTCGAACGCTTCGTCGTTGACGAGGCTTGCAGCCCCCAATCCGGTGCAGTTTACGACGATATCGTGTTGGCAGCTGAGCTCAGCCAGGCGGTCCACGTGTTGTCGCTCGAACTGCACGTTCCGCTTCTCGGCCTGCTCGACTAGCCAGTTCAGATAAGCCGACATTTTCGCCGCCGGCGCCTTCAATCGGTACCCCCATTTCACCGGAGCATTCGAGACTGAGCTAATGCGGCCATAGAGCCCGTCTTCCGGCTCATTAAATCTCCGCAGCTCATCCTCCGTTAAAAATGCAAACTCGGGCGGAATATGGGACCAGCTCGGCACATGCCTCGGCTGAGTTCTAAAGAGCTCAACGCCACGAATGATTTCGACGCCGGATTCTGGATAAAGACGGGAGATATCAAGCAACCGTTGCAGCGTCACCGAAGA
This sequence comes from Bradyrhizobium sp. KZN70725, assembly GCF_055264925.1. Taxonomy (NCBI): domain Bacteria; kingdom Pseudomonadati; phylum Pseudomonadota; class Alphaproteobacteria; order Hyphomicrobiales; family Nitrobacteraceae; genus Bradyrhizobium; species Bradyrhizobium sp. KZN70725. The sequence goes on from NZ_JBUYWT010000026.1 coordinate 25,086, forward strand.
CCACTCAAGTACCTCTGCGGTTTCGGGAACAAGATACACGTGCCACACAGCCGTGGCTTTGACCGAATCAGTATCGGTCCCGAACTTGTCAGCGATAATCCGAACGTCATACCGGCTGGCCAGCACGATTGCAGTGGTAAGACCTATGACACCAGCGCCCACGACGCAGATCGACTTTGTCATCGGTGAGCGCTCCTATTTTTCAAGAGCACGCGCTGAAACGCCTTGAACAATTTTTCCGCGGCCACGGCACGATTTCTGCGCAACTCCGTTGCTGTCTGTGTCACAACATGATCCGCAGGTATCAAAGGAGACCCTCCCTGCGAGAGAGCAAGAATCTGCACTTTACATGCAACTTCCACATAATGCTGCAAATAGACCGCTTCCTCGATGTTCGGGGCCACAACGAGGAGCCCATGGTTGCGCAGTAGCACAACTCCTTCTGTCTCGAACAGTCGCATGAGCGCGGGGTCAACCTCTGCTTCACGGAACAGTCCTTGATAGTCGATACAGATCGTTTCAGGGATGAATTCGATAGCGGTCTGCGAGACTGGAAGTAGTCCCGCGGGGCTTGTACCAACAGCTAATGCATTTTCGGAATGCGTATGTATCGCGCTACCGGGTCGCGCTCGGACCTTATGGATCATCCGGTGAAGCTTGTATCCATCGGCATTCACTCCCAGTTTTTCTGGAATCAGCTTGTCAGCCTCGTCGAGAGGAACTGTGATCCAGTCCGATGGTCTTACTTCAACAGCAAGAACACCATCGGGATTCATGGAAACAAAGATGCGTCCTCGGCCGTCGATCCATGCGGTCGAAATGTGGTTGAATATTGTGTCGACGTAATTCAGCTCTCCAAGTATCCGCCATGCATCCGTCATCTTCGCGTGGACGAGATGCATATCACTCCCCTCGCTCGGAGACGCAAAGTCTTATTCCGAGATCTTCATATGCGTTGTATGGGGGATCAAAGCTTCTAAACGTTATTTCTGCCGCTTCGGTCTCGGACGATAGCCACGAGGACCCGCGCGCAACCCGATCATCCAGGCCACAGACGTCTGCTTTCTGTAGGAACGCCTCTTCACTGTATGGCTTTGCTCTTGAAAGCGTCCATTCCCAGACGTTGCCGACGATATCATGAAGACTATCCGAATTGAACGGAAATAGCCCTACTGCGCAGGGCCGAAGGGCTCTCGCCTCCTCGGCACTTTCTGCCGCCCGCAAATGAGCGTTCTCGTAAGGAAGTCCCTCGGTCCAGGGATAGGGTTTGTCTCCACTCAGTTGCCGGGCGACACTCTCCCACTCGGCTTCGATTGGCAGGCGCACTTGTTGACCTTTGTCCAATCCTCCCTCCTTGCGAAGCCGGGCATCGATCCAGCTTGCATAAGCCAGCGCCTCCCACCAGTTCACCCCGACAACAGGTTGATTGGGCCCGTTATGTGAAGGGGCGGACCAGTACATCGGGGTAGATCGCTTGATCATTCGTTCGCATTGATCCGGGAAGTCTTCGGCAATCAGGCGCTGCCCAAGCACTTCACTCGTGAGGTGTGTCGGTGCGACGTCCCGAGCGCGGTTCAAGACGGCATTGCGTACGTCATCATCGCCGATTGCCCACGCCCATCCCTCGGCACTCTGCCAGTGCTCCCGCTGCTTGTAGCCTCCGTCATCCAGGAACTGCTTGTACTCGGCGTTGGTCACTAAAAACGCCGACAACGCAAAGCGGCTCAGCACGCCCTTGATCGGGGGTGAGGCAGGAACGCTCGAATATTTCGTTATTCTCGTGATATGGTTGGTCGATCGCCCAATCTGTCTGGGTCCGGCCTCTACCCAGAATAGCCTCGAACTGAACTCGGCCTCGAGCCTCGGGTCACCCAACGTGCCCAGAAGATCGCCCACGCGCATCCTCTTCGAGAACTGCAGCGAACGCCTGCTCAGCCACTTGAGCAGCTCGGATTGGCTCGCCAGGATCCTCTGTTTGAGGTCCCGCATTAGCCTCTGACCATGCGTGACGGATACGACTTCGCTGAGCATTTCAGCTCGGGCCAGAGCAGCTTCGATCGTGCGGCTTCCAGGTCCTCCTCTCAACTCACCAACGAAAGCGTTTATTTCGTTCTTTCCTTCTTCGCTCGCCGCCCGCAGTCCGGCCCAATACCGTATCGGCGGATGCCACTTCTCGAGCAACGCGTAACCGCGTCGTTGGGTGACCGGCCGCTTCGCCAACGCATAGCCGGCCAGCACCTCGCGAAAGACATTGTGCGCAAAGTCGTATTCATTTCGCCGCAGCAGAGGCAGGATTCCGTGGCCACGCCGAATGTGAGCCGCAATGCTCGTGATAAGGTTCTCTCGGGTTTCGAAGGGCGTCGCCTCGGAGAAGGGGCATGTATTTTTTGAGACGAGCCGAAGATCCTCGTCATTGAGGATCTTTGCCCCACCCTGTACGAGCCGTTCTTGAGCCGTGAAGGCGGCTTCCGCCAACGCGTCTAGAATCCAGCTGCCATGATCGGTGACGAGACGTTTTTGGTCCCCGAACAGATGCTTCTTTAAGAACAGCCGGTCAACAGCTCTCAGGCACAACTGACTGACTGAGGACGGGGTATCCCGGCTCTCGTCCGAATAGATCGTTTGCAAGATATTGAGCATCAACGGCGTCAAACAAACAGCACCGAGCTCAGAGTTCGTCGCAATTGCGCTGGCAATATCAAGCTTGCGCTTCTGCAGGTCTGCCGTATCAAGGCCTTCTTCTGCGCGCAGTCGAATCGCAACATCGTGCCAGCGAGCCACTGCTTCCCGTGCCTGTTCCGGCGAAAAATTAGAGATCTCAAACAGGGCCGCCGGCCTTATCTTGGTTCGATCGTCCTCGTACCAGTCGAAGACGCGACTGGTCACAATTGTGCTGAGGGGACCTGTACGGAAGCTTTCGTTGTTTGGGATGTTGACGCTTCGTATCAAAGCGGCAGCTTGAATCCGAGTTGGGATCTGCTCGCCGGCTCCATGGGTCATTGGGAGCTCGTCCAGGCCGTCGAAGATCAACGTGGCGGTCTTCAGGGATTTTTCGAGCTCGAGTAGCGCCCCCTCCTCTAGCACCAGATCAACGGCTCGCAGCGCGCACTCCACGATGGCCCGCTGGTTGGTCCTGTCTTTTAGCTTCAAAGACGCAAGCGGCACATACAACGCAAAGCGGTTCAGCTTGCTTGCTAAAAATTCTTCGGCAAATCGGGTGGTCAGAAAACGAGCAAGGGTCGATTTTCCGTATCCCGGATGGCCAATCACGACCGCACATTGCTCTGGGGTCGTCCAGAGAGCATTTATATCCCGCTCGACACTTCGTTCGTCCGCTGTTCTGAACGTCGGCGGCACCCATAGTTCGCGGAGATTGCTGCGCCGGGCAGCAGCTCGAGCAGACCGATCGAACACGAATTCGCCCGGATCTCCGTACTCCAGGCTATCCAGCTTCGCAATCGCCGCAGCCAAATACCGCGCTTCGCCGTCGGCAACTGATCTTCGACTAGGATTCGGTGTTTGCGCTACCCTGACCACTTTCTCTTCAGGGGTTCGCTCCCTTCTCGGGCCGTCCATCTGTTCCTCGCAATGTCTTCTACGAATCCCGCATACGCGGAAATTCGCTCAGCGCCGTCAGACTCCCGGTCGCACAACGCTTCCAATAACCGCCTTCCCGAGACATAAAATACAGAACAGGTTCTGGAACCTGGTTCGGCTCCCGATCGTCCAATAGCGGCACATTGAATGTGTTTTGGTTGGGCAAAATTGGCCTTTGCGTATCCAGCAACGGCCGGCCTTCAACTTCGACCCGCCAAACGTAGATTGGCGCCTTTGTCAGGTTTTGAATTTCGAGATCCCATTGGCGGCCCCTCACCACATCCGTGACCTCTTCTTTCACTACCTGCGACGTAAGCCAGCAATAAACCGCAGTTTGTTCATCAATTGATTTCTGCTCCTGTTCCTTCCGGTTCTTCCCAAGCTGCCATAGGAGTGAAGCCAACGCGGTCATGACGCCGAGAAACGTGGCGCTACCGGAGATGACCTGTCCCCAGGAGCCGAATTTCTGATAGTCAACTGCCCCGAGCCGAATCCCCCAATAATTGAGAGTGCCGAGCATCAAACATGAGAATAGCAGCAGCAGAACCGCGACCCAAAGTGCCGCGAAAACAATCTGGTCGGTCGTGCTGCGGCGCAGTTTACGATGGCGCATTTCGGTCACCGGACTCGATAAGGGTCCTTGCCGAATTTGATCATGTTGATGATTGATGCCACCGCCCGATTGGCCATTGCATCTCGCGCATCGTTCGTGAGCGACGCAATATGGCCTGTTATCATCAGCCGTGTCGGTATGTGCAGCTTGGCTGCATCGGCGATCTCGGCCTGCTCGTAGAACCCATCGAACGCTGCATAACCGAGCTTTCCTGACGAGAGGGCGTCCAACAAGGCCGTCGGGTCAACAATCTCGGCACGCGCGCTGTTGATCAGAATGAGCCCGGGCTTGAACTTGTCAAACTGCTTCCGCCCGATCAAACCTCGCGTTTCGGCATTGCCCGGCGTCATGACAATCAGGACGTCGACACTCTCCGAGAGCTCGTCAAGCGACCGGTAGGTCAACCCAAGGCGCGCCTCTTCGGCTGGTTTTCGCGTTCTCGAAAAGTATGAGACGGAACAATTAATGCCCCACCTCAGAATTTCGGCAATACGGGTGCCAATACCGCCGATACCAACGATACCGACATGCAGATTAGCCAAATCTCTTTGTTTTGCTTCCTTCCCGGACTTCCCCTCAGAATACGCGAGCGCATATTGGTGGATGCGGCGAGTCGAGTTCAATAGCAGACCGATCGTAAATTCGGCAACGGCATTGCTCAGAGTGCCGGGCGTGTTGGTGACTGCGATCCCACGCCCCTCAGCCGCATCGGCATCGATAAACGATTGATACCCCATCCCGAGGAAGGCGATGATCTTGAGTTTCTTTGCGGCTTGAAGTGCCTTTGCTGATGCAAACTCATCTCCGCCCAAGAGATATCCCGCCTTGTCGGCCAGCGCTGCCGCGAGTTCATCTTCCGACAGCAGATGGGTCGGGTTGTCGATTGAAAATCCCGCTTCAACCAGCGGCTTCAGCAATTCCTGGCGGACGCTAGTGCCGGTTACCAAGATCTTGTCTGGCATAGTCATTTCCCTTTGCTAAATGCTCAGCTGCGCCTCGCGCAGCAATTCGTCATAGTAGCGCACCCTCGCGCTGACGCCGTGCGCTGCGCCGGCCAGATACTGCTGCGCGTCATAACCTAGCTTTTCAAGCGCGGTGGCCGCTTCAGCGATGAGACGGGTATGCGCCTCGTCTTCGCCAATGTTCGCATGAAGGAAGCTTTTGTACTCTGCTGATGGCAAAGCGATATCAAAGCAGGCCTCCACCGCTCGATACTCGGCCAGAAGCATTTGCTCATTTCCGACACCGAGAGCGCCAAGCGCTCGCATTGGGTCAGCCTCAGTTTCCTGCAACTCCTCGATGAAAGACGCTACCGCCAAAGTTACTTTCACCGGTCGATTTGATAGCCCAATGGATCTACACAAATTCCAAATGAGCCAGGGGTGAGAACGATCTGCAATCCCGGCCCGCACGGGGCTGTGTTCGCCATCGATGACCGGCATCAGGAGTGACCGAACATGAACATTCGGGATCCCGGCAATCACTCTAAGCAAAACTTGCGAAAACGGATTGGTAACAACAGCCTCTTGGCTCGCCCACAGCGCTAGCGCATCCGGATTTTCCTTTGCGTACGCGAAGAAGGGATGGGCCTCTATTCTAGCGCGCCGCTCGATCGCCTCCGCTTCAGCAACGAATGGAGCAATGGGCCAAGGAACAATCGGCTGGAAATAGTCCTCCACCGGAAACGTCGTCTTTGGCCAAGCGTCCCTATTCATATTTCCCTCAGTATTTTTGGCGTTGCCCTTCATCGCGAGCTCATCGCATGATCAAAGAACGTATTCACCCGCGTTCCCATCGTCTTTCGCAGCACTCCAATCTGCTCGAGACCCGACGCACGCCGGTCTGACAGGTTGTGAGCTCGTGGCTCGCGCCGTCAAAATGTCCCCAACGCCATCAATCATGCAGGAGCAGCGTGGCCCTCAGGATTAATTACTGACCTATTCAGCCCAACATCCCTTCCCCATACCGGCCTTGCCGACCGACCCTACCTTGGAAACTTTCGCAGATGGCTCGTGGATGACGTGGCGCGGTACATTTTCGTTTCGGTCGCGGGTTCGACATCGCATCTGCAGCTCGCTATGAACGAACTCTTGTAATTGGAACGAGGGTGAGAAGTTGCGAGACAAAAGGCAAAGCGGCGCAGGAATTCAGCGAATTTTGGGCCATTGCGCAGAATGAAGGCCAACAACATCGATCTACAAAACTTGCGAAAACGCGATCCGTCAGATGGCACATTAAGAATGTCGTTAATCGGAATGGCTGCGCCCCGGGCAGGCAACGCGGGAGGCGGGTTCCAGAGAGTTCACCGACTTCGCTTCGCGTTGCATTGAACGGGCGGCTTGGCGGCACCAGCGGCGCTAGACCATCCGATCAAGGGTCGGGCCGAAGAGAAGGATTCGACGGGGAGGCAAGCAGCCCAGCTTTTGAGCGTGCAAGGCCGGGCTGGAGCAGCGCGCCCATTACCGCTATCGCGATTTTCGGCCGGTAAAGGGCGCTCAACCGTAGCTGCCGCCTAAGAAGCTGCCGTCCGAAATCCTATCGAAAGGCTAAAAAGCAGGCTTCGAAAAAGCCAGATGATACCGGATTGAGAACGGCAGACGGTCTAGGCGAGGATAGAACAGGAAGGGGCCTGGATCTGGGTTCTCTGCTTATCGATTGTGGGACCGTGTTGTCGAACTGCAGCCTGAACTTCCGGCGGCAGGGGAGGATCAAGAGATTGGACCAGGCCGCGGTTGTCCCAAGCGGCTCTGGATTTAACGGTGCCGGTCAGGCCTATAGCCGAAAGCTCGCGCTCCACCGGAGTGCTGGGCACGGCAGCAGAGGATCATCTCTGGACACCACGCCTGATCTCTGCTGGTAGCAAGGACCAAGACTTAAAGGATCGCGTGCGCCGGGCTGGTGACCGACAGTTCAGCGACAGCGACAGCACGGCGCCCTCGAAACTCTTCTGCCTTGAAAATAAGATAGCTCGCGGATGACGCAGCGACGGACGCAGCTGCGAGCGCAATCAGCCTGAACTGTCGAGCCTGCGCTCTCCGCTCCGCGTTGATAGAGCAGATCTGTCGCCTCGGTCACCGCCTTGCGAGCCCAATCGGGCGCATACGCGTCAATCGCAGCACGCACAAGCCTTGAGCCGCGAGCCAACAGGCGAACAGTGCTCATGTGTAGGCCGCCTCCGGCTCGCCGGCGCCCGACCGTGCTTTCCTCAAATAATTAAACGTCCCTATCGACCCTGATAGTTTCGAACCGCAACCCGCCATATAGACTTCAGTCATACGTCAATTACTTGACCTCGCCGGAAGGCGATCGGAGATGAGGTAGTGGTCGCAACAGGTACTGCGCTGGCCAGGGCTGTTGAGCAAACCTGCCATACTTTACTTCGCTGAAGTTTTGATGCCCACGTCTGGCTCTTCAACGCGGTAACGCGATGCCCCGGCGCGGATATCCGGATCGCTACCCTAGGGGATGCCGTCGCGGCGACCAGCGCAGAAGGGACCGACCGAGGACCAACAAGGGAGTGTGCAACGAGAGTACCGCCGACAGCCTTATGTATCGGCTTGGCGCGTCGCCAGCCAGTTCGATCGGCTCGCGCTTTCTGGATCGCGGCCTCATCCGTCGAGGTTGCTGCGACGCTGTTGCAACAGTCAGTTACATAAGGAACGAAAATGCCGGGGTAATGAGGATTACGCGGGTGTCATCACAGGCGTCGGCAACAGCCGACCCATTGCCGTGGTGTTACAGGACACCCAGACTAAGCGCGCTCTCGGCGGTGCGATCGGACTTTCATCGGCAGGACTGCTGTTCCTGGACTCGTTCTTTCTACCAAGGCAACTGCGCGGAAAGGGCTTAGGAAACGCGATCTTGAAGACGTTTGAAGAGGAGGGCCGACAGCGCGGCTGCCGATCGGCCTTCCTTTACACCGTCAATTTCCCTGATTTCTACGCTCGGAATGGATGGAAGGCCTTCGGCCGAACCCCTTGCGACCGACCCGGAGCGTTCCGCGTTTTTATGACCAAGAACCTGGAAGCGCACTCATAGCGTGCTTCACGAGAACGGTGGAGGGCCGCCCGGGTTAGACGCTTGGAAACGGCACGCCCTCGGCCCCTCGTCTCGATATCGCGGCCCGGCCTTTGGGGCGCACGCGAGCGGATCAACGCCTCGTGCACAATCGCGATTTCGTGAGGACGGCGTGTCTTGTCACCGCCAGCCCGCGCAGGACATCTGGAGCGCCCTAGCCTCACCAATGATCCTGGGTAAGCGCTAAGTGCCACCGCCACCCGGAAGGATGCCAATGCGAATTCCGGCAAACCGATTGCCGTAATGCCACTCTCGGGCAACTGCGGAGGTCCTACGCTAGCGACAGCTACTCTCCAAAAATGAAGTGATTATCGCGGCTGCGGCTCGGCGGCCGCAATCAGCTCAGTCAGCGCACGCCTGACAGTCGAGGACCGGGCAGCGGCAAGCGGCGCGCTAAAATCGCATCTGCGGCGTCGGAGGGTTCCTCAAGGCGTAGTAACGCTGAAGATGCCCAGTATATTGACCCGCACCGATGGCGCCTGTCCTGCTGCCGCGACTGCATCGAACATTTTCGATCGAGCCGGCGGCCGTTATCGGCGTTTTGCGTAGATGATGATACAGACCGCGCCGCGATCTTTGAAAATATGAGGCAATGGGAGGCCCCTCTCCAGCCGGGCATCAGATAGTTGCGTCCAGTCGCAGTGGCGCTCAAACTGGTCCCGTCTGTGATACCGCTCAATACCGGCGACCCGCGTTGGCTTGCGGCAGGCGCTCTATCTTTAGATCCAGCGCCACCGCCATGCCTTCCGACGGGCCCTTGAAGAACGGAGTAGGAGTTATGCCCAAACCGGAAAGCTTCCCGATCGAGAAGATCTACGTTCCCGTAAAAAGGAAGAAGACGATTAAGCCCGCAATTGTAGAGGAAATCGCTGGAAGTATTCTGGAAGTCGGTCAACAAGCGCCTATTCTCGTTCGGCCCGACGAAGATCGCTTCATTCTGGTCGAAGGGCTGCATCGGCTCGAAGCATGCAAGGCGCTCGGTGAGACAACCGTTATCGGGATCCTGGTCTCTGCAGAACAACAAAGGACACTCCTGTCCGAAAGGCCGGAAACAGAAGCCGAGCGCGACAAGATGGCGCGATTGAGAAAGCTCCGTCTCGAGAGAGAAGCCGCAGAAGCATCGGCCATCGACTTGAGGGCTGTCAGCAAAACGGAAGTGCCGCGAACCAGCTCGGCGGAAGCTGTGCGTGACAATCCAAAGAAATCACCACGCCGTAGTAGAGGATCGTCACCAAAAACGTTGTCGGAATGGATCAAGCAGCAAAAGCGCGACGGTGGTCGCTATTGATTGCTTCCGGCACGAACTTCACAATGGGCGGTGATCTCGTACAAGCATATGTAGATGCCTGCCCTACGCGCAAGACTCGCGTCGGACATCCGCTTAGGTCTCCTTGACGTTTGCTTTTGAGGCACTCCCGACCTCGCTATTTCCAGTAGCCGGCGCGCCGTACTCGTTCCGAATTCGTAATCAACTTTGCGCGCGGTTAGATCTCATTGTTCTGGCAGATCGTCCAGCCAGCAGGCCGACTCGACGTGAGGCCGCGAAAAGATCTGTCCGATCTTCTCGGGAACTTTGTTCTGGTGATATCGCATGTAGACGCGGCCATCGTCTCCCAAATCTAATATTTCGATCTTTCCTGTGTAATGAGACATAATGTATTTGAATGTCTTCTGGATGCCACTGAGACGCTGGTTGACGCCGCGCGCAATCTCTATTCCCCGTCGGAGTGCGACTTGAAAATGGGATGCGCCCTTCACCGGCCTGGCTTGGAAGAGGTAGTAAGGGCGCACTCCGATTTCGTGGCATTTGGCGAACGTTTCGGCCAGGATTTCGGGATCATCGTTGACTTTGGCGAGGAGCACGGCCTGATTGAGGAATTGCACGCCCTGCGCTCGCAAAGTGCGAACCTTCTGCTCAGCATCGGACGAGATCTCCCCCACGTGATCGAAATGCGTGACGATTATTGGAGTTTTACCTGACTTGTGAATCCGCTCGAATAGCGCAGGCAGCGCGGTATCTTCAAACCGCCTTGGTTCATAGGCCAGCATTTTCGTGCCGAATCTGATCGAACTCAAATGGTTGATAGGCAGCAGGTGATCAAGGATGCTGTCGAGTTTGGCCGTACTAAGCACGAACGGGTCGCCTCCCGAGAGTAGCACGTTCGTCATCTCAGGATGACGCGCAATATATTGCGCGACCTGATCGAAGTCCGGCACGACTTCGTCGGACGCCTTGCCGACGATCCGCTTGCGAAAACAGTAGCGGCAATATGAACCGCAGCGCTCCGTCACCAGCAACAGGCCGGTCTGAGGGTACTTGTGCTGCAGTCCCGGCACGACCGTGTTGTCGTGCTCGCCGCTCGTATCCAAGGTGCCTGGGCTCTTGAACTCCTCGACCGAGGGCTCCACAATACGCTTCAGCTGATCGTAGTACCCATTATTCGCGATCTGCTCGCGATAGAACTTTGTGACATGATAAGGCGTGATGTTGTTGATTTGCAGTTCGCTTTCGCTAACGACGCGCGTTTCTTCGATGAACTTCAGTACGTGTGCACTGCAGTCCATCGGATCAGCTATGGTTTCCATTGCGACACCTCGTCTGTCCTGATCAACGCATTTGATCCGCTACGATCCGTTCATCTACACTACAGCATCAATAGTGGGTCGATACCTACCTGGTTGGTGAGGACTATCAGACTCGAGAGTTGAGAGAGGCAAGCTCGTATCGCCAGATATCGGCGCGCTGCCAATAGTGGCGCAGCAGCGAACCTAGATCGCTGCCATTAGTGGACCGCTCAGTGTGCCGAAATATGCGACAAGTGCACGCAGGCCTTTGCTGCGCGTACAGACACGATCGCCGCCTCTTCACAAGCGAGGTGGACGCCATCCTTGATTGCGGAGGATACTCATTGAGAGTTCTTCATCGATGGTCAGGGCGCTGATCTGCCGATGCCCCACATTCTCGAGGTCCTTCAGTCGTGCGAGGTCGCTTTTAGACTGAATAGCGCCGCTCGACCATCGCCACGACCGCTCTATCCTTTCGCTGCCCAGCACAGATAGCGTCGCAACAATTGGCTCGCATTACGGCATGCCGGCGTTCTCACATGCAGGCCTGCTCGCGCCCTCTCAGCAATTTGAAGAAGCAAATCGCTGGCGCCGGCCGGGCCGCTCCGGCGGGATTACAACAAACCGAAAGGCTCCCGCCCCACACTAGATGGTTCTATTGAACCCCAGTGTCTTAGAAACCGGACATGCGATCCCTGCTAGGCAGCCTCAGCGGCCCGTGATTTCGGCCTTCTTATAAGGGGCAAGCCGGCATCAATCGCAGGCCGGTCCATAGCCAGATGAGGACTGCCGATTTCATTGATGGGGTACTGCTCAGTCGCGCGATTATCCCAGATTGCAACGTCGCCTGATTTCCAGTTCCAGCGCAGGGTGTTCTCCGGCGCAGTAAGATAGGATTGAAGCAGTTCAAACAGTCTTTGGCTGGGATAACGCTGCAAGCCGACAAAGTTCTGCACGGAACCGCCTAGTGTGAGCATGCGCTCGCCGGTCTCCGGATGAACGCGAACGATCGGATGTGTCGTTTCGTAGATCGTTCCGGTGGATACGTCGTCCAATCGCCTCTTGTCGATTTCCGTGACGCCTTCCGCCACAGCGTAATCGAATGCGGCGCGACGCACAGCCCAGAGGTTATCGGCAAGCATCCGCAGGGGATCGGGAAGATCAAGGTAAGCAGCCGCAGTGCTCGACCAGGCGATGTCACCGTCAAAAGGCGGGACCGCGGCACCTCGCAGCACTGAGATCTTCGGACGGCCGGCACTGAAGACGTCGTCATCTTTCATCTGCCGGACATAACGATATAGGCGATCAGGGAGCGTTTCCGGGATTGTCGACTCTTCCTGCGTGCCCAGCATTATGGGATGCGGTATCAGCGAGCCGAGCAGAAGGGCGAAACGCTGTTGCTGGGCATCATCGAGATGCCCCTGATCACGAAAGAAGATGACCTTATGTTCGAGCAGCAGCCGCTTAATGGCTCCGATGACCTCGTCTGGCAAACCGTCCGATAGCGCAACGTTCTTGATTTCGGCGCCAAGCCGCTCCCCATGCCTGACGATGTCTGCTCGTGGAATGACGTTATCAACGATCACATTGCTACTCATGACGGCGCCTCTCTCTGTGGATGTCTAAACAAAGCCCCCGAGATTGGTAATGATGCTGTGCGAGTTGACGAGCGATCTTGATGAACCTATCCGAATTGCCTGATCCAGGCCGCGCACCGAGCCAAGCAGGATTTCGGATATGGATCACCGTCATTTCACAGTCTGACTCCCTCTGTGCGTACGCATCCAATCCGGATTCGATCGAAGAACGCTCAGGAATAACGCAGTCGGATCGATTGCGGATCGATCAACAGCCTCGCTTGGACACCAGAAATCATAGAGGCAATCCATGTCTGGTCCATGAAACGAAACCAGCTTTGTTTCCCGATCTTCAGCAACATTCGCTCGTCGCCGAATGAAGCCTTGAAAGATATTTGACACGACGGTGGATACGCCACTGAAGCGATCCATATGGCCTCATCCGCACGACATTGGACGAATGCATCATTCGGCGATCTGCACTCATTGAACAGAAAAGGGCATTCTCACCCTATTGTGGTTAATTTATATAAAGCAACTTATGCGTGCGCGCAATCCTTGTTTGCGGCTTTGAGTTTAAGATGCGCGCGCGTTTCATCTGTTTGTCACCTCGGGCTCTGAATTCGTCCGAATGAGCGACGTGCAAAATTTGAACGCTGCAACTGCAGTTGCAGTTTAACAACTGACTCATTCCCACCATTTGCGGATCTGCGGACCGTATTGAGCGGTCCAGCTGTGACTTGCGTCTTTGCTCTGTCCGTAGGGTGTGGTCGCAGATTACCGCTGAAATAGAAATAGTGTGCGGACCAGCAGGAATACTGTGCGCGACAACAAGGGACTGGAGTGGAGCGCCAAATCGGACCAACGCGGTATTTCCTTCGGCTCTGAGCCGAACGGAAATGGCGCCCTCCAGCGGATATTAGCGTCGTCGGATTCGAGCCGCCCTTCGAGTGGGGCCGTAACAATGCAGCGCCAGGTCAGGATCTCAGGACTGCAAACCTCAAATTCGCTGCGCTCTTTTTGATCTCCCCACCCCTATTGGCAGGTCGACGCTCAAGCGACGTCAGATAAGATCGTAAGTGAGGGCAACTCTTAATGATCGCCCTAGGTCTCCCCCTCTCCAGCGACAACTGCAGGGCGCGTGATCGTGGTCACACACGCAAAATAAATGCACGCTTTCCGGGAAGGCGACGAAAGAATGCTCCAGCAGCAAAACAAAGCGGCCACACGGCCGAGCCAGGGCGCAAGATGCGCGCAACTGGGCCAGCCTTAGTAGCCGAGGATTCGTCACGAAAGCACTACTTGCATGGGCCTATTGCAAAGACGCTTTAAGCACCACGCAGTGCTTCCGCTCTTCTTCCTCGCGCTGACACTGAGCTCGTAACCGCTACACGCAATGAGGCCCTTTTTCTCGGGGACCACTCCCAAGCAGAACAGCACGAAGCCAAGCACAATTTGTGGAAACGACGTTTCATGGGCAGTTCTCATAAATTTGGGTCGGTACCCGTTCATGGATGATCGGCTCCTTACGAAGTTCCGTGGAATGGACGATGTAACAGGAGACTTGGAAAATGACGCGATGGATGGCTTCGTTATGCCTGTGCTTTGGAGCGTTACAGCTAACTCCGGCCGAGGCGCAACCTATCTGGACTTGGACCAATCAATATGGCTCAACGCTGAGCGTCGACAGCTTTAACCAGAGTACAGGCGCAATCGCCGGCACTTACACGAACAATGCAAGCAACAGCTGCGACGAAGGTGTGCCTCAAGCAGCAACTGGCTGGCTTGCTCGGTCCAATCAAGGCACAGCGATCAGTTTTACCGTGAACTTCGCTGGATGCGGCTCGACCACCGTTTGGACGGGGCAGCTCAATACCGCGTCGGGCTTTCAAGGGCTTTGGCTGCTCTCACTTGCAGAGCCGGTTGTATGGAATGGCGTCAGCGCCGGCGCCGACAGCTTCACATTCAAGACGGGCGACAGGGCACAGTTGCTATCCAGTGGCGGGGTGGCGGCTGAGAGCAGCGCAGGCGAGAAACTCTCCAACACGAAGAAGAGCCCGAAGTGACATCGAACTCCACTTGGCAGGTCTGACTGCCCAAATACTGAAGCAGACGGCCAATGTAGGGTTCGAAAGCGAACGTGCGACCGACGGGAATGATCCGCCCAGTTCATACGCATGAACCGAAAGCTGATCGCTTGTCCGCTGCACGCCTTCCGGAGGCTCGCTGACTTCATGGGCAGCGTGCCGCCGCGTTAGTATGCTTGTTTGTCAAAGCTGCAGGATCGCGCAGCCGGCAAGACGAAAGTGGCGACACCTTTGCGACTTTCTCCTGCTTCCCATCGGTCGTGCTCGGGATGGTGTGCCAATCAGGTTAGCCGCAAACACCCTATCGCTCCATCTTTCTCGCGCCCTCGACCACTACGCGTTCAAAGCGCGCTCCAGGATTTCGTCCGGTATCCAGAACTCCGCGTGATTTGATCGGAGCCAGCACATCACTGGCGCAGTTGATCTCGGAACTGCGATTCCGGTCGACGTGACAGTTCTCGACAGAATTGATCGACTGAACTGATCCTTTGAGGAAGCATGGTCACGGTCGATCTTCTCGCTTTTTGAGCCTCCTCGCGTGCATGCGCGCTATCTCATCCGGCCAGAATAGTCATTGCCGCACTCCAGTTGGTCGTGTTATCGGCTCGCAAGCTGTCCACGCTCTTCCCGGGGTTGCCCCGGTCAATTGCAATGCACGCGGTCCGCTTCGGCAGGCCTGCCTGTTGCAGCGTTAAACAACCTTTCTTACGCGACCTCACGCCATCTCGCGTAAACCCACCCGTTTCGGATCCGCTTGCACGACGGTGCGCTCCGTGAACGCTTCCGGTTACAGAGGCATCTTGCTGATGGATCTGATCGGCGTGCTTAATCCTCTTTGGTTGAACCGGCAGGTTCGTCGGCACCGCTACCTTCAGATGAATGCCGACGGGAACCTTGCTGCAGCCACATCGAGGGAGCGCTTGTCAATGCGTTATGGCCGACTTGCCTGAGAACATCGACGGACGTCTCGCCTCGAGCGGCGGCTTCTAGAATCTTGGAAGCGACATGCGTTCGGATGCCAATCTCATGACGGGACAGCCCTTTGCAAACCTCATCCAGAACTCGACGGAGACAGGCAGTCATTTCGGAGTCGAGCATGGAAGGTCTCCTCCAATGAAGCGATGCAATGGCTACACCGCAAGCGCGAGTTTCACGACATAAATATTATCAATCGCCGGCGTAAACGGAAAGAAATGGCCCTACTGAGTTTCCTCACTTAAGGTTGCGCGATCTTACAATAGAACGGCGCAGCGCGTCATCAAGCCTGATGTCTTTGGCGAGATTGCCGACACATTCGGACGAGTCGTTCGATAACGTGATGGCCTCCTCGGCGCCAAGCAGGGCCTCGCGGCTGAATCTATCCGCTCAGATATCCACTCGCGGGGTGCCATCAATGATTGGCGATCTATTCGATCTCGCGAGCCCGGCAAAGCTCCGTCGATTGCGCAGATAGTCCACGGATCCAGTTGACGTTCCGAGTAGATGTCGGCGCATTCTATGCCGAGCTCGAGCACGCGATGCCCTCCCGCGTTAGCAGCACCGAAGAACACCAAAGCTCGACTGCTGCTGGCCCCCTTGCCTGATTGATTGATCGGCCAAGCTACGCGCGCTTCGGGCGCTACTGGCACCGAACAGAGGGCCGGCGCCGTGTCCGATCCGCGGAATGGCCTGCTCGCCAGCCTGATGGGCGAACGCCGGCCTTCCAGGCTAACGTCTGCCCTACAGCGTCTTCAAATACTCAAGCAACGCCCGCCGTTCGGCGTCGGTCAAGTCCGGACCGATCACGCCAGGCGGCAGCTTCGTGATATCGGTTTCTGTGCCCTCGAACGAATGCCCGCGATTGCTGTTCCCAAGCAGCGACACGTTGAAGTCTGTCAGACCGGCCGCGCAGGCCTCGCTCGCTCGCACTTTCGTAACAAGCCCGACGTTGACTGGATCGAACTTGCGGCTGCCGACGCAGAAAGAACTCGGCCGCCGGCCCTGTGGCAACAACATGTCCTTGAGCGTCGGCACGGACCCATTGTGCAGGTATGGGGCCGTTGCCCAAACCCCGTCCAGCGGGCGTGCTCGGTATTGAGGTTCAAGAGCAAGGACATCTTCATCCTTGCCGTTACGGCTCACCCGCGCTCCAAGATATGCTCGCGGGTTTTGGCAGTTTTTCCTCGGCCCCCACATCTGCTGCTTGGCTTGTTCGGAGGAGTTGTTCGCGACGTTCCATTGATCGATGGTCTTGCCCACCACGTCCATCAGCGCGAGCACAAACAGGGGATCTGCCGACCGGTCGTCTGGAAGGCCGCACCCCCAGGCTTTGTTCAGATCGTTCACTGGATCGAGTCCGAGCGACCGGGGTAAGTGAACGCGTCGCGTCGCCAGGACACTGGATTGTTGAGGATCGGTCCCGATCACATTAACTGGCAGCTGAACGACGTTAAAATAGTGGCGTCCGCCGATCTCCACCCAATTCTTCTCGCCCTTAGCCGAGCGATCTGGGTTCTCCAGCTTCCAGAACGAATCCTCCGGCCACTTGGTATCGAATGCGCCATCATTGACCGGTCCTCTGTGGCATTCAAAGCAATGCGAGCGATAAAGATCGCGACCTTTCGCAACGAGTTTTTCGTCGATGGCCCAGGCCGGATCGCCTCGGAATCTGTCTTGCGCGTCCTTCCATCGTGGCGCAACAAGCCCGTTGAATTTTCTGTCGCCCCCCTCGGCTGACGAAAAGGGATCGGTCCCACGCAAAAGCTCCTCAAAGCGCGCGATGTCCGATAGATGGATGGATGATTCGAAGAGCGGCCGTCCTGGTTCGGACGCCCTCATATTGATTTTCGCGGTGACGCCGAGCGCCTCGCCGGAATTACGAACAAGTTCGTTGAAAACAGAGGCGTCATACTGCGCCCAAAGGAAGTAGGGCGTGTCCCAGATTGGCGGAAAACTCACAGGCGCGTCGTTGCGCACGAAGTTGCCCTTGAGTAGCGGATCTGGGAGTTCTCCGGTCACAGGATCCAGAAAATTGGTATAGAAGACCTGGTTGCCGATCCGGTTCAAGGCATCAAGGCGCCCGAAACCCTCATCGAGATCGGCTAACCCCTGCCGCGTGAAAAGACCATCGCTTGCAGCCTTTTGCTTCTTGATCTTTTGAAATGCTAGCTCCAGACCACTTCGAAGCTTCTTGCGGTCGACGCTTCTGCCTTCAATGCTTTCCAGCCGGCTGGCGAAGCGTTCGAACCTCCACGGCAGGATCAGCGTATAGGCGATCGACAGCCCGATGACCCCTTCAACCTCGCCGAGATTGACCATCGCCGGCCCGCCATCGTAACGAATGCTGACATTCTTGTACTCGAGATGACCGGTATGACAGGCCGCGCAAGTTAGTCCGATCTGGTCTTCGTAGAGCGCTCCCGTTGTCGGGTCGATGCCCCCCTTCAGAATGGCGAAACCTACCGGCAAACCGGTTGGATTGTCAGGCGTGCCCGCTGTCCAAGCGGCGCCCGCGTCCCTCGCATCCTCATGATAGCCATATGCAGGTGAGTCCGTGGCAAAGTCCTTTGAGCTCGGGCTTGGGATGAAACCTAGGCGTCGCAGATAGTCGGTGTCCGTCAAGCTCGTGTAATGGATCGACAGCTCGGGCCGTTCCAGAGCCAAGAACCATCGATAGGGGACGGGAATGGTCGCCGTCCCCTGAGACGTGTGGTGGAACCAGTAGCGCTGTCGCGAACTCCAATTCTGGGGCAGCCAGTATGCGCTATCGATCTTCGATGGCGCGGGCAGTGTGGCCGGCAGCAATTGGGCAACCAGATTTGAGCTATTTTTGACCTTGAGCGCCGCATCGCGAAGCTTGTCTGGCACGAAGTACGCCATGCCTGCGAACACCACCGCGGCGAGTATGATCACAACGAATACGACCGCGAACAACAGACTGACGATATGAGGCCGACGCTTCAGCCGGCCACCAATCCAAGAACTGAACGAACGTGCCCCCATAGCAACCTCTCCCTAATCCCAAACTGCTTGCCGGCCGCGCGAGCACGGCCGGCGGTCGATGGCGCTTCTTACTTGTTCAGCAATTGGCTATTGATGAAGGCGACGACGTCAGCTGTCTCGGCTGCGGCCCGTCGCGTTATGGTCGCGGCCGCCGGGCCACCATGCAAGAACGAGGGAAACCAACCGAAATTGCGAACATTCCAATCTTCTTTCGGTAGAACGGCTCGGTTCACACCAGGCACCGTGAAGCCTTGTACGTTCCTGGCGAGTGGCTGCGCCGTCTCAGTGTGACAGCTCACGCAGTCCGTATTGAAGAAATGGCTCTTCTTCGTGTCCGCAATGATATTGACGATTTCGAGTACGCGGCTACTGGGGACGCTGGCATCGATAAAATCGGCCGTGGAGACACCCCTGCGATCGGCTGGCGGCAGGGGAGGATTCTGCAGCGCCGCGTGGCGACAGGTAGCTGGATTCTCGTTGTTCGTGACAGGCCGCGGGACGACGTGCGTTTCGCCGACTTTGCTGAACATCTGCGCGGCATGAAGACCATCGAGGGTCGGCCCGGGCACTGCTATCAGCCCGGCCTTGGGCACCCTTAGCATCGAGACGAAAACCCAGGGTTCGGGCGGTGAAATGCCCATGACAGCCATGGTGTTGAGGCGCTGCGGCGAGAGATGCTTTTGCAGCAACGCTTTGACCGCATCACGAAACGGCTTTGCGGATGCACCGACAAGGCCCGGGTGCACGTTCATGTCACCTGCTGTCGAGACCTTGACATTGCCGAACTTTCCCGCCGCAAGTTGATCACGCAAAGTCGCAACGTCACGAACGATCGCCTTGAAGGCTTCGTCGTCAGGTTTGAACCGCGGGAACGGCGCACAACCACCAAGAGGTGGATCGGGTTCGAGGTTGAAGCTGAATATCAGGTGACCGGCGGTGTCATGGACCTTGAAGCCTTCGGGTCCATTGGTTACCGGCTGAATGATCAAGCGGATTTGCGGTTGTCGACCAAACTGGGCGATGACATCAGGAGATAATCCCGGAGCTCCCGGGTCGATCCGGATGCCCGCAACGAACCAGGCATCGATCTTTTTAACGGCATCAGACAGCTTAATGCTGCGTACACCTGAATCCGGCACGCCCGGCTGTTCAGGATTTTCAGCGTTTGCGATAAAACGCGCGAAATCCTCATCGGACAAAAGCCGCTGCGGAGACCCAGTGGGGCCAGCGAGATCGGACACCGCGATCAGACCAGCGAGGTCTGCTGGTGCCTTTGGTGGAGGAAACAGGATGGACACGTCGTTGGCCGAAAGCGGCTTGGATAGCGTCTGGGCCGGGGCATTTCCGGCTCCCGAAGCAACGGCAAATAGCAGCCCCGCTGCGGACAAACTTGTAAACAGCCGACCAAACTTCGACCGGCGGATTGCACCTTTTCCCATTGTCGGCACTTTCCCTGTAAGGCTCAACGTTTGAATGTCAGATGTAGAAAGCGCCGCCTTCGAGCTTCCGCTCTCGGCAATACGGCACCTACCGGCGGATCAGGTTTCTCACTCGCTACCGTAGAATTCGCTTTGCCAGGTCTTGAGTTGAGTAGGATGTAACGCCTCCTCAATGCAGCCGAGGAACATCTGGCTTCTTGCATTGACACGCTCCCTATCAGCGGGGGCATGATCCATGTCCGTTTGCAGCGAACGCACGGCGATCCAGTCCTTCGAAGGGTCTTTGAGCAGTTCGAACATTGTTCCGTCCTGGTAGGGATGGAGCCGGAAGTGAGCGAATGCAACCTTGGCTGAAATCTTCGCATCACGCAGTGCATCGGGAAGCGTGAGGAGATCAAGCCCCGGCAAATCTCCGAGCGCTTGCATTTGATTCTGCGCTTCCTGATATTGCTCGCGTCCCACCAGTTGATACATCCCTCGTGGACGAAACAGCCAACCGTCTTCCGTTCCCACCTGGTTTCCGAACGGGTTGCCCTCGTAGGCAAGGACAAAGTTGGCCAATTCCTTGGGATGGTTGAGCAATGCGTCGATCGCGACGGGCGCCTTGTTCGCCGCTGCCAGATTGGCATTGTTCTTTTCTATCCGATCGCGCCATTTGCGCGGAAGCTGCGCGACGGCGCTGTAGGAGAAGTTTTCGCTGCTGCGCGTAAAGTCGGCGCTATCGTAGGAGATTGCCCCGAGGATATAGGCCAGGATATGCGGATCGGTCTCCTCGATACGGTCCCATTCCTGCAGCAAGGCTTTGACCTGCTCGGCCTGGAAATACGCCATATAGCTCTTTCGATATGGCGGCACGGGTGCCGGAGCCGGCAAACCGTCCTTGATCGATTGCGCCAGCTGGTGCTCGTACGCAGAAGCCCTGTCCTGGTACTTCTGATAGCCACGCTCCTGCAACCACTTCGTCTCATAACAGGCAAGTAATGGCTGCGGTTTGATCTTTGGAGCGGGCCGGTATTCCTTGTCCAACTCGTCGGCGTAAGCAGCCTGGGCGAGCTTGGCATCTTTGAGCGTTTCAAAGGCGGACGCGACAGATCCGTTCAAAAGATGAAACAACTTCACTTGGAGGCAATCGGCATTGCTCTGCTTCTTACGGGATTGATCGAAGTCATCCTTCGGCACACAATCCCAAAAGCGGCCGCTGCTCAGCGAGATGATATCTTCGGTTTTCTGAGATAGCGTCCAGCCAAGGGGCAGGTTGTAAAACGCTCCTGTGATGTCGATTCGACCGAACGTTGGAAAGCGCTGCACGTTTTGCGTCACATCTCTCGTTGGCTGGCGATCGATATTGTTCGCGTGGTTGAGCGCAACATAGGTCCGAGAGCTTCGCGTGCTCAGAAGCGCGCGCACCGGCTCCATGAGTTCACCGAACATGAAGGAACCGTGGTCTCCGAATTGACCGCTCACCAGCGACAGTAGATAGATCCTAAATTTTGGTGCGTCAGAGGTGCCCTTGATGCTGTTGAGCCGCTCAATCAAATCGAGCGCGGTCTCTATTCCGGAATTCTCGACATATCCGCCGTCCACCAGGCGCGCCTGCGGATTGGCGGTAATACAATCATTCCTCAAGGGGACCGTCGCTGCCGGCGTCACCCACGGAAACCGCGCGCTCGTAAAGGCCGCAGTGCTAAGCGGAATCCGCAGCGAGTGGCTCTTGACAGTTTGATCGGCTCCGGTGCCGGCGCGATCGAGGCTCGAGAGAATACACAGGTCTTTGTCTTTGGCATGAAGCGGATCGATATCAAAGGGAGAGATCACAACCCGTTTGCCGCTACCGGCATCCGTCGTGTTCAACAACAATGCCGGCATATTGTTGGAAGGTGTCCAATGCGACTGAAAGTCGGACTTTAGCAGATTGGATTGATCGCCCGCGCCCTTCTCGGCCTTGAGCATTCTGTCCGCAGCATTCTCCAGCGTGTATTCCAGAAAACGCGCCCGATCAAAACTTGGGATAGCGACTGGAGAAAACAGCTGGGTGAAATCGGTAAATAGAAAACCGGCAACCAAGGGCGAGAGGAAATCCGTCTCCAAGACGCTTGCAACCCGTTGTTCTATCGGCCCCGAAGCATCGATATCCTCGGCCCGGCCGACGCCGGCCAGAAAGTCCGCGATCTTCGGGCATGTCTTTGCGTCGGGAGCGATCGTATCAAGTGGCGCATTGTCGGCATGAAGCGCAGCCGCGAAAATTGCCGAGCCGACGCTCCCGCCGGAGACGCCGCTTATCGCGAACAGATGCTGCCGAAATGCCGGACAGAGATCCTGCATCCGGGCTAGAAAACGCGCCGCATTGTTGGCTGCGTAGATCCCTCCGCCCTGGGCGGCCACAATGAATACGGGATATTCTCCGAGCCTTTTGGCCTCCGCTATCCGCGAGCTTTGCAGAAGCCACTCACGAAATGCTTCGACTGCAGAAATACGCGTCTTCTCTTCCGGTTGGAAGGTTGCGCTGGCGACAGTGCGCAGGCCATGGTCGTCGCTTCCAAACAAGGAGGCAACCAGGAACAAGCCTCCAAAGACGACCGGGATGAATGGGAAATTTAATCTGATCGTCAGCAGCGCAAAGTGGGTGGTCAGACCAACCACGCACGTCGTGAAGAGAGCGATCACGCCGAACGATCCGGCGAGCTGCGCAAGCCTATCGGGAAGCAAAACGAATCCCGTCGTCAGAAGAGCGATGCCGCCGATCGTGAGCGCGAGAAATCTGTAGCGAATGAAATAGGCGTTGTTCGCCCGGCTCGCAAGCTCAGTCGATCGATCTCTCGATCCCATCCGCCAAGCGAATGCAACGAAGCAGGCGAGCAGGACCAACATGGCGAAGGCGAGGATGAGCAGCATGTTCCGCTCGAACGCGAGCGCCTGGTCCTGAATGCGGAAGATACTTCCGACTTCCTCGACCTCGCCGATCTTTTCGGCCGGCCGCGAGACGATTTGACCTGCGATCGCGGCGACGATCGGAAGCGCTCCGAGCACAATGGGCGCGAGTTTTATATAGAGAGCAAGCCTGCCCGTAGCGCGGGGGATTAGAGGCAGAGTTGCGATGGTAAGCTGAAATGCAGCCACCCAGATCGTTATCGCGATTACGCCAAGGGCAATAAACTCCCTGACCGTCACCCACCCAATATCGTCAGCGGCTATTCGGTAGAGCTCCTGAATCTGATCCGGCAAATAGAGCAAAATTGAAACAGCTAGCGAGAGAACAACAATCCACCGCAGATTGCGCAACAATGTAAAAAGCTGCTCGCGCACAGTCATCGCGTCATGTCCTAACGGAGATAATCCTAAGCGAGCGAAATAGACCTAGATTCCAAAAACCTCGTAACCGCTCTCATAGAAAGCATTACGCCGGACATGACGCGCGGCCCTGCAATAAACTGGACACGTGTTGAACGATGGACACTTAACCTACAGTAGTGGGTCGCTTTATCGGAACATTCTGTTGGGCGGTCAAGAGATTTTCGATGCGGATGACTAGATCAATGACGCCGATGTTCCACACCTCGAATTCATAAGATGCGCAGTTTTTCTTCACCCATTCGCTCAGAACGCGAGAAATCCGCACACTCGCCGCCCTGCTCCTTGATCGATCCTAGTCCTTGATCATCACAGGAAGATGTACGGCTCAACGCTTACGGACACTGTCCGCTCCGGCAGCGGTTGACACCTGCGCATGTAGATCGGCGCGCACAGCCTGTGTACCCGCGGACACCGGCTCACACGGCGCCACTCAAAATTGCTCGTTCAGATTGGAAGTGCTTGCCAAGACCGGCCTTTGTACAAATCGCACAAACCATTTTCGCATCAGGGGGTGTTGGCTGCGCCACGACTCGATTAGGTAGAGCCGTGACCAACCCAACTGGAGAAACGCACACATGCTTACCGACGGTTTTTATGTTGCCAAGTTTAAGACACCAAAGGGGGCAGGCGCGGGCGTGGTCATGCTCTCCAATGGCCAATTGCGTGGCGGAGACTCGGCGATTCTTTACAGTGGTACCTATCAGCAAAATGGAGATAGCTTTAGCGCGACGATTTCCACCAAGCGCCACTCCCAGGGCATGCCGTCGGTCTTCGGTGTCGACACCGTGACTATTTCACTGAGCGGTAAGTCCTCAAATGGATCCGCGTCCTGTAGCGGCAGCGCAGCAGGCGTGAAGTTCGAGGCAGAATTGCACCGCGTCGCTGATTGAGAGCGGTCAAGGCATAACCGCGCGGCTATCGCACGATCGTGCAAAGGGCTGGCGTTTCCGAACTCGACATCCGTCTCTTGGTGAACCACTCGCTCGGGCGCAAATGCCTGCCACATTAAACTCGTCGCGTGGATGAGGTAGCTCGGTCCCATCGGCTGGTCAGACGAATTCCATTGCCACTACGCCTGCAGGGATCAACCGCGAACACAGGTTGGGACCGAGTTCGGCCTTGACCGGTCAAGCGCAAGAGGGTGGGCACGGCGGCTATCGATCTAGTATCGGGCGAGACCCATGGCGCCGCCGTTTGCATGCGTCGCTGTTTGCAGGCACCGTCGATCGTCAGACTAAACCTGCCGCTGGCCACCTGTGCTTTGTCGTTGGCTGCCGCGATGAGCCTCCGACTGACAACACAGATATGAAGTGCACCTACGGCACGCAATCGCTGCGATGTGCTGGTATCGGGCGATAGACTCCCGGAAATGTCAAAAATGATCGCGGGACCTTGCTCTAGCAGCTCTCGCCGCCGGCCTCGGGTTCATTGCCGTCGTGAAACAAACTTCATACCCAATTCTCCGTGGTAAGCCACCGCCTCACGCTAGGCGCCGAAATGAGCGGATGGCATCGCCCTGCCAAGCGTTACTTCGCTCTGAGATAGCTCACTGGGCGATTTGTTGTCGAAGACTGTCCCGCATTCCGCGTTCGCGGACGAGACGAAGCGTCGTAGGCCGAGCGGGACGTTCGTGCTCACCGCAGGCATCGAAGTGCAGCACGCGGTTAAACGCCGGGATCAGTTCCTTCGGCTAACATCGCATAGCCTCCATGCGGACCGCATCACGACCATAAGCCCATCGCCGAACATGGTCCCTCTCATCTCCTCTTTCAGCGCGTGTTGCCTGCCCGGACGCCAGATCGACGTTTCTACTTTAGCGCCGTGGTTTGAAATCATCGAGCCGGAAAGACGTCTTGAACTCAGCTTGCAGTATCTCTGCCGATAGAGGAGAAATCCAGGGCAGTCGGCCTAACCATCTTACCCGGCCAATCTCGCAAACCGCTCTGACGGCATCTGAATTCTTTTCCCCCATAAAGGCGATCCCGAGCACGTCAATCTGACGCCTTCGCAGAGCCTCTATGGATAGCAGCGATGAATTGACCGTTCCGAACGCTGTGCTGGCGCAGAGCACAACGGGAAGCCGCCATCTCTCGAAGATGTCAATGTAAAGCGTGCCGCAGTTCAGCGGCTCCATTAGCCCGCCCGCGCCCTCGATGACGAGCGGCTGCCCACCGGTGTCCGGCACGTCGAGGGAGTCCGTGTCGATGCGAACCTCGTCAAACTCAGCGGAACATTGGGACGAAGCAGCCGCTGGCAGACGATAACGCTCTGGCAACACACGGCCGGCCGGAAGACTGCCAAGCCGAGCGACGCGTTCGGTATCCGTCTCTCCTTCAACGCCCGCCTGACTCGGCTTCCAAAAATTCGCGCTGAGGAGATTGACGAGCCCTGCGCAGAAAACCGTCTTTCCAACCCCGCTGCCCGTACCGGCTACCACAATCCGCTGCTGACTCATCGAGCCTAACCTCTTATCTCATTATCTAGAACCATGGTCCGCACGTGATCTCAGGACATTCAGTGTCACGAAAACCCACAAAGCTGCATAGTCGGCAAGACTGCCTCACATTTTGGAAGATCCGTAGCCAGCGATCGGCACAGCTAATCCCAACCTAAATGAAGCACAGGCTCTTTCGGCGACCTCACATTTCTCCATGGGCTTAGAGCCGCGGCTCACAATTCATGCAAGACACCTATGGCAAGCGGCTGCCCTGAAGCCCCTGCCAGTCTCCCCCTATGCGAACTGATAGGCTGCATCGTCGACAATTGCCGAAACCATCCTCTCTAAGTTGCGCTTCGTGTGTTGTGGCAGGCTAAGATTGCTATCCGCCGATAAACACGGTCCAAATCAGACAGTGACATTCGCGTTGGAGGCGACGTATCCCAATGGGCACATAACGGTACACTTCGGACGCTCGCTGTCCGACATGGGCAAGTTCGCTTGGTTTCACATTTGAAACTCAAGGGTCTTTTTCTTAAAATATCCACGGCTCATGAGCCGCAAGGAGGCGATTTTGCGCGTTCTCGGCTTCGCGGCACGAGTGTCCATGCAGGCGCCCGAGCGGCTCGCCGATTCACATCAAGCAATCGGGATGGTCCCGCCAAAGTGCAAGTCGCCTCTGCCCAAAAGAAACAGGCAGCAGAACCGCCAAGGTCACCGTTGCTGTGAGCGATTTTGCAGCATTGCATGGAGCTTGATCGCGATGTAGGAACGCCTCCAGTGAGACACACGCTAGCGGCCCATGATCCGTCACATCGTCTTCTTCTCAGCCAAAAATGAAACCAGTATCGACCAACTCGTCGAAGGCCTGTCGATTCTCACCTCAATCCCACATGCACGCCGGCTCGAGGTTGCGCGCAACCGCAAGAGCGACCAGCTCGGTAATGATATCGACGTTGTTGTTTATGGCGAGTTCGGCAGCGAGACGGACCTGGCTGCGTACAAAGCGCACGATTTGTACCGAGAAGCGATCCGACGCGCACGGCCACTGCGAGAGCTTCGGTTCGCCGCTGACTATGAGCTATCAACAGACGTGGATTTCGCTGGAGCCGCAGGTCTAAGCCAAGTTGTGCGGCGCAGCCGACCATCTGGCTGCGGCTAACTTCGATGACCAGCCCCGGAGGCGTGGCACGGACGGGACGGAAATTGCCCCTCTTCAGAACGACGTCACAATCGGTGCGGCCTTCACAGCCTGCTGCGCGTTGGTAACCGATAGCTCCATGTACGTCCGCGAGATGCCGTGGATTGGACCCCTTCAGGCGCTGCGATGCCTTGCGCAGGAGCCGCAGCCTACCTTTCTTGATAGTGCGGCGGAGCATGAGCTGCTTGGGCGGTACTCATATTTGGCCTGCGACCCGTTTGGCACCTATTCCGTCGCCGATGGACAGGCGCGTTGGAATGCAGAGGCGCTTACAGGCGACCCATGGGCTGTCCTCCGCAGCCTTCTCGCTAGATACCAACAAGTGCATCACCCGAATCTCCCTCCGTTCCAGGGCGGCGCTGCCGGCTTCCTTGCGTACGATCTGAACCGAACGCTGGAGCGGCTGGCGGTGTCGTCAATTCGCCCTCTCCGGTTCCCTCAATCGGTTCTACATTTCTACGACGTGGTGGTCAGCTTCGATCACCGAGACCATAAGTGCTGGATCGTCTCGACAGGGTGGCCGGAGCAAGACCCCGCTCGCCGAGCTGAGCGAGCGCGCCGTCGCGCCGACGAGTTTGCATTGCTGCTTGCCAGGCCACACCTGCCGGGAACTATCATCCCCAGCGCTGCGGGCGCATGGCGTTCGAACTTTAGCCGTGAGGGTTTCATAGCAGCGGTCCAGCGCGTCATAGAGCTCATTCGCGACGGAGAGATATTCCAGGCGAACATCGCGCAATGCTTCAGCGCCAGGGTGTCGCCCCTGTTCGATCCGCTCAGCTTCTATTGCCAACTCCGGTCATTGAATCCGGCGCCGTTTGCGGCCCTCCTGCGCTACGACAAGCTGACAATTGCATCGAGCTCGCCTGAACGATTTTTGAAACTCGGCGGACGGCAGGTCGAAACGCGCCCGATCAAGGGAACAATCGCGCGCTCCGCCGATCCGGAAGAGGATCGGCGCCGCGCCGAGGTTCTCGTCGCGTCCGAAAAGGATCGCGCCGAGAATATTATGATCGTTGATCTGCTGCGCAACGATCTGTCACGCGTTTGTACGGACGATTCGGTCGAGGTTGCAACCCTCTGCAACCTGGAATCCTATGCCTCGGTCCATCACCTGGTCTCAAGCGTCGGGGGCGCGCTTGCTGCAGGTCAAGACGCTGTCAGTCTGCTTCGCGCCTGCTTTCCGGGCGGCTCCGTGACAGGCGCTCCAAAGGTGCGCGCGATGGAGATCATTGCCGACGTCGAGCGATTGGCGCGAGGCGTCTATTGCGGAGCGATCGGCTTCATCGGCTTCAATGGACACATGGACACCAACATTGCGATCCGCACCGTGATTGTCGACGACGATGGCCTGGCCAGGTTTCATGCGGGGGGCGGAATAACCGCGATGTCGGATTCCGAAGCGGAATATGAAGAGACGCTTGCCAAGGCTCAGCGGCTGTTCGATGCCTTTAATGCTGATCTGTCCGGTGTATTTTGATCTTCATCATCGACAATTACGACTCCTTCGTTTTCAATATTGCGCGCTACTTCCGCAGACTTGGTGCGGAAACCGAGGTTGTCCGGAATGACGCCATCCGCTGCACCGATCTTGTTGCGCTCAAGCCACGCGCAATCGTCATCTCTCCCGGCCCCTGCACGCCAATGGAGGCCGGTATATCCACGGCCGTAGTCCGCGAATTTTCGGGTCGCATCCCAATTCTTGGAATCTGTCTCGGGCACCAGTGTATTGGGAGCGTTTTCGGCGGACGGGTTGCGCGCGCCCGTTGTCCTATGCACGGCCGGGCCTCAGACATAACGCATGACGGCCAAGGACTATTCAAAGAGCTCCCGTCTCCGCTCTCTGTTGGACGCTACCATTCTCTGACGATTGAATTCGGCCAATCAGACGCGCCGCCTCTCCTGGTGACAGCCCGTTCAGATCAAGGTGAGATCATGGCTTTGTCACATCGGCAACACCCAACCTATGGAGTGCAGTTCCACCCGGAGTCGGTACTTACCCAGCAAGGTCACATGTTGCTCATGAATTTCTTGCGATTGGCCGAGAATTTTCGCGCGTGAAGTCGGGGATTTTGTCGCGCAAGTGGCAGTCTACTTTGCAAGATTAGACGGCAAGCTGCGCGCCTTTTGAAGGTAGCGCTGCGCAGCGACGAAACAGCTCCGACCTTTTGAAGATGTAACAAAAAAGTAGAAAGAGCCTCAGTCGGTACGCTGCGTACGCAACTTTTTCTTTTGCTGCAGGCTGAATTGAATTACCTGGAGCCAGCACGCGTAGACCTCTTCGCATCACCTCCATTCGGTGAGTCGGGATCATCCTTTAGCCCAAATCGCAAAAATGTTTATCCAGATCCGCCAAGAGATTGGCGGTGCCTTGCGGTAGTCTCGCTACCGCTGCCCTAACGGGCGTTTCCTCCCTTGACTTGGCCGCCGGTCCTATGGATCGGCGGCTTTCTTCGACATCGTGTGAACGCCCTGATTTCGATAGTGTCAATCTGGAGCTCTACGATGCGGGGTTGGAGAGGCGGCTTGGGTTGAAAGAATTCATGGAACACAGAGGCGTGCAGTTCAGCATTCGAGAAGCGTTGCCGGGGGAGTGGCGCTACAGTTTTGAGGTCGATGGCAAGACGACCACAGGCAAGACCCGAACGCGGTTGCAACTTCTTGCAGTCCGTCGGGTCAAGGATCGCATTAATCGTGAACTGAATCGCAGAGCCGAACATGGATCTGATATAGGAAATTTTCAGGCGTCGACGCGCTTCCGACGTAAGCGGTGATGATTGCCTGCAAGAGTAACGCGAACGTGCTAAAGAAATGGAGACTGGGATTTGAGCCATGTCGCGCAAGGAATCTGGGCGGCGGCGCGCGACTAAGTCAACCCCCGGAACATCGACCTCGAATGAAATAACCAGTCATCTTACTTGGAACGGCCAGGTGTCCTTATTGCTGACGAAAGAGAAGCAAATGACTGAAAACGCCAACACTTCGGTAATTGATGAGCACATGGCACTTGTAGCCCGCATAATGGCGAAATTTATGTCCACTGGGCTCACCGTACATGACATCGACAGTCGCGGCGCCGAACTATTTCTGGGCGCATCAGTTAGTCAGGAAGATTTCATAGCCGCGCTACGCTGGATGATAAAGGAGCAATTGATCCACAGCGACGCTGTCAACGAAGCCGGTCGCGGAGCTGTGTTGATGGTTAGGCACGCACAACTCAGCGCGAAGGGACTCTCCGTTGTGCGGCAGAAGTTGTCTACCGGGGACACCATCGAAAAGCGGATCGAAAAAGCCGACGCCGGAGGCAAGGACTGGAGTAGCATCGGCGATTTAATTGGTGGAGTTGTTGGCGGCTTCTACAAGTCACTCGGATCAGCATAGGCTCGGCAAGCGCGAGATCCTATTTGGTTGGGAAAACCAACGCACGAAACAGTCGACGCCCAAGGAATGGCACAGCATGTCGTCTTGAAATGGACGGACGAGACTGTCTAACGGCTGCAACCTGACCGCTATCCGAGCTTAGGCGCCCTCACGGCGCGGCTCGATAGCAGGCATTACAGCCACCATCGAGTTTCGGTCGCGTGTCGCTCGGATGTAACAGTGTAATTGAACCAGGACAGACGGCAGCGGTCATTCCAGCGGCAAAGAAAACGCCGCGGGCGACTTCTTGTCTCGCTCGCAACCTGTTCGTCCCTTCGGCGGCAGAGTCGGAACCGAGACAGCTGCGGCTATCTCGGTCTGACTTATGAATTGGGCGAGATTAGCATCCGATGACCACTCCACGTAACCGAGGGCCGCAATGGCCACGGCTAACGGGATGAGCATGCCGACCACTAAGGTAGCGGCCGTTCGCGACCAGTTTTCGCTGCTGACTAATGGCATCGCGAATTCCTCCGACACCGGAGTTGTGACTGTGGCTCAATTCGTTACTTCCAAATGTGAACCACTTTACAGCTCACGCGCGCTTGAAGAAGCAGCCCCGGCCCCCTCGACTTTGTCGACTGTCATCGGCGTGTGGCTTGGTTCGTGCAAGACGGAGATGGCTGGGAATTTCAGCGTCCCAGTTCAGGAAGAAAGCGCCGCCGGGCGTGCATTTTTGAAACCGGCGGCGCCTTTTCTTGGGACCGAGCTTTACCTCATCGCTTGCCGGCCGATGTGGCGAAACCGCTTCGGCCGCGAACGACTCCAGCGGCAGTCCCGCTGGCTGCGCTGGCGAGCAAGACCGGCACCTTCGCGTCCCGCCCCCCTCCGTCGTCGCCCCGTTCTCCTCCCTGGGTCGTGGTAGGGTGTCTGCTTTTCTTAAAGGTATTTTCAGGGAGCGCTTACGCTTCATGAGCAATACCAATTATCCGAGGCAGCGCGGCCGAGATACTTCGGGATCGACAGCTTGGGGCTATCGGGCCGGTGCTTTGCCCAGGTACCGGCCTCAGAGCGCATTTCTCATGGCATCTTTCAGGCACATGAGCGCGAGTGCCCGTAAGCGCACCCAGTTCGCACGCGTCTCGGCCGATTCCTTGTTCGCCGAGGCGTCCCCATGGCGTTCATTAGCGGCTTCTCGCGAAGCGCGCTTCGGCGGGATCAACGTTCGTATGTCCTGGCGCACCACAGGCAGAGACGTCTCCCCGATAATCGCGCACACTACTTTCGGCTATCCGGCGACCCACGGGCTTGCTCTCCACTAGGAGTTGCGCTTAGTAGCGAGCGGCTGGGGAGGCTTTTTTTGATGAGAAATTTTGGAATGGTGGCGCTCGCCGCCGCCTTGGGTGGTTGTGCGTCATCGGCGTCGGATATCACGCCGAACTACGTTTCACCTGTGATGTATCAGTCCTACACCTGCCAACAGCTCGCCCTGGAAGCGCAGGGCGTATCTGCGCGCGCAGCTGCCCTCTCGGGTGCTCAGGACAGCCAGCGCACAAAGGACACAATAGCGACGACAGCCGCAGTCATCGTTTTCTGGCCCGCAGCGTTCCTGGTTGGCGGTGACAAGCAGACCGCGGCCGAGCTCGGTCAGATGAAGGGTCAGATGGTCGCAATCGAACAAGCCTCGATCGCTAAGAAGTGCAATATCCAGTTTCAGAACAAGCCGCCGACCTGACGCAGCGCGTTTTTCGAAACCGCACGCAGGGAAACCACTGGGTTAAACGTCACGCCATGGCCGTCCCGCCCCTCGCCGCCATTGCCGTACTGCTTTGTCTTGCAAGGCCGGCAGCCGCGGAATGCGGAGAACGAGGCGGCCCTGGTTATCGTGGCCCGAATGGCAAATGCGTCGGATGGGCTGAGATGGGCCGCATATGCGGCACTCCGCCCGAAACTCGATGTAGGCCTGAGGCTGTAGCCCCGCACGCAGCCGAAGCAGCCGGTCACGGCGCCAGGATCGAGGAGCTGCGCCAGCCGCAGAAGAAGTAATAGGCTCCCGCGCCGCAAGCAGAAGAAGTGCTGCCGAGGTCTGCTTGGGCTTTGGATTTAGACTTGGCGGTTTCGATTGCGCCAGCAACATGGCTGGCGACCCAATCAACAATTTGCCGACGGCGCCGCTAGTCCTGACGAGCTAGCTAGTGAGCCGCAAACGCACTCGTCAGAGGGCCCGAAAAATTCCAGAAGATGCGATGCACCGGAACCGAAAATGAATCGATCGAGTTGATCTCCTAGGTGGGCAATTGCGGAGGGTGATATGGCCTTGCACTTCAGCCGCGTCGAGACTGGCGATCTGAAAATTTGGATCGCAAGCAGCGACGACTATTCATTTGTTATAGCAACGAGAGCTGAAGTGGACCTGGGTTGCATGGAGCGCACTGCTTCGTTGCGTCACATCGCGCCAATTTTCTGAACAAGCCAGCAACTCAGGTGCCAGATCGCCCTTCGAGACGTCGCTGAAGCCGGGCGGGGCTGCAACGCGTTCCTCGGCCTGATTATTTGATTATTGAGGGAGACGACCCGAGCACAGGTCGAGTGCGGCCCGAAAGGCCAAGAAGCCAAATGTAAGCAACAAGACGGCGATCGGACGGCTGGAGCGCTGTCCGGATCGCTGCCTAAGCCAATCCAACAGCGGAAAGTCAGCCGCGGCGCCGGGAGGTGCTTCTGGCGCCCTGTCAAACGACAGCCGTAGATCGCGCCCTGATCCGAAGGACCGACAGGCCGCCAGAGGCAACACGTCAAATACAATGACGTCCGCCATCACCCGGGAGCTCGAGGGCAGGCAGTGCAATAAGCAGTTTGTTCAACAAGGCCGCCCTACCCTTCGGGTCGACCGTTTCTTTCATTCGACAAGATAGATGCCCCAGGGCCGCCTTCCCTGGCAAAGGCCACATACCGCTGCAATTATTGCCGCCGTGCGCCCAAATTTGGGTGGAAGTGCCGCTTAGGTCCGGCAGTCGGGTTCCGATCTTGAGGGCGCCTACCGGACGCCCGACGGCTCCAGCTAGGCCGACTCTAGCATGCCATGAGCGGCTGACATTTTTCCTATCATTTTCAATATCTTAATCTGGATCTATGATGCTCCAGTGGACGCTCAGCCGACGAATCAACTAGCCAGAAAGCCGGTCAGCGTCCGTTGTTCACAGGGAAGCGTCTTTCGTAGCGGTGTCGCCACGCTAGAATATCCATTTAGGTTGTCCACCATGGCCAAGAGCGACCTCCTCATCTCACTCGTGCGAGCCGGCGCCGCCGGCGATAAGCCCATGCTGCGTTCGACGGTCGAAGCGCTCGTGGCCGATGAGCGCGCCAAAAGCCATCACGCAGTCGCAGATAGGCTCGAACGGGCGTTACAAGCGGTCGCCGTTACGCCGCCGAGCTCGACCACATCTCAGCGATCCGCTCACGCCAGCGGCCGCGATACGATCTTGGAAGTCACAGCGCGCATTTCGATTGACGACCTGGTATTGCCGCTTCCGGCAAGGGCCGAAGGACTTCAATTAATCGAAGAACACGTACGTGCTGATGTACTTCGAGCCAATGGATACGAGCCGCGGCATCGAATTCTGCTATCTGGCCCTCCCGGAAACGGCAAGACATCCTTTGCGGAAGCGATTGCTGAAGGGCTCGCCCTACCGTTCTTTGTCGTTCGCTACGACGCGCTGGTTGGGAGTTACTTAGGCGAAACGAACGCGCGCCTTCGCACCCTCTTCGACTACGCGCGCACTCAACCGTGCGTCCTGTTTTTCGATGAGTTCGATGCGATTGGCAAGGAACGTGGAGATGACCATGAGACTGGAGAAATCAAGCGCGTCGTTTCGTTCTTATTGATGCAAATTGATAAGCTTCCAAGCTACGTCGTTACAATCGCGGCAACCAATCATGCCGAATTGCTCGATAGTGCGCGGCGGCGATCAGGGTGAGACTTCGTATTGCCTCACATGTCGATGCTCCCGAGTGCGATCGGTTGCCTCATTTATTTTGCTCCCGGCTTGGGTTGAGGAGGAGGCCGGGTGCGGAGATGGCCGGGGTTTCGGAGCGCCCGGCCTCCTCCGCTGGCACCTGGCACATCATTGGGGTGTTGTGACCTCATACCCCGGAAGCGTTTCCTCCGTAGGAACGAACAGTAACGCGTTCGCTTGCTCGCTGCGCCAGGATTTAAGTCGACGTTGAAGCGTTCGAAGAAGCTTGTTCGGATAGGCTCCAGGATATTCCACCTGCAACCGGGAGAGCAGTTCGCTGCCAGTCCGCCAAGGTTCGACTTCAAACCATTTTCGCAAATCTGGCGTTGCCCTGATGAGCGGGTCGGGACGGCGCCGGCCTCTCTTCGCTTTCACGATCGGCCGATCCGTCGGTCGCATAGCTCCGTCCTTCCAGGCGGTTCGTAGACTTGCCAGAAAGAGATCAATCGATTGCGATGCCGCAGCAGGATTGACGATTGGCTGGGTATCCGCAAGCCCCGCGAGGCGTTCCTGCGCGCCGCGGATATCGCGCAACAACGCGACCGGGTCGAGAGCAGCATAGATTTCTTGGAGTTGGGCGCGAACCGCGTCGGGCGTGCGGGCGTCGGCGGCCAAGCGCTGGTGTGGTGTTGCCGGCGCGCTGTATGTCTTGCGCACACGCGCACCGTCGCGCTGCTTGGCTATCAATTTGAACGAGGGTTGGAAGAAGTTCACGAACAGGCGCGCCGATCGATAGAGTTCAGCCAGCAGCTTGGCCGCTTCCAGGCCCTCGAACCGACGATAGCCGACCATCCTACGCACGACGGCGCCGTTCTTCTGCTCGACGAACGCCTGGTCATTCTTTCGGTAGGGCCGGCAACGCGTGAAGACGATGTCGGCCGCCTCGCAGTAGGCTTTCAGCGTCTCGTTCATGAACACGGTATCATTGTCAGTATCGAGGCCGAGCAGCGCAAAAGGCAATTGTTTGCGCAATTCCGTCAGCACCGTGCTCAACAGCGTCTGTTCGCGCACGATCAGAGGAGCGCACTCCGTCCAACCGGTAGCAATGTCGGTGAGCACGAGGGTCTGGATGAAGCTGCCGCGCGCAGATGGACCGCTATGCGCGACAAGGTCGGCCTCGACGAATCCCGGCGCCGGATCATTCCAATCTGCCGACGTCCTTATTGGAACACTGCGACGCAACGAGTGCGTCGCGTGCCGCCGGCGCTTGCGACCTAATTCTTCTCGGACCCGCACCAATGCGCGGTCGATCGTCGCAGCGCTCATCGCCAAAAGTTTGTCGCGGATCTCGGGGGCAAGGTCGAGGTGGCCGTGCCGTTCCATCGCCTCAATCAGCGCAGGCACTAACGCCTTCAGCCGCTTCCCGCAGATCCGGTCTGACGCCTCCCAAAGGAGCACGAGCGCGTTGTGTTCTGCCTCATTATAGACTCGACGTCGCGCCCGTCGGCCTGGGCGTGCGTCTTCCTGACCTCGAAGTAGTCGCATCGCATGCTTGCGATGGAATCCGGTGATGTCGACGAACTCGTCCAATATCCGCGCCTTCTTCGCGCGATCCGAACGCCGATAGCGCGCGCCTGCTGCCGCCGTCAGTTCCTTCCGCGTTGCCATGCTTAGCCACCCCATCTTCGCCCCCGCTCGTTCCCGATCCAAGGGAGCAATTTACGTGAGGCAACGGCTCAGCATCCGGTAACAATTAGGGCGAGGCAATGCGCGCTCTCATCCTGATTGTCGCGCTATACGATAGGGCCGTCTGGCGTCGCTTTCAGTTGAAACTCTCATTCCCAGCGCCGCAGATTGCGGAAATCGCTCGTTTTATAGAACGCGTCGTTGCGGGCTGGCCGGAGCAGCCAACAATGACAGCTAGCGAGCTCGCGCAAAGAATTGAAGCGACCTCATACGCCGAAGTGTTGGATTTCCTCCAGAATGTCAGGCGCCGGCAAATCTTGGGTTTGGGGGAGGTCTCAACAGACTCTGCGCTTTCATCCGAGTTCGAAAATTG
Organism: Bradyrhizobium sp. KZN70725; assembly: GCF_055264925.1. Taxonomy (NCBI): domain Bacteria; kingdom Pseudomonadati; phylum Pseudomonadota; class Alphaproteobacteria; order Hyphomicrobiales; family Nitrobacteraceae; genus Bradyrhizobium; species Bradyrhizobium sp. KZN70725. The sequence continues at coordinate 61,380 of NZ_JBUYWT010000026.1, forward strand.
GTCATCACGAGTAAAGCCAGAGAACATTTATGGTGGGCGATCCAACGAAGCCGTTGCTGCGGCTCCAGCCGGGCAACCAAGAAGCAAGACCGACCGGCAGACAACAGAACATACCTAAGCCCGCCCCCTTTTCTCCGGCTGCTCAGAACGCTGTGTTCGGTCCCCGTTTCCGGCGGCTTGAGCAGATGCTCGCCAGAGACCCATCTGGGCTGACGGTACGTGCTGATCCATCCGCGTTAGCACCGGAACGACTGCTGGTGTTCGAAGTTCGAGGTGCCATCGCAAATTTTGCGACCGCAATTCGAAGGGTGCCCGGTCTCGAACTGATTGACGAAGAAGAGCTTGAGGGCGACGACAAAGACAAGTCTCCGGAAGCGTATCTGCTCGTGCCGGATACCGCGGCGTTACACAACATCCTCTCTCTTTGGAAGCGATGGACCGCTGGGCAGGAGCTCGGTACCGGATTTGCTCCGTGGCGCGATGTTTTCGCAACTCTTCGAGAAATCAGAGTTTGGGGTCCGAGCGACCGTGGTCAAGAGGGCGATCGCGAAATCTTAGCAGAGGAGATTGAATTGATGGGAGAAGACCAATCTCTCGTCATCGAAATCGAGCTGGTCTTTCGCGCGTCAGAGGAGCTGGCCGCAAACACGGAACAGGCTGTGCTCGGCGAGATTGCCGCGGCTGGCGGTACGCTTGTATCGAGATGCCGCATCCCCGACATCGCTTATCATGCGATCCTTGCGCGTCTACCCGTGGCTGCGATCCGACAGATCGCGAACCGCTCTCCAGCCGGCATGAGTGGCTTGGATGCGGTGATGCATATTCGGCCACAGAGCGTCGCGCTGCCGGTCGATGTAGATGACGCTGTCGAACAAGCAGGCCGCATTCCGCCACTGCCTAGCAACGGAGAGCCAATCCTGGCAATCTTGGACGGGTTCCAGTTTCAGAGCATCCGCTGCTTCGTGGCCGACTGAGTGTCGACGACCAGTTCAATCTTGAACCGCTTGCGGTCGTGCAAGAGAGAACTCATGGCACAGCGATGTCTTCGCTAGTTGTGCATGGCGACCGTAACGTTGCTGAACCACCTTTGGGACGCCGCATTCATTGCGTGCCGGTGCTCGGTGAAGCTGATCAGTTTCCTCAGGATCGGCTAGTCGTTGATTTGATCTATCAGGCTGTAACGGCAATGCGTCGGGACGTCGACCCAACGGCTCCGTCTGTCCTGATAGTGAACCTCTCCCTCGGAAATGTGAGAACGCCGTTCCAGGGACGCCTTTCGCCATGGGCACGACTTATCGACAGAATGGCACACAGCTACGGAATTTTATTCTGCGTGAGCGCCGGTAACCATACCGATCGGTTCGATATCGCTTCGATGGCCACGATGGCCGATTACGAAGCGACGAGACAGCCCGATCGCGCAAAACGCACTCTTGAGGCGCTGTCTCAGTTGGTTACATCGCGGCGGCTGCTCTCGCCTTCCGAAACAGTCAATGGAATTACCGTTGGCGCAGCGAACATCGATGCCGTTAGCGACGCGCAACGCCGGGCCGCACGAGGCCGCGTCGATCCGTTTCACCCGATGGTAACCGCCAATCCATCCAGCAGCTTAGGCCCAGGGTTCGCAAACAGCGTCAAGCCTGACATACTAATGCCAGGCTCTCGTGAGCATTTGACCATGGTAGCTAGCGGAGCAGGATTGAGTGTCCGACCAGCAGCACCGGCTCGACCACACGGCCTCAAAGTGGCAGCACCGCCGCGAGGTGGCGCCGCCAGCATGGAGCATTATACTAGCGGTACAAGCGCTGCCGCAGCGCTGGCATCTCGAACCGCTCACAGAATTCATGACGCATTGGAAGCAGAATACGGCGAGCAGTTTCTTGCGCTTACTCTTCATCAACGGGCCGTCATCCTCAAGGCCCTGCTCGTTCATACTGCAGAGTGGCCAATGGATGGTGCAGGCCTCATAAGAGGCGTGCTTGGTCCTGCTAATCCTAAGCAGCATGTTCGACAGAGAGATAATATCCGCCGTTTCTTAGGCTATGGCGTAGTGAACGCGGACGATGCCATTTATTGCGCTTCCGATAGAGCGACCTTCTGGGCGGCCGGATTGCTGGCCCCAGAGACTCGGCGCCCGATTGTCGTTCCGCTGCCGGCTTGCATGAGCGGACAGGCTCTTCCGCACTCCGTAAGTGCGACCCTTGCTTGGTTCGCCCCTGTGCAGCCCGGCCGACAATCATATCGTTCGGTGAGGCTGTCGCTACTTACGTCCGAGGATATCGATCAATTTCGGGTATTACCTGCGAAATCACAGCCTGACACCCATCAGGCGAATAGAGGTACCGTAATTTCTCGACGATGGGAGGGGAGCAAAGCTCCCGCCTTGTCCGGAAATTCCAGAGTGGAGTTTGTTGTTCAACGCGAGCCTGATCGCGGCACCGGGATCGACGAGCTGGTTCCATTCGGCTTGGCCGTCACTGTGACCATGCCGAGCGTTGCGCAAGTATATAGCCAAGCCCGAGCAAGAGTTGCACCACCCGTCCGCGTTCGTGCGGCAACGCGCTGAACCTTAACTGTCAGATCTTCATCAAATGTGTTCCACAATCTACCCTCCACATCACTATAGTCGACCGCGCCCGTGGAGGCCAAGGAATTGATGACGCGGGCGGTTGCGTGCTCGGCTTTGATGGCGCCATGAGCAGCACATCGCGCGAAAGCAGCTATGGGCGAGCCATCTGGGCCAAGGCGGAGCGCGCGGCCGGGGCACGCCAAAGCCGCCGATCGGCGCGCATGGACGCTCCTATGCTCCCAAGCGCCGGCGCAGCAGCCCATTGCCTTGGGCGACGCACTCAACGCCGGCTAAGCCACCTCGAGCTGAAGCGCCTGAGCTGCGATACTTATCAAACGGTCGCGCTTGATATTGTTCCGCGGCCGCAGACGATGCCGTCCACGAACTGGAATGATACGAGCGATGCGAGCAGTGTTCCGAACAGCGCAGCTTCTCCTTCTTGCTGCCCCTTCACACATCTCCTCTATCCATTTGGAAAAAGCCGTACGCTTGAACGATTGGTATCAGCTCGTGATAGTTGTGGATGATGTGGTCCGGCTTCGCAGCCCGTAAGCGCGCCTCGGAAACAAATCCACCGGTAATGGATATGCTTATGAGTCCCAGATTTTTCGCAATGTTGGTTTCTACTGGCATATCCCCGACGATGAAAGTTGACTCAGGCTTCAGATCATTTTGCTCCATGTAGCGCCGAAGCCGCTCCCCTTTGCTCATCCTCTTATACTGCGTGGCACGGCTTTCAAAGGCCAGAACTTCATTGAAGCAGCGATCGATTCCAAGCCTTCTCAATTGAGCAAGAAGGGGGGCGACTATATGGTTGCTCACGATGATCGACGAAGCCGCTTCTTGACGGACAAATTCCAACATTGCGCGTGCGCCGACGCGTAGATCCGCTTTTTCGGCCAGCGGCTCGTAGGTGTCATGGAAGATTGCGCTCCCATCACGATCTACGGCTGCGACTTCCGATTCTGACATCCCGACATTTCGAAAAAGAATGGACAGTGGGACGTCGCAATGATCCTGGAGGCTGTCCAGATCGATCTTCGGGCGTCCGAATCGTTCCAAGATGGTATTCGTCGTTTGCAGTAGCGCATCGGCATCGTCGAGTAACGTGCCGTTCCAATCAAAAACAAAAGTCGGTTTCATGATTCGGTCCTCAGGCAGCGCCATGGCGGTCAGCCACTAGATTATGCAGGTCTCTATTTGCCCGCTTCTGCCCTGCAGGAGTTGGCATCTCGAATGTAAACGGTGACAAATCTATTCCTTCGCTTCCCCGCGGCAGCAACGACGAGAGACGCGGAAGGGGCAAGTAGGTCACAGTTGCCGCGTTGATCGAGGCCGCAATCTTTGCTTCGATTGCTTTGAGGACATGCGGTTCGATATCTTTAAATAGAAGGCTTTGTTGCCGCTGTTGAGCTGGTAGCCCTTTCCACGTCTGCCAGAAAGCCAATTCATCGATGGCTTCAATATTCACGCCGTAGTAGTTTGGAGCCACGACAGGCGGTGAGCCGATTCCCCAATGGACGGCCGTGACACCCGCAGCAAGGAGCATATTCGTCACGGTCCGACTGGTATCGCCACGAATGAGGGCCTCATCGGCGATGAGTATCGTGCGTTTGTCGACGTCAACTGAAGCCAGGCGATATTTGTGAGCAATACGATGCTTGCGCTCACGACTTGGGCCGATGAGAGTTCGCTCAGATATTTGAGTCTCGATGACTTCGCGGCGCTCGGCGCGAACCCCACGTGCCACAAGAGATGAAAATAGGCCGTCAGCGTAGGGCCCTCCGGTATGAGGCATGGACGAGACGATGATTGGAGCTCCGTCCTGCGGTGCGCAAATTCGCCGGGCAATAAGATCACCCAGCGAGAAGCCAATACTGTAACGGGTTTCGAGGTGAGATCGCCCCTGGATCGACGTCTCGGGACTTCCGAGGTAAAGAGTTTCATAGGCGCAAAGCTTGGCAGCGCGTCGCGAATGACTGACAGAGCGATTGACGCAATATCCCTTTTTGCCATCCACATATTTGATCGAGCCAGGAACGATTTGGCCTGCCTCGCCCTGAAGTCCGGAGAAGGCGCAATTTTCCGAAGCGAAGAGCAAGAATCCATCGTCCGTCTTCATGAACTCCAAAGGACGCAGACCATATCTATTGCGGAACGCAATCAGATTTCCTTCGGCGTCCAGCAAAAGCGCACTGATGGCGCCATCTATGCGCTCATCGATCTCGCGAAAGACGTTCTCATAGTCGACCCGGAGGCCTTGCCGCCAAAAATCCCTTTCACAAATGTGTTCAACCAGCTTGGGCAACGGTTCGGCATCCGGCCGACCGAGGTTGTGGCCTTGGGCAGCCAGTTCTGCTCTTAGCTCAGGGGCGTTCGCTAACGCTCCGTCCAAAAACATTGTCAGTTGATGCGTGTTGGCCTTACGACTGCGGGCTGGTTGATCGTCGCTCTCACCGTCTCTGCGAGTTCGACCGCGAACATGAGCGATGGCAACATGTGGATTGAACTCCAGCTCCTGGTCGTCATTGTCGATCGCACTCAGTTCGTCTGACGGCTGAGACACGCGTTTGTAGCGAATGCCTTTGTTGTGCATGAAGGCGGCGACGCCGACTCCCGCCTGTCCGCGGAGTGCGAGCTTCGGAAGCATGTGCGCTAGTCGATCATACACCGTCTGGTTGGAATTGCTCCAAGGCAAGAGAAAAGCGGCAGCGATACCTGACATGCTGGCTAACTTTCATGTAGCGTCCGTGTCCCGAGCCCATCATAAGGCGGACGTCTCCCACCGATCCGAGAAGACATGGTCCTGCTCCTAAGCAAGCTTCGTACCAGCGCTTAGCAATTCGACCAGACCATCAAGCAGACGGGTGCCAGGTCCGAGCTCTCTCAATCTCTATGGCTCGACAACTGAGCTGGTTGTTTCGCGACAATCTGTCTGAAGCGCGACGATCCTTGTGAGAGAAATAGCAAGCTAAATCGTGCATCATTCCTGTCACAGCGCGCGACGATTGCCGTGCCGCTCGCGCTGACCGATGCGGTGAGGCTGTGCACCTCTCTTCGCCTGAATGCCAATTTCCACAGCACTATCTCTGAACCAGGACCTCGATCGCGCCGGCAACAGGAGCTGAAAGCCCGTGACGCCGCCGCAAGCGCTGTTGTGTTGCTGTTAGGTTCAGCTGCGGTTCGGCTGCCTGACCAACAATCATTTTACTTCGTGCTTGCGCCGGAACAAGTAAGAAGCCGCCGGTCACGGATAAAGACCGCTGCCGAACTTCACCGACAGCGGCTCAAGTCTAGCGAGAAGGCACACGTACCGGTCTGCCAGCGCAGCGATCCAATTGGGCAGTCGATGGGGCAAGACCCTCTGAGTAAAATCTTGCTCTGCACGCTCAGATGTTCTTCGGGTTTGTGCTCGCCTTGCCTTTTGAGGCCGGAATCCTTTTTTTTTGCTCCGAACGGCACTTCGGGAAAGCCAAGTCCATGATGATTGATTGATATCATGCCGCATTAAAGGGGTCGCCCGCTCTCTTGGCTCACGAATTTGGTGTTGAGATATCCCTCGATAGCTTCGAGCCCGCCTTTTAGAACCTCCGTGCATCTTGCCGGGGTCTCGCGATGAGCTTCATGCGAGCCGGCCACTCCAGCCCGCTGCTGTAAAAGATCGCCAGGTGTCGCTTGACGACCTCGATACTGGCCCGGCCGTCCAGCTGGCCGGCGAGTATCTTCAATATTGACAATTGAAACCTCACGCGCGCACCCGAACGACTCAATGAAAGCGGACAATACTGACCAGTCCCGAAACAGCATATCGCCTTTCAGACGGAAACCTTGCCGGGTAAGGCTAACGAAGCGGTGAGGCTGGTCTTTCGCAGAGTTGGCCGCGAACTTTGCTGCTTGCAGCCTGGATCGCGTGGTTCGCCGTGACCGCTGCAGCGTTCAGTGCATAGGTGAGCGATCGATCGCTACCTTGTAGTTGCCGGAGATCTCTGCAAAGCGCTTGCTATCTCCGCGGAAGAAACCAGCTCTCAGTGGAGGCCAGGCATTCCCCGCGGCTCCCGCTTCTTCGATCAAGCGCGCTAGCGGACTTTCGGCACGCTGGTGTTTCCACCAGAAGCGTCCCGGAGGACCCCAGATGTGATCGCCGTCGCGTTTGGCGCGCAGATCCGCGAAGGTCAGCGCCAGGAATAGCTCGAAGCGGTCGAAAAGTGGCTCGTAGCTTTGGCCAAGAAAAAGCAAATCCTCCAGCAGAGGACCAATCAGTTGGTGGAGATGCTCGCTGCGCGGTACGTACTGTCGCTCGCGTCCGGGCAGCTTCTTGAACCAGTCTTCGATCTGTCGGAGCTCCCCGAAAACCAGCGTGATCATGTAGTCGTTGCCCTGCCTGATAGGGCCATCCATGGGATAGGCGGGCGTCGCCAGAAGTGCGTGCAGAATGTCATAGCGCCGGGCCGATAGCGCCGCGATGCCTGCGGCATACAGGATTGATGCGGTCGGATACCAAGCGAGACGCAGCCATACAACCGAGCCCCCGTGATCACGATTTGCACGGTCCACAAGCCGAGCAATCACCTTTTCGAGCAGCAGCGCGGCATCCCGGTCACCCCAGCGCGCCAGCAGGACAACTATGCTCCGCAGATCTGCCAGAGCTGCATCATACGCAGCGACCCTGGCAGTAAAATCCTGCTCTCCCGCGTTCCCTGCGACCGAAAACGTATCTGCTGAAAGCGCATCCAGCGTCTGGCGAAGCACTGCGGTCACGTGGTCGTCCAGAGCAAACCGCGTAGCCGGGGTTGCGAGCAGTTCCTTCGTGCGGTCCACGATTGTGTGAGATGTCATCGGATCCCTCGCTGCAACGGCTCGATGAAGATTGACCAATAGTATTCACCGGCTCCCTGCATGGACAACTTGTCATCGTCTCCTCGGGTTCCGCTCATGCTCATCCCGAGCGGCTTCAGGAACAATGCTTGTTCGTCGTTCTGGACCGACAGCGACTCATTGAATGCTGAGCGCGAATTGGCGATCTTGTTTGCGTAGGCGATCCCGCCGGCAAAGTGTTCCTGCCCCATGAAAATCGTGCATTCCGCAATGGCAGCGCCATCGCGATAGAGCACCGCTGTGAACGCGTTTGCATCGACCCGTCGTGTTTCCCCATCGATATCTTCGTGTCGCGCCTTCAGCTCGGCGATGGAGTTGCCGAAGAATTTAAGCAGGAATTCGAACGCTTCATGCCGAAAGTTGTCACAATCGCGATCGGAAAACCTGCGCGTGATACGAAGATTACTTGACCGCGTGCGAGCGGCCGCAGCCGCATCCGTTGACGGCATTGCAGCGACCGACGGAACGGCGGGCTTCGGTGCGCGGCCAGTGCGCGTCTTCACCAATTTCTTGATCCCCGTCGTGATATCGAGAAATGCCTCGTCGGCATTTGGCCATTTTGTCACCGGTTTGCCGTCGGTCGGAAGGGCCATCAAGGCAGCGAAGGGGGCGTCACGCCAATCGCAGGGACGCAAGATCACCGGGATCACCACACAAGCGCCTTCCCTGTGACGCACCAAAGCGCGCTGCATTTCACGTTCATAACAGTATTCGGATGCAAGGAAATCTGAACTCACGAGCAGCAGGACGATATCGGCCCGTTCCATTTGCGCATCAATGCTGGAATCCAGGGGTGTACCCGCGAGAATGCGGCGATCATGCCAGGCCTCGATAAACCCTTGACGCTGGAGCATCCGCAAATGCGTCTCCAACTGATCGCGGAGTCCCTCATCCTTGTGACTATAGGAAAAGAAAAGAACCGCCAAAGCGCTCTCCCGCTAAATGCTTTATATAATCTAAGTAGATAGGCCTCGCTCCCGACAGTGCCAGTGGCCCCGCCGCCAAAATTGACAAGACCTCGCCTTCCCGGTCCTTCAATAGATGCCGCAGCAAGGCCGAACACGAGCGCTCCCTGCGGACCCAATCCGATGCTGCACCTGCAGGATCAGTCGCAATTGCGATCTTTCGCATCCAGCAAAGCCGCAACCTTGCATGCCGATCCGTCATTGTCCGACACATAGGCACCAAGGCGGCCAAACTTGGTTCGCTCGTCAATATTACTTCCGCCTAAGTATGTGCCTGCCCTACGGATCACACCACTATGAAGTCTGACGATATCTCGTGTCGAAGGCGCGAGCAGCCAGCCAAGCGGCAAATCGTAGTCATAAAGGTTGAGCATGAAAGAGACCATGTCGACCCTTTTGCCGCATTCCGGATACGTGTAGCACAGCTCGGCAAACCGACTGAGGTTGCCCAAGGCAACGACGGCTCGCGTATCTCGCGCACTTAACATGGTTCTGATTGGCGAAAGAGCTTCCCCCAACCCAAAGCCGCCTGGGTGCTGCAGAATCTGAAGGTTTGTAACCGCAATTCCAAGAAAGCGTACGGGAGGTTTTCCCTGCCTCAGCCGGTCATCCTGATTATAGAATCGCGAAAGCGAATAGATCAGGTCGAACGCAGTTTCGGATCCCGAGTTCTCGACATACCCGCCATCGACCATTCGTGCGGAGCCATCCTGAAAGCGAATGCGCCCCGCCGGCATAATCCACGGGAAGCGGGCACTGAGCGACACCGCGGCCGCCAGTGAAATATCCCTCATCTGATCCGATGAACTGTCACCGGTGCGAACCCTGGCCAGAGTATGAAATTCGGCCAGGTTGGACAACGGAACGATGTTCCCGACCTCGCCCCAATCAATGATGGTGAATGGTGTGACTGCTACGCGGTTGCCGTGCTCGACATTGGTGAGGTTCAGGACCAGCGCAGGCGCGGACTTTTTCGGGTCCCAGTGGTCCAGGAACGGCTTGGACCACACATCGTCGACTGACTTTGATGGGACGTTGACCCAGGCATTTGAAATGCTTCGCTCGAAGGCGCGTGCCCGATCGAAGCGCGATGTCCATGCCGGCAAGAAGCGCTGCACCGCGTCGGGGAAGAGAGCCGCGGCAAGTACGGGGGACAAGAAGTCATGCCCCATAAAACGATCGGCCGTGGATTCAAACTGTCCTTGCTGTTGTGTCGCGAGACTGCAGTCGGCATGTGGGCCGTTCGGCGCCATTGTCTTGGCCATGCTTGAGAACACGGCGCCTCCGAGGCTTCCTCCCGAGACGCCGCTAATCACGAAGACATGCTGGGCAAAATTTGGACATCTATCCTGGATCCGGGAAAGGACCGTTGCGACGTGCTGCGCGGCATAAAGACCGCCACCAGATGCAGCCACAATGAACACGGGATAGGGAACTTTCTGGTCTTCGTACCACTTCCGATCCTCCCGAGCTTCATACCAATTCTCGAACTCCTTAACCGAGCGAGCGAGTCTTGGATGATCACTGGGCGAAAGCAAGACCTCGTGATTGTCGGCCAGGTCGAAGTAGGACAACACCAGCGCCGCGAGCACGATCACACCTAATAGCGGAACGCCAATGCGATCGCCGACTTTCGTGAGCCACGCTCCAACCGACGTTATTCCGATTAGCGACAGCAGAAATATTCCCAGCGGCCCGATCAATTGGGCACCCGAAACAGAGAACACCGAAAAATAGATCAGGCAGACCCCACTGAAGATCGCAAGGCCTCTTATGCTGGTGAGGCGCCCCGCAAGTCGCCTGTAAACTCGTGACAATCGAAGCCCCCTTCCGGGCAGTAAAAGCCAAACAGTCACAATTACGCAGATGGCAGCCTCAACATAGAGAACATTGGCCGCTTTGCGGAGGCTCTCGATGAGTGTCGCCAGCTCAGGTAATTTTGCCAAAGTCTCCGGCGGCGGCGAGCCAATAAGGGTCTCCCTTGCCGCGGCAAACATACCAACCGCAAGGCCGAGCGAGGGAAGGATTGAGCAAATGATCGGTAGTAGCTTTCTGAGCCACCGATTCCCGTCTCGGACATGACCGGCGCGCAAAAGTTCCCTGGCGCTCAGTGAAAAAGCCATTGAAGTTATTATCAGGAGAGGAAGAGCGAAAAGTAGTTGCGGGAGGTGAACGAGAAAATCCTCGGCCATCGCCCGGTAGACCTCTCGCACCTGGGGCACGCTCGACAGCATGTAGGTCGCCATAATCGCGATCGTGAACGGAACTCTCGTCGTCCGCACCGTCCGCAATATGGACGCGACTTGGTTTGCCGCGAGAGGCCATCTCGCAGCGCTGCCAGAGTTAACACCATCTGTTGGCATGTTGCGGGCCTCCGTGATGATGATGATGGTTCACGCCACAACTGACCGCTGTCGCTCTCTTGATCGGAACCTGTTCGGAAGGGGTCATACAGCACAGGACCGGAAGCCGACCGAAATCAGGCGAACGGCGCCCCTAATAACTCATTGAAACAATTCATATAAGCCGGCAACAATCGCGCGAGTCTATCATCTGCCGCTGCAACGAGTGGCCGGAGCGTATGAATCAGCAACTCATTGAATTTCTCAAGAATGCACTTGAGTGCAGTGTGTTGATCGCTCCCCTTTCTCCCGGCCTCTCTTTTCAAGAGCTGGGTGACACTGGAAGAGCCGGCTATCAAGACGGCGAGATCGATGATGCGCTTCGCCACGTCGGAGTCGGTCGCGCGGGCACTCGCCTTTTGATCCCCTCGCCCCAAGAAACTAGTTTCTGGAGGTTTTATTTCCACGAAGATCCTGACTATCGAAACTTCGATGCATTCGATTTTGTCGTCACGGAGCTTAACGGTCTCGTCCGATCGGAAGGAATTGCGAAAGCTGCGATCGAGCGGAGAGTCCTTGTTGAACGAGCAATCGCAGCAGGGCTTCCCCAAGATGACGTCCAAGTCGCCATTATCTGGCAGGTGATGGCGGGTCAGCTGCTCGACGCGGATGGCATCATCCAGTTCGCAAACTCCACAGGAGTTCAACAACTGCCCAGTGTCCAGCTGCGGTTCCATCCCCAGCGCCAGCGAAGACCGCATCGAGAGCGAGCCTATGGTTTCGTCAAGGATATCATAGCAAGAAGGACCGACGGCCGACCGAAACATGTCGAACCGCTGAGCGCTTTCGCCGATGAGCTCGACAAACTCGGCTACGCGCCGTTTCGTCTTTGGTGAACCCATACCTGCGCGGAGCTTCGAGTTCTCGATCCAGGTTTGGCGCCGGTAGCGGCGTCCGTGCTGGCCGCCGCACTGGTCGAGGGGGCATTGACGTTCGTCGTGCGCCACGCTCGCAAGAACGGTCAATTCCTTTCTCCTGACTATGAGAGGGATCCTCAAACGTGGAAGATCTAAAAGCTCGTCGCAAGCGCCGCGTCGGGTGGTCCTTCCGCTAACCGCGGCCATGGCTCAACAGAAGCCTGCCGATCATTTCAGGAGCGGTCCAAAAAACAAGCCCGCGCAGGCAAAATGGCAGGAAGCTATCGGATGATCTAAAGACTTGGGCGCGCCGCCTCGACTGGGTGCCCCGCGAGGCAGCTACCTGCTGAGAGCCGCCTGATATCGTTTAACAAGGCGTTCGAACATATCGCGGGGTACCTCGAGCACTTGCTCGGCGGCACCCAACACATAGGCATTTTTAGCTCGCTTGAACGCCGCATCCCCCTTGGTTTTCCAAGGCACCCGGACGGTCAGATTAAGCGCCAAGTTCGGCATATAAAGCGTCTCGCCCAATCGCTGCTTCGCCGGCGCGGTGCCGACGACTACCATTGCACGCACGTCCGCGGAGGGATACCTCGCCTTCACAAACGAACACGCTTCGGAAATAGCTTCTCCGCTGCGCGCAATGTCGTCTATGATGAGTATCCTGTTTGCAGACTTTGCGCCTCGCGTGTGATCCTCCGACATATTCCAGCCGCCAGATCTCGAGGCTGAAAAGTGCCTAAACCGCAGGTCCGAGCGGAATTGAGCATCCAACAGCTTGCCGACCACCTGCCCTCCCTGATCCAGGCTGACGAGCAGATCAGGTTTGTAATCAAGCAGCCGGCTTCCCAGCAAAGCCAATCCTTCTATGGCTCGGGTCTCAACCACCACATCCTCGTGCTCGGCAAGCAAATGCGGATCGTAGATGGCGGGCCTATGGACAATTTCATTTCGCACCTTGCGAAGAACAGACATGAAAGTCGCTTCAACGGCCAAGGTTTCGGGGTCCGCCTCGCGACTTCTGCGATCCAAAAGAAGATCCCAAGTCTCGAGCAGCATCGACGTGGTTCGAGCAAGAAGGAATTGCTGCACCGAGCCGGTCGCAGACGCCGTTTGAAGGAAGTCCCGAAATTGCTCCGCCATCGGTTCGGCGTCACCGAGACGCTTTTCAATGTCGAGCAAACTTTCAATGAGGAATGAGCCGAGCTGTTTAGACGCACTTTCGATGACTTCCTCGGATTCCCGAATTGCCTTTAGGTGGGCCGCAGCTCTCTCAACGTTGGGGGCAAACGGAGCGCCCCATCCTCGGGGCTTAGATACTTCGATTGCCTGAGCAACACTTTCACTGGCAGCGGCCTCCACGGCAGCTTGCTTAGCTTTGCGTTCATGTAGCAGTCGGTTTGCCTCAGCAAAATGAGAGCGAGCCGCACGGAGACGAGCCGTGCCCTCCGAGATGATTTTCTTCGTCTTGACCTCAGAGCTCTCCTGGCGAAGTACCTCGCGGGCGAACGCCGCCGCACCCGTTACTTCCTCGGCAAGCGAAGAAAGTTCTCCTTCCGACATGCTCTGGAGATTCTCACGAGCCTGCGCGTCCAGCCGACGGGTGGCCGGAACGTAGGTCAATATCGTGTCGATCAGCTCGGTCTTGGACATTGCTTACTGTGCCGATCCCTTTGCCGTCGCAAACAATCCCTCAATGATGCCCTCAAGGGCGAACGCCGACTCCGACGCTCCACGCAGCACCAATTCTCGCACTTCGTCGTTCGGTATAATATCTTTAAATCCTAACTTTAGCCTATCCAGGTCGGCTCGAGCGTCCCGGTTGAACTTTGGATCGACATGCTCAGCGAGCTCGGAAAGCTCCGAAAGACGCTTTTCCACCACGATCCCCTCAAACGCGGGGCTCGCCAAGTCTTCGATAAGGGCCTCCAATTCAGTATGCAATTCATGGTCTTGCTCGGCTCCTATCAGCAGGAGCAACGATAGTGCCCTCTTCATGGCCTTCAGCGAGTCCGCGGACCCGCCCCCGCGCCCGGATGCTAAATATTTGGACACTTCCTTGCGAAGAAACTCCAGATAACTGGAAATCTCCAAGATCCCGAAAACGTCGCGCGGCGGATCGCCGCGGCAGATCACGGCCTCCTGGTGCACGTGGGACCGCGCCAGCGCAACCCCATCGAAATTCTCGTTTACTTTCAATATCATACTTGTCGTCGGCATCATTCCAAATGTGGGAACCTGCCATAGAAAATCAAGCTTCACGTGGGTAACGGAATCGTTGGCCAACCGCTCCAGCGCGGCCTGCAGACCGTCAAAAGGCGCCAAAAATCTCTCCTCGTTCCAATTCACGCGTACGAGGAGCTTGTCCAACGAGACGCCGATCCGCTCAGCGATCAGTGGAGGCATCGAGACGATCGGCGAAGGGTAATACTCGCAGAAATCGAGATCTGAGATGGGAACGGACCGCCCCAAAAACGTAGCACTACCGCTAAGACAGATGGGATGTCCCTTACTCAGAACCATGGAAGTCGCGGTCTCTACGAGATCGTGCAAGTGGTCTTTCCCGGGAAAAACGCTTACGAGATTGAACGGGACATAAACCGTGATCCCATCAATCGAGCGCTCCAGGTAGCCGGCCCGAACCGGATCAGGGAGGAAGGCCGCGTCGACATCAGTCTTCGCAGCCAAGACCGCGCGAACTTTGACGATCGAGGCCAAAAAATCGGCGTCGGCCGGAGTAGGGTTTTCCTTGAGGGCGGCGCGCAAAAATTGAAGCGCCGAGATAGACTTCCGTTCGTCAGCAGGCGGCAAGACTTCGATCCAATATCTACAACGTCTGAAAATCGGCGCTCTGGCGGTTGCGCAATGCGAGCGCCGCCACAACTACACCTTGCAACCTCTGAGGACAATCCGAAATATATTGTTGGATCTGTCCGCCACCTTATCCCGCATTGCAGCGAGTGCCAGCTCTCAAGCTGAGCACTAGATTGAAGTGATCCCACGGTCGATGCGTCGGACAATGTGAGCCCCGGCCATAAAGAATACTGCAATCCAGCGGGCGGGTGGATTAATTCGTCCACAATTCCCGCCACGGCGGGCGCGCGTTCGAAAAAGCGGTGGCGGAGATATTCAGCTTAGCCGGCTTTCGAGTAACGCTCGATGCCAAGACGGCTCGCCCTCGTCAAACACATATTTTTGCAACGAGCAACGAAGTCGACTTGCTCATCGAAGGAAGGGACCGAAAGCGAAAGACCGACGTTGCCGACGTTGACTCGATACGTGCGCGCCTTTCGCGAGTCTCAGGAGATATTATCGGCGTTCTCTTCGCAAATTCTGGGATAACCAAGGGCGCAATCGAAGCCATCGAGGTCAGCCGCGGCGCGAGATTATCGTCTTCGTCCAGGAGGAAGTCGCGCGTCTTCGTGATGGCGCTCGCGATTTGAATGATCTCATCTCGCGGAAGCGAGAAGAACTTCGCGTCCAGGGGGCGCGCGTGGTTCCTCGCCCGTGAGTACCTCGCGCATCGCTGTTCTACGCTAAGCACAACGCACGCAGCGTCATGCGAGACAGCGTCAAATAGATACTGGGCGCGGAGCAATCCGGTTGATTGGAGCATAGACGGACGAGTCCGCGCTGATCTGGATGTCGCCGGCGCCTCGGCGCACGCGTGGCTGGGCGAGATGCCCAGCGAGCATGCCCTTGATTAGTTCGGTGTCGATGCCCAGAAATCCGATTGCTCCGGGCATGTCCCGCTCGAGCCTTCGCGCCATCCCGATGGACACTGGTAGGATGCCGCTTGGCCCAATCGGGACACCCAAATAGGTGGTCTCTGCTTCTCCATCCAAGTTGAGTGAAGCCCCCTCTGGAGGCCGGCTGGCACCGCTCAGTCGTCCGACAAGCAGCGGCGACGCCAGTTCGCCATAACCCATGCCGGCGAGGAGGTGACCCACATGTGAGCGAGCGACATCCTGGATCATCTCGTCTCGATCGTGATTTGACAGCGGCTCCCCTCGCGTCTCGGGATCCAAGGCGAAAAGGAAAGCATCGCGGGGTGGGAGTTCGGCGCCCCAGCGTGACATCACCGCCCATCCCTTCGTGCTGAGCGCTGTCCATCGCTTCTTGCTTCCGCTCCCTAACAGCTTCTCGATCACGACACCCTGGATCTGGCCTTCTGCGGTCTTGATGGGTCCAGGCTTTCCGCCTCCCGCGCCGGTGCCGGGTTGGCTCGTTCCCTTCGCCTCGGCAATCGCGAGGCGCTTCGGTCCCCCGCATACCCAATCCGGAAGCTCGCTGCCCCTCCCCAGCAAACGAGCGACGCGCATTCGCTTCGAGATCGCGGTGGGATTGCCGTCGATGGGCGAGAACCAGGCAAAGCCGTGATACCTCTCCAGGTAGGCTCGCGCGAAGAAGCGCCCGAACAGACCCCAGAAGGCTCGCCGCATCTCCTTGCCAAGCCCTGGCCCCTTACCCCTCCACACAAGTTGGTTGGTGCCCGGGGCGAGGAGTTCGTCAAAGAGGACCGCAAGCGGCCTGCTCGATGCTCCGCTCGTTTGAGTAATCTCTGCATGGCGCAAGCCGCCACGAAAGCGGTGTCGAACTCGCATGACGCGCCCGGCACTGATCCCGACTTGAGTTCGGCGGGACATGCGCTGGGAGGCCTCACGATGTAGCGAACCTGGTGCACGCCCATAGGTGCCTTCGCGACGAAATGCCGATTTCCGGATGAGGCAACGACGCAGTGTGTCGGCTTTCACCTTATCGGAGTAGCGCTATGCGCGTGCGGCCCGGTGTTTCCTGTGAATCCCAGCTACTTGCCCCGCGGGTCGCACGGCGGCATCCCGTGGCGGCGTGCGTTCGATGATCCGACAGTTGGGCTGGTTGTTCACCTCATCCCAATCGCACCTTTCCACCTGGTCGGGATGACCCGGCACATCGATAAAGATCGGGTAGTCCGAAGGTGTGAGCTTAGCCACCGCCTTCTTTTTTGCCTTCTTGGCCTTCGTCGCCATCTCAATTGCTCCTCTTGAAATTACGCCGCCACTAGCGCGCGGGGCTCAATCGATTTGAAATCTCCAGCCCGATGAGCGCAGCTGCAAATGCCGCCTGCGCCGCCTGCCCCGTGAGTCCTTTGGAATCGCCCGGGCCAAACACAATCGTCAGATCATGTGTGCGATCGCGAGAAGTCGAAAAAAGTGTACCGTTCTGGTTGATATTCGCACGCGTGAGCACCCAGGCTGGATTGATTCCTCCGCTGGAAAGAATCTCAAACCTGACCTCGTGGGACAAAACATTCTGCTGAAACGAGCCGACCTGAGTGGGATCAGCTTCGTGCGTCGCAACAGCACCGATGTAGTCGTTCAGCCACTCCACCGTCTTGAGATTATTCTGAATGAGAGGTGATGAAGCCGATCCACGCTGAATGCCGGGGGTGCAATAATGCCGATCCAGGAGTTGCGGTATCGTGTAATAGAAATTCAGCTTGTTGGTCCTCGTCGCGTCGGCCGACAAGGTGCCTGCGCCAGCCAGCGTGAACACCGAGGTCAACGGTGTGGGCGGCGTGAAGACCACGGTGGGGTTGAGAGTTGTCTTCTCCTCGACCGTGAGGCTCAGGGTTATCTGAACTCCCCACGTCGCGAGAAACGACGATGCCAGCTTCTTGTTCGGACGCCCCTTGAACGGATCATGCTCGACAACCCATTGGACGGCGTCGGCGACCTCGCAGTGTACACTTTGGACAATGTCCTGAACGAGTATTTGACCCGCGCCGGTATCGCCCGGCACCTCCTGGATATCTGGAACCCGGAGACCACATGCGCCGACCAGGCACGCGCAAAATATCGACGCGATCAATCGCGATCCAATCATCGCTTCCCCCGCAAAGAAATAAACTAGCGTCGAGTCAAAATTCCCGGTAAAGCGAGCATGAAATACGCTTCGACCTTTACGTGCAACAAGCACAGATAGAATACTCGGCTGAATGTTTCTTTATGTTGCATCAACGCAACATCGATCTCGTTAGGTACTCACCACCCACACCGCATTTCTTGCGGCTCCCTGCTTCGTGGCCCGGCGGAAAAAATTGCCTGTTCATTGTTCTATCTACCAGCCCGGCATACTTTAGAAGGACGGCCGCCTGTGCGGGTAGGCGCGTCAATTTGACTGCCAGGATTAATCACCAACGGGACAACCATGATCCCGACTGACAACGAGACGAAGATCGATCTCCTCAACAATGAGGCGATCGCCACAATGATCATCGAACTGCTGCGCGATCGTCCCGATCAACCTGTAAACGTTGGCGTCCACGGCGATTGGGGCGCCGGGAAATCGAGCGTTCTCGAGATGATCGAGGCGAAGTTTGAAGGCGAGGAAGAAATTCTTTGCTTAAATTCAACGGCTGGCGCTTTCAGGGTTTCGAAGATGCCAAGATCGCGCTCATCGAGGGGATCGTAACTGGTCTGATCAAGAAGCGCCCGGCCGAGACGCGCTACGTTGGCGAGGTCGGCTTGGATGCAGGCCCGCGTTTCTACATATCCTTCGAGCACCAGAAGCATGTTTTTCGTACGATCCTTGATAGCCGTACCGATGAGTGAACCCTTGGCGCTGAACCCGCAACGCGATTCTTGACTACATTTTCCCTTCGGGTTCGCCAGAACCCGAACTAGGCCCGTGCCAATGAGCGGGAAGGCAATCAAGGGCGCCGCTCGCGGCGCTCGTCTTGCCCTTGACGGGCAGCGGGATCGCAGACCCTCTAACGGCGTGCGCCAAAGCGCATCGCCCGCCAGAGATGGCACCAGGGCTGCGTGAGCATAGCGACCCGACAGGGCATGCGGGACGAGTGCAGCAACGAGACCGGTTAAAGGCGGCACCCGGGAGCGGGGCAGTGATAGAGCGGTCGCCGAGGGCGAGCCCCTTTTCCGAGTGCCCCCGGCGAGGAGCACATCAGATCTTTGCGCGATGGGATCGTGACCCGGATGGGCCGAGGCATAGACTCGGCAAGCGCAGCTTGTAGAGCCCGGTCCGGCTTCGCGGACGCGCCATCAAACTCACCCGGTCTTTTTTCGTTTTGCGGCGCATCTTCAATCCGAGCATGTCGCACCGCCCTCGGCTAGTAATCGAGTTGTCCCCACCCGCTGACTGTGCGGCTGGTGTTTACCTCTTATGGTTTCGCACCTCATATGCCGACCGATCAAGCGGTTAGCAAAATGCTTGCAAACGGAGCGTCGACAGAGGATGAAACTAGGCGTTGAAATTGCATTTTAGGCCGCCATGATTGAACCACCTTACAATATTGCCGATCTCCCTGATTATGCCGCTTTCCAGCAACTGGCCCGCGCGTTGTGGCGCAATGGCTCTGTTCGTGGCGCCTCAGTCTTGGTGGGCGCGGGGCTTAGCAAGAATGCTGAACGGCCTGGCGAGGACACGCCAGAACCGCCATTGTGGTCTGAGCTCATGGCGGAAATGATCGAGCGGCTTTATCCGCACGATACGGAAAGAGCACCCAAAAACCCTCTGCGCATCGCTGAGGAATATCGAACCTATTTTGGACAGGCTGGCCTCGACGACTTTCTGAGGACGCGTTTTCCGGATAAGTCGTGGTCGCCGGGACAGCTGCATGGCGCTCTGCTGAGTTTGCCGTGGGGCGACGTACTTACGACGAACTGGGATACGCTACTCGAACGCGCCGAACACGGCAGCGACCAATCCTATGAAATCGTGCGAACCGAAGCCGATCTTACCCACGCCCGATCGCCGCGTATCGTAAAATTGCACGGAACGATCGGCGATCCAGGTCCCCTCATCTTCGCGGAGGAAGATTATCGGACCTATCCCGTGAAACATGCGGCCTTTGTAAACCTCGCGCGCCAGATATTTATCGAGAATGAATTGTGTTTGATTGGCTTCTCTGGCGATGATCCCAACTTCCTGCAATGGGCTGGCTGGGTGCGCGATCATCTCGGAGGCAGCGCACGTCGTATCTATCTCGTCGGCAACCTGCGTTTGGAAAGAGCAACCAGAAAATATTTGGAAGCTCATAACATTGCGCCGATCGATTTTGCGCCTCTCGTGGAAAAGCTGGCGCAAGATCTTCAGCATGCCGCCGCAACTCGGATTTTTATCGACGAGCTCGGCAAGGCGAAACCGCCCCTCCAGAATGAATGGAAATTGACCCAGAACAATCAGTTCCCATTCATGAAAGCGGGCGGCGATGCACATCAACGTGTTCACAAAGATAACGAATTCGCTGCCGGCCTTTTGAGAGAGACAATTCCGCTACTTAAGGCCGACCGCGAGAACTATCCGGGATGGCTGGTTTGTCCGCTTCAACACCGCCGATTGATAGCTCACGCCGGCGACACGAATTGGTTGGGACGAAAGCCGGTGCTCGATCTCTTGGAGCCCAAGTTTCGCGCCGAAGCTCTATTTGAAATTCTGTGGCACCGCACCATCGCGTTTGCTCCTTTGGACATATGGCTTGCCGATGCCCTGGCTGAAATTGTTGACAATGAGTCGGCAGATATCGACCCCAATCTGCGTCTGCAGTTCGCCTTGGCTCTTATGCGTGACGCGCGTGTGTCGCGCGATGAAGCAAGCTTGACGCGATGGGCAGCGGTCATTGATGCCCGAGCTGCATCCGACGCGGCCGTGCGACAAGAGGCAGAATATCAATGGTGCTTGCGTGCGCGTGATCGGATGGATTTCGTGGCGCTGGCTACGCGCCTTGCCAAGCTAACGCTGGAAGACCCGATTTGGAAGTTGCGGCGTGCTGCCTTGCATAGCGAGCTCGGCGAATATGCAAAAGCAACAAAGTTGATCAGAGACGGAACAGCGGAACTAGAACGCCGCCACAGGCTCGATCGCAATTCATTGGTGGTCAAATCGCATTTGGCCTGGGCAAGTTGGATCAACACGGCGTGCGATATATGGGATGCCATCGGTCGGGCCGACCGCCCCCCTCTTCCTAGAAATTTCAAGCAACTCGACATCGACCCTCGGAGAGAGATTGAGCATATCGAAAATCGCGCTGCCGAGGTCGCGAAGAAGCGCAGCGAAGACGCCGTGGCAGTTCAGCCGGCATTTGAGCCCGGCCATTATCGCGAGGGATCTGCGACGATACACATGGGTTCAGACTCGGGTGTCGAATTGCTCTACGAGCTCGACCAGCTGATTGAACATACCGGCCTACCTCTCCGGATCAATCGGGTTGATCTTTGTGCATCGGTGGCACGCTCTGTCGTTGAGGCTGCACCTCAAGTCGATCCAGAATGGTACGTCTGGCTTTTCCGTGCGCTGCAGTCTCATTCCGACAAATCATTCGAGCGGCATTTCAGTCGGATCGCGACAGCACGAATACCGGTTGCAACAGTCTCAACGCTTCTTTCGACCGTCGACGCTGCCGTCACGTTGTGGGCGCTCCGGGTCAAGGAAGCGCGCAGCCCAGAGCTTCGGAACGATCTAGGCTACGCGATCGATGCGCTACGCATGATGCTGATGGTCCTATCGCGCCTGACGGTTCGGATGATCCCGGATCAGGCAGCTCAAGCATTGCGTAGAGCGATCGAACTGGCGAAAGAGCCTCTTGTCACGCATCCCTGGTTGGTTGAGGCCATCGGAGAATTGGCGAAGTACGCCGTTAAAGCTATCCCTCCTGCACAGCGAGGCGCCTTCGCATTGACCGTGCTCGAGTTTCCGTTGCCTTCGGAGAAAGGTGTTGCTGAGAACCATCGCTGGCCGCAGGTTGTTTTTGACATTTGGAATGTACCGCCAACTCGGGGAGCTGGTGATACCCGTTGGGATCATCGTGTGGGTCAACTCTTGACTCTCGCGCGAAAGGGCAACAGCGACAGGGAGCAAGCCATTTCGCAGCTCGCCTATCTCGCCGTCAGAGGGGCACTCAAGCCTGACGAAACGACAGCGTTTGGAGACGCCCTTTGGTCAGATCTCGATGCGCAAGAGGGCCTTCCCGCAAATACAGTCTTGAATTCCGGTGCGTTTCTGCGGCTACCTGCGATGAAAGGTATTGACAGACAAGCGAGGGTGTCGGCTCGGCTGCTTGGCATGAATTTGCGCGAAGTCATGCGGCTGTCAGCGCAGATCGACACGCGCGAATTGAACCGGAAGACTGATCATTTTGCGTCAATCGCTAATGCCGCACAGTTCGGGCTCGTCATCCCCTCCGATCAGGCGGTGGAAATGTTTGACGAGATCGTTGCTTGGGAGCTCCAGCAGGTAAAGGACAACAGAGACCCGTTCGCCATATCGTTTGCCAAGAGTTTCAACGATACCATTCGGCTAGCGGCGGGCAATTTGTTGACCGTTGCCGTAGTGCCCGCCATGCGCGCCGATCAACGAACAGCCGCGCGGGCGGAAGCCCTTATCTCTTTCATTCGACGCGCACAGTCTTGGAGCAGCATGCAGGCGTTACCGCGCTTTCTTCCGGCTGCGGCAGAGCTTACGACTGATGTGATTTCCGTCCTTCGTACGGGATTGTTAGCTCCAGATTCCCAACAAGTGGGGAACGCAGCCGAGGCCATCGTTGGCTGGGCCGAATTAGTCCGCAGCGGCGCACTTCCTCAGCTGCCGCAAGCTCTGATCGAACGGCTTATGGCAACGATCGAAGTGCGTCGCTCGATTGGCCTTACAGCTATGCTCGCTGCGGCACTCAAGCTCCTGAACCTTGAGTTCCTTGGAAAAGATGACATTAAGCGCCTGACGGAGACGATCTCAGAGATTCGCGGCGTGCGTTACGAGGATATCGCGCTCAACACGATGGAGGCTGTCACTGCGTCCCTTGTGCGCGCAGAGTGTGTGAAATTGGCCACAGTGTTAAAGGAGCGTGTTGCGGACGATGGATCCTTGCAGGCTTGGATTGATGAAGCGAAAAACGATCCGTTACCGGAAGTCCGGTTTAGCCTTACGGAGCCCCACCAAGACGACACCGAATGAACGGCAGATGCATCGATCTCCAAATCGCCGGCGATCCAAGATCGAAGGAGATATCGACTTGGCGACCTCGTCGTCTTGGTTGGATCGACAGGGTCAGCAGGGCACTACCCGTTTTCTGACAAGACCTCTTCAAGCCTAGCGACGAGAATAGCTCGCTTGTTCTGGGACAGTTTGTCCAGATTCTGCTGCCGCCAGTGCACGGCGGGCAAGTGGGCTGCGTCAGGTACGCCAAGCAAATCCCAATTGGGCTGACCTTTTTCAAAGGAGATGAGAAACTTGCGATGATCGTCAGGCATATCGCCGACTGTGGTCCTTATCAGCGCCGTCCTCGCCGCGAGCAAGTCGGCGAGTTCGACAGGATCCCGGGTCATGCCCATAAAGCCATGCTTGAAAGCATCCTCGATATTCTTGAGCGTTGGCGCCAGTACTTCCGACATCGGGCGGTCATAGCTGAGTAGGTAGACGATGGACGCCTTGCGTAGGTCGTCGCTGATACCTTCATTGGCAATCAGATCGCGCACGTCGAAGAGGTCACGGGGATGCTGACGGTCAAGCGCAGCAACGATCTTTCCACCATAAAGATCCTCGAAGGACACCGTTCGCGCCTCGGCAAATCCAAACCCCTCTTCGACAGCGGGTTGGACCTGAACGACTGTAGGCTCAAAGACGCAGCCACGTAGAACAGGCGTCACTTCAATCTTGATCTGAACGCCTTGTGAGCGGACGATCAGTTTGACGACGGTATTTTCGGTCTTGCTCTCGGTAATCTGCGCATCCGGAATTTTTGCTTTGATCTTACCGGCGATGCGTTTCATAGCGGCGTCGATATTGGCCAACGATTCCGGACGCGGCGCTACGGGCAAATAGGTGAGATCGATATCGACCGACAGACGTGGAAGGTCGCGAACAAACAAATTGATCGCGGTACCGCCCTTGAGAGCAAAACAGGCTGCTTCCGTCACGAAAGGCAGGGCGCGGATGAGCAGGGCGACTTGCCGCTTGTAGACATCAGCGAACGCCATGCAAATCCTCAGGCACCGTTATGTGGTAGGTTGGATCGAGAATACCGCCTTTGACAAGCATACGCTTGCCGCTGCCGAGATCGACATTCTCTTTCTTGACGTGCTTGAGCCATGGATGCTGATGCCGATCGGCAAAGAAGAAGAACAGCCGCTTCACCTTAACACTGGTGCAGTCATTCAGTAATTTCTGCAGGCGTTTTGGCCGCAAATTGCTGAGGCCGCCGAACAAGACGTCAACCTGATCGAAGTTTTCGTGGTGCGGCAGCTCATCGAGCAACTCAAGGGCCGCGCGTTCCGGCGTTGATAGTGTCAGGGGCCAATCCCACTGGCCCCAGGTGAGCTCAGTGAGCTCGCCGCCACGTAAGCTTGTCGCGTCGCGGGCCTCGCCTTTGTCGATGTTCCATCTGAAGCTGCCCAGACCCTTGGTCACCGGCTCGTTTTTGAAGAGCCGCTGGTCATTGTGATAGACGAAGCGGACCTTGAGCGGCAGCTTGGAAACCCAGTTGGGCGGAGCCTTTGGGCCATACAAATGGACGTTCGTGGCCGATGACTGCGCGAGATAGTGAGCGTAGCCCTGCAACTCGAGCGCTGTGCGCCCGCCCACGACGAGTGGTGAGTAATTGAGGATGGTCTGGAGAGAGATCACAACCTGCTGCCAGCTAAGGCTGCCGCGCGGCCGCCGAAACACACTGCGGGCTGGCTGCTCAAGCCAGCCTGATTTGACGTACAGATGTTGGAGCTGCGGCGAGTAGCCCTGAGCTGTAAGCCAGGCGGCATCCACAAGCATTCCCTCGGGAAGCTTGCTGGCGAGCTGGTTTAGGAGTCTCCCTTTTTCTCTAGTCATACTTGATAACATAGCATATTTTCAAACTACGCGCCTGTTTGAAAATGTCTATTTAAATCAAGCCTCTATTTATACTCTCGATAAAGTGTAAACCAACCGATCTGTTGATGGTCTCGGAGCATATATTGCCTCCCGAACAAATAATGAACGAAATGACGCATGACCGAGGAATCATATCAGCCAGCCCCAATCGCGGCTCCGTCGGCGACCGGCAATGCCGGACCTCAGTTCGAGGCTAAGGTTGGCGCATTTTACGTTCTGGCTCTGCTGTCCGGCGGCGAGCCGCGCGGCCTGCCGGGCTCGACCGTCCGTAATATCGCCTTTCAGCAGCGGGTCGCCGAACATCCTCTTGATGATGTGGTCATCAGGGCAGTCAATCGCGATAGCTCACCGGCAACGCTTGAGATTCAGGTCAAACGCACCCTCACCTTCACTGCCTCGGATAAGGAATTTCGCGAGGTCGTCGGACAAATCTGGGAAGCGGCGCAAAAACCTGATTTCGCGACGAGCCGTTATGAACTTGCGGTAGCGGTCGCGCGAACGACCACACGTATCGAGCACGCATGTCAGGAAGTCCTGCACTGGGCGCGTCAACTCCCCGATGGCGTGACCTTTGCGGCGCGTATCAGCCGGCCCACATTCGCATCGGACGGAATGCGCAGTTTCGTCGATGTCTTCCGCGCCAATCTCGCATTGGCCGGAGCGCCTACGGATGACCGGACGGTTTGGCGGCTGCTTTGCCGACTCCAAATTCTGGTCTTTGATTTCGAGTCCGTGGGTTCCGATTATGACCATCGAGCCCGCGAACATTTGCACTGGGTCCTTTCTCCCGATGAAGCTGACCGCGCCAACGAACTCTGGTCCATCATTATTGATCAGGTGGATGCAACTGCTCGCGCGGCTGGCGCAATGGATCGGGCCACGGTCGTTACGGCACTCCAGCAGCAGCATGGAATTCACTTCACGGCGCATGGCTATGTACGTCCGGTCTATGAGCGCCTCGCGGAATCTGCCGACCGTCTTGCGCGCAACACTCTGATCGATGAAGCGTACAGGCGGCGCGCGCAAATGCAGGCCTCCAGCGTATGAATATCCGGCTTCGGATACGGTCGGCGCTGCTTGAGCCTACCCAATCAACGCCAGCATTGCTGAAAACGGCGCTTGATTGGGCTAGAGCGCAGCCTTCGGAAGCTCAATCGACGTCAGATGATAAGGACGATAACTACGACGCCGAATGGGACCGGCGAGCCGTGGTGATGGCCGCGGCACTCGCCGGGCGTGATCATGAAGCTGTGGATCGTGCCGATGTGATGAGCTGGGCAGTACCCGTCTTGCTGACCGCATCAATGCAACCAGACAAGGAATACCATGGCAGTCAAATCGAACACAATACGACGGCTATCGCAACGCTTGGAATGGTGTCTCTCTTTCTGAGAGGCGAAGACAACATAACGCGGCGCCATGTTCTGCGCGCCGCAGGACACGACCACCCGGCTGTGCAGGAGGCGCTCGGTCAAAACCTGCAACGTCTCGGCCAGGTCGATGATCGGCTTCCGCGATCGATCGCACGCATCGTCATGATCCGTGCCATCCAACGCGCCGAGCCTCGAGCGTCGAGCAACAAGGGATAAATGACCGTCGTCATGGCGCGATGGTCGACGCTACTATCGACACCGAACTGCGTTGGCTCGACAACGAAGGCGACGAGCCGACATGGCCCACCTTGGCGCCTTGGCGAACAGGACCTCGGCGGGGTATTCGTCTTGGTGACGATGGGCATATCGAGGACGATGATCTGGAAGATCAGCCATCGAGCCACATTGTTGACGAAAGATCGATAGGTACACTTGTTGACCACCTTATCGGCTTCACAATCACCGGGGCGCCGGCCTGGGTAAAGGATCTGGCCATTCACTTCATGGCGTGGACTGACGAAGCAAATGGTCCACATGACAAAGATCTGCGCGAGCGCGACCATCGGCCGGACACCTGGAATATCCATTTCTTCGATTTTGTCGGGATTCTGAGCATCGCGCTGCCACATTCGGAAGTGGTCAGCCTGTTCTTGGACCGCATTGTGAAATTCAATGACGAGGCGTTCCATGATGTGATGGCATCGTTCCTTCGCGGGTATGATCGCGCGACGGTGGCAACCAACACTAAGAATCCCGAGAATCCGAGTGACGTTCGCAGATTGCTCGCGGGTCGCATCAAGCGCGCCTGGAACTATCGGCGTCTGGGGCGAGAGAAAGGATTTACCAGCGAAACGCATGCGGGTGATGCTCTGAACGCGATGTTCTACCAGCCGTCGCGGTGGGCCAACACGGGACGTCCAACGATTCCTGTCGACTGGCCCGGTTTGCCAGCAGCCATCGCAACACTAACGGACCTTGTGGTAGGAGCTCCGACGTCTGGTTATCTGGCGAGCCTCTTCCTGAACCTGGTCGAATCTTCGCACGATAAAATTCTGATCCCGTTTTTGATCCAGGCGATGGAGGCTTGGTGCTTGGCCTACGGCATTGATCGGAATTTTTGGGCGGAGAAGAATATTGGCAGCCGCGTTTGCGCGTGGCTCGATTCAGCTTTGGCAAAAGATGCCGTGGTGCATGCCGCTCTGGCTGAACGGGCTGACCAAGTTTTCAGGTGCCTTGATACTCTTGTTCAATCCGGCGTCGCACAAGCGCGCATCCTTGAGGAGAAGATCGCCAACGCTGGGGACAGCCGCAAGACCGGCTAGTAGCCAATCTTTCAGACGCCAATCTTGCGCTCGCGCTCTTCATGAAATGCCTTTCTAGCCTTCCGGAGTGTAGAGAGGACTGAAGATGCTGCTCAAAAACCATCTCCTTTAGATGAAAACCGCCAAGGTGAGGGTCACATTAAGCGCGTGCCCCGTGCCTTGCAGTCGATAATGAACATGTGATTTGGATTTGGGACGTTCCAGCTGTCCAGGTCTGATCTCAATATCTCAACTACATTTCCATCTGGCGCCATCAATCGGTCATGGATTAGCGGCGCGGACTCGCCTATCGATTTCTCGTCGCGCAGCACCAACAGGACATCCCAGTCACTGTCCATTCTGGGAGATTTCGAGGACGCGGGAGATCGACTTCCCGTAAGCCATGCCTCGACTATGCGATCCCCACAACGGAGCGCTCTTAATTCTGGCTTCACCAAGCTGCAAAACGCATCGAAGCTCATTTTAGACGCCCTCTTCACGGCGGCCGGAGACGCTAGGGTGCCTGGCTCGGTGGAAAGGAATAGAGTTCTTCAAACTCGCCATCGACGACTTGCCCGGCAGACCACTCGGAGAACAGCACAGCTTCGTGATCAGCCACAGAGGCGATCAACCCGCTGCCGACATCAAAAGTCTTGTGCTGGAATTGTGTTTCGTGCCCGCGAATGAAATGTTGAGCGCCAGCGCAAATCAGTCCGGATCCAATGGCATGAGGCGCGCGACTTGATTGCTTCGGCCGCAGCACGGCGTCGGGAAAGTAGATGAGCGGTTGATGCGTCAAACCGCCGGTCTGGATCCAGATGGTGTGGTTCTTGGAATGTGGCGTCGGAAGCGCAAGTGTCGCTCTCGTGCCGTTGTTGTCCGCGACGCAAATTCCAAATGATCCGTCCGAACTAAACTGGAAAAAGCCTCCAAGCGGGACGCCGTCAAAGCCGGTGATGACTCCGCTGAAATCGACTTGCATTGTAAGACCTCTCTGAAACGGAGATGATCTTACAACCAACGGTCGAGTGCAAGCGGGGGTTTCTACGGGGGTTATTCTTTCGACACCCAACGCGCATTCACAAAGGCGGAAACAATGCCTGCTGCTCCGAGGCCAGCCACGGCGATGGTGACATTATCGTGCCCTGTAGAGGCGAGATAAATGATGGCGCCAAGAATGCCGAGTAGTGCCAGTAGCCCAGCGGCCATACATAGATTGCAATAATTGGAATCGCTCTTGTCCACTCTAGCACTCGCCCCGAAGTGCACGATGAGCAGACGCAAGGACCGCGGCACCTCATATTTGGCTCACCTTCCTGACAAGCCGGTTATAGCTGATGACACGGAGATTCTCCGTGATAACCGGGAAGCGGCTGATCACATAGTGCTCGATTTTGGCCAGGCGGAGTTCGCTCAACAGCAGTCCTTCTCTATTTTTCTCCTTGGCGAGGGCCGACCGATAGTAGCGGTCGAGCGATCGATTATAGCGCGCGAGGAGCCGCCGGTCGGTCTCGAGCTTGCTAAGATCAATCCAATTATTCTTGCACTGAAAATTGTAGATCGTATCGCCACGAACGGTCACGACGTCGAACTCCGCACGGTTGATCCGCTTGATGCCCGTGACCGCGAATCCCAATTCGGACAAGTCAGCCGCCACCTTTTGCTCGAAAATGAAGCCTGCGTGGATCTGGAAGCGCTTGCGGCTACCCAAATGGACATTCTTGAACGCATTTAGGAAACGCGTCAGCAGATTGACGTTGCTCTCTACGAATTCCCCAAAGGGAAGAAACGGTATGAAGCTGTTGCTTGCTTGTTTGAAATCAGCATCGCCACCGAGCAACATGCCCTCGAGCTCTAATGACGGGAATACCGTCTGAGCCGCCAGCATCGAACGAAATTTTCCTACTTCGATTCTGATGAAGTAATCGTCCTCACAGTAGCGGGAGAACGCAGTCACAAGGAGCGACAAGGCCGAGTACTCATGGTCGTTCAGACCGAAGGCATCGTAGGCGGCCTGGATGAAGCGCACGTTGTTGCGAAGTTCCGGCGCCGAGAAGATCTTGGCAGGGTCCTGAGGTTCGGCGCGGGTCGGCGTCAGGTCGCCGCCACGTTGCTGATGTATGTCAACGAGGCTGACGCGCTCCGGCTCCAGGAACACGCCCTCCAGGGCATCATATTCGTGGCTGGCATAGGCTCCCCGTTTATCTGCAACCAGGGTAAAGTCCTTAAATACCTCTGCAAGAACGCCTTTCCAGCTCCAGCTTGTAAACGAGATGCAGCAATGCTCAACGAGCGGCAGAAGCTCATTGAACGCCATTTCCGGAGCAAGCGGCCGCGTCCCCGAACAGACCTCAGGCATCATGTACAGCAACGAGACGAAATGCCGACGGCGCGATTGGAAATAACCCGCGGCGTCGGCGACGCTATAGACTTGAGAGCTGTCGCCGAGACTACGACCATCCGATAGAAATCCAACCATCGTGCGAGTGACCCGCAGCATGGTGATCATGAATCGCTTTGCCACCGCCTCGCCGTAGTATGGCGCCACCAGGTCTCTCGCCAGAAGAGCCACATTCGGGTTTGCGGCCAGCCCGGCGCCGACCGGCAGGCGCATCAACCGAAGGGACTTCTCGTCATCGATGTCGCCGCAGAGAATGACATTGATGAATTCCTCGATGTCACGAATGGTTCCATGCCAAGTCGGCAGCGCACTGCGCGCATCATACTGTGCCAGATGCTTCCCAATTGCCTCGCCGTGAAGCTCGATTTGTTTGTCGATCAGTCGGATTGCCTCGTTCTGCTCGACTATTGCGGTGCGATCGCTCAGGACCTTCCCTCCCTTGAAGCCGAACGGCTTTCTCGTTGTCGGAAAGATAATCAGCGCATTTGAAGAACCGAATTTCGCCGCAAGGCAATTCGGCGAAGCGTCATCTTCCAACCGTTCCGCAACCCCTTCTTGAAATCTCTACTCCTCGCCGTTCAAGCCCATAAACGACCGAAACAACATCGCGGCCGTGACTTCATTTCTTACAACGTCCATTTCTGCGGATGGTCCAGCCTTGAAATGCCCGCGTAGCGCGAGACATGCCTCAAACGTTTCGACCCGCGAAGCGGCGGTTGTAATTTGCCTCAAGGCGGCATGATGGCGATCGTAGTCCCCGGCTCTCACCATTTGGGGCAGCATGTCGATGATCGGAAGCATGGTCCCTTCCCCTTTTGCAGCCTTATGGGCGACGATCTGTCCAAGCACGCCACAGAGGAAGCCGAAATCAGGGGCAATGCGTATGGCGAAACGGCGGGCACGCTGCGCCGTGGACGATTGATTTGCCTGTTGTTTAACCTCTCCCTCGTGCGTCCGAATGAAGGTGAGGAGCCAAGCCTCAATCTCAACAAGCGTGCGTCCTCCGCACCACATCGATACCAACGTCTGAAGCGCATCCAATATGCGCTTGGCTGTGGCTTTGGGCGTTGTCGTATTCGTGTAGGCTCGGCCGAAGACCGACTCGAGGGCTGCTTCCCTGACAAAGATCGTCAAATCCAAGGGTCGTTCAGCCACGACATCGAGCAACCATTTGATCCAGTCTTCGGTTGTGGTCTTGTCAACCGGTGCCTGATCAAGCGCCTCCCCGAATCGCTCGATGAGTCTTGGGGGAATACCGTTCCGGACAGCGATTTCCCGTTGCCAGTCGAGAACTGGCGGATCTTCCAGTTGCTCCTCGGCAGCCTTGAGCGCGCTACGGCAGCGTTGGAGCCATCTATCCGCTCCTTGAGCATCAGCTTCTTCTAGCCGGAAGAACCCCAGAGAGCGACGGACAATATCGTCAAAGCCGCTCTCGCCTGCCGTTGTGACAGCCGATAAACGCCGGATGATCGATTGCACTTTCGGATCGAAATCGGCGGATACCTCAATCTGATCGAGCAGCAACTCAACCGGATCATAGATTTCCTCACAGGCATCCTGCTCGGAAAAGACCGTCTTCAAGATTCCTTCGGCCGGTAGAGCAAGGTTCGATCGCTCTACACCAATCGGCTGTGCGGGTATAACGATTGCCAGACCAGTTGCAGCGTATGCTGCGCGCCCGGCCCTTCCGAGCGCGTTCAGTATCTCGTGAGGACGCAGATCCGTGCGGGGATTGCCACTTGGGTTATCAACCGCGCTCCTGTCCGTGCCTGCGAGGATCACAACATCGCACGGAAGGTTCAACCCTTGCGCAATGGTGGATGTCGCGGCGACCACATCAAGGCCCAGATCGTCACTTTCGGTATCCCTGCGAACCCGGAAAACGCTTTCCGTCAACCTCCGCTCCAGGGGTAGCAGATCGCCATGGTGCACGGCCGCCCTGCACCCAGCGGGATCGAATGCGGCGTCGGACGATCCGACATCTTTGAGAACTGACTTCCGCATCTCCTCCTGCGCCTCGTCCAACGCGATCGTGGCCCGTGCCAGCAGTCCATTGATCTGATCTGCAACGCTTCCACATGCCTTGGTATCGTTGCAGAATACAATTACACGCTTTCCGACGGACGCGTAGTCCGCTGCAATCTGCGCAGCGACGTCGTTCCTGTTCGACGTCAATTTGCCCCTGGCGTTTTTCAAAAGCGGCGGCCGTCGATCGGTGAGCGCTTGCACGACCAGCTTCTCTGGCCTCTTGGGGTGCCATCCGGAGATCAACGAGAAGAGTCCGAGAGGTTGCGCACGAACCCGGCTCCGTGCCGCCTTGGTTTTCTCCTTCGATGCCTCTTTCGCGGCCTGAGCAACGTCAGAGCGGTCATAGATGACACAAGAGCGAAGTTGTCGTGTTGGCTTCCAGGGATCGTCGAACGGCTCGACCTCCCTTCCCGTCACACTGCGCAGCCAACGCGCGATTTCAGCGCCGTTGGCGACCATGGCAGACAATAGCAGCAGGTCCGCTTGCTTGCGATGGCGGAGAAACGTCAGGAGCGCCAGCATCGCGTCGATCGCTCGCGCGCTCACCTTCGACGAGGTCTTCGGATCGTCCGCACTGATGAGATGAAATTCGTCGAATACAAGAAGCCCTACCTTGTCGAACAGCTCTGGTGCGAAGCCCAAGAGGGCCAGGCAGCGCTCCGGCGTCATTACAGAGAATGGTGGCAGCCTCTCCCCAAGCTCCTCGAGCGCAACGTCTTCAACAACGCTGACCGCCTCCAGCCCCCCGATTTGGGCAGACATGTCCGTTTCGACCTGATCGACCAGAGCATGCGTTGGCGCCAGATAGACGACGCTCTCCCCCGCAAACAAAGTCGCTGCAATTTTCAGGACAGATAGAGTTGTCTTTCCCGAACCGGTCGGAGACGTCATCACCATCGATCTGCCGCGGTTCAGGTATCCGGTCCTGACCGCCTTCAGATGATTGATCCATAGAAACGGGCGCGATTGCGCCTGCGAGAGGAGCCAGTCGCTCCAAGCCTTCGCCTGCGCACCAGACGGTGTCGGAAGCCGAACCAGCATTGCAGCCTGCATGCCATCAATGAGGCGGCTCAAGAGTGTTGCCAGATGATGCGGCCCTGCAAACTGGTGATGTACCGTTCCCTCAAGCCCAAGCTTGAACTCTAGTGCCGATGCCTCAGACAGGCGGATGACCCGGGTCAGCCTTGAACTGACATCTGTGTCAGGAGTGGCGCTCCCGCGCGCCTCCTGACCGAGTTCCTGAACAGCATACGTACATTCCCGCAGAAGGAGGTCGGTGGCGACTTCGCGGCTGTCTCCCTGTGGAATTAGGTCTTCGTCGAGGTCACGTTCTATCAGCGGGTTTAGATTGCCGGTTGCGAGCTCCCGAAGGCTGAGGATCAAAGATCGTCGGACCGCCCGCCGCTCGCCCCTGGCCCTAAGTTGACCTGCAACTTCCGCAGCATCGGCCGCCCGGTCGGCAATCAGGAACAGGAGCGTCGCCGAAATCGACGACCCAACAGCATCCCCCGAAACAAGCGTCGGCCGGTCTAATGCAGCTTCGCGGACACGGCTCAATATCTGATGAGCACTCGCTGCGACGAAAGCCGCGGCACGTGTCTGTTCTGGTCGAAGATTGAGTGCGACATAGGCCTCGAAGGTCGAAGCAAGGCGCCTCACCCGGTCGATCACATCGCTTGCGATCGCAGATGCCCCCAGAAGGCGGACTGTGGCCAGCTCTATGTGCGCGGCCGTAAGTAGTTCGTCCAATATTTCCGGGTCCAGACCAGGCAGGTCCGGTGCTTGACGTAGAAGAACGCGAGAACTTGGATCAAACACCGGCGATCTCCTCGACTTTCGCCATCACCTCGCCTGCGAGGAGGGCTAACCCGATCCGCACGTCGTCGAAGGGCAACACGCCGGCCGTACGTGACTCGAGCACCCCACCGGCCACGGCTTCAAAGCCGGCAACGATGTGCAGAAAATTCCCTGCCTTGCGCTGATCTTCGCCTGTCGCAACGGCAACCCTGAACTCGCGGGCGCCCTCCCAGAAGACGTCGTCAACCGCCGTCTCGGGATCGATGTTTGGGACACTCTTGAGCAGTGTTACGAGGTCGGCGAGGATCTCATCGTCGCGATCACCGTTCAGAATAGTCCCGATCTCGGGCCATACGCTGGACCTTATGAGGCTTCGGGGCGATTTCGAAGCCTTGTCCTCGCAAAGCACAATTCGCTTGATCTCGCGTCCATTCCCATCCAGCTCGACGATAAAACCGTCAAAGCCCTTATCCGCCTGCCGCACATGGGGAGCAGTCATATAGCCATTCGGAAGAGCCATTCTCGCGGCGACCCACGAGATATGTTGGAACAGGAGGCCGTCGCGATGAATAATCGACGTCTCGATCCGCTGCTTCGCCGCTTCCTTCTCTGCGTCGGTGCCCGACCGACGCAGCTCTACGTCTTCCGCATGCGGAGCCGTCAGCTTTCGTACGACATTCTGTACGACCTTGCCTTTTGAAGCCCGTCGGCGCGGCTCCAAGGCATTGATCACGCGCTGAGCGTTTTCTTCCTGTCGCAAATACAGGTAGGCGATAACTTCAACCAGCTTGGCACGGCTTTTCTTGTTAATCGACCATTCAGAAAAATTGCATTCGGTAGTAGTGGACGGCTTTAGCGAAAGCGGCATTCTAAATCGTTTCCAAATCTGCGAATATTTTCCTGTTCAATCTAAGCGCGCATTGCAACGAAGTCACCTGTCACAATGCTCATTGCGGTCTCCCGGTGGCCGCCAACTCGCGGCACGCGGATAACTGGCCTTCCGGGAGAAGCATTGTTGGCCGGCACGGGCTTGGTCTGCGATGGAGCGACTGTAAGTCACCGGAATTGGAACAGCCCCATGTATGAAAAACACCACTTTCTATGTATTTTACAACATATCATTGTGTTGAAAAATACCCACCTTATGGGTATATTTATACATGATGCTTCGAAGCCGCCGAACTCTCGCTTCCTATCTAACGGATCTGCTCGCCGGTGGACGGATCTCGTTTACGCGGGACGAAGCGATCGCCGAACTGGAGGTAACTTCGCGGGGCTTCCTGGCCGCCGCCAAACGCTTGCAGAAGAAAGGCCAGCTTCTTAACCCGCGGCACGGCTTTTACGTCGTCGTCCCTCCACAGTACTTGGTGCGCGGTGCTCCACCACCGCAGTGGTATATCGACGATCTCATGGAACACGAGGGGCACCCATATTATGTCGGATTGCTCAAGGCGGCTGAGATACACGGCGCGTCCCACCAGGCGGTCATGCAATTCCAAACCGTAACCGACAAACGGATGCCCAAAATCCGCGCCGGCCGCTCAATCCTGTCCTTTTTCTATCGAAAAGACATAGGCGCTCTTTCGGGAGCGATCGTCGACCACAAGACCGATACTGGCCGCTTCAAGCTGTCGTCGCCCGAACTCACCGGGCTCGACCTGCTGCGCTATATGCATGTGACCGGAACGATAGACAGCATTGCCACTGTCCTTTCTGATCTCGGGGCTAAAATGAAGGCGCACGAACTCCAGAAATTGGCACCCGCCTTTGAGCGGTCCGTTATCCAGCGCCTCGGATACCTGCTCGACTATGTCAAACACAGCCAGGCAGCCGAGTCACTTCACGCCTACCTGCAAAACGAAAAACTGCTGCCCTGGGTCGAACTCGATCCTTCCGAGCGTAGTAGCAAGACCCGCAAGCCGCCGGAACGTGACACACGCTGGAATGTGCTGGTCCATCGCCTTCCGGAGCTCGATCAATGATTCCAGCCATGAACATCGTTGCATGGAGTCAAAAGGCTCCACGGCCCGAAGATCGACAGGTCGAGCAAGACCTCATCATATCCAGGGCGCTCGTTGAAATCTTCAAGGATGATTATCTGGAGAAAGAACTGCGGTTCCTCGGAGGCACCGCTCTAAACAAGCTGCACTTCCCAAGCGCCTATCGGTACTCGGAAGACATAGATCTCACGCGCACGACGGAAGGCCCCGCGGGCCCAATTCTGGACCATCTCCGGGCTGTCCTGGAGCCATGGATGGGGCGGGCGCATTACGACCTCGGAGAGATAGGGCCTCGGCTTACTTTCACCATTAAGCCTGAAGATGAAAACGCCTCGCAGCCGATCCGCGTCAAAGTCGAGATCGCCACACGAGAGCGCATTGCTTATGACGGAGCAAAGTCGTTTCCGTTCGAGGTCCAGAATTCCTGGTTCAATGACAAGGCGGACATTGCATCATTCAGCCGAGAGGAAATCCTGGCAACGAAGCTCCGCGCGCTTCTCCAACGTGACAAGGGCCGGGACCTTGTCGACCTTGCCAAAGCTGTTGCGTTGTTCGACGAACTGGACGCCGCACGCATCGTGAAGCTGTTCGGCAAATATCTAGGTGCTTCCAGCCAAGCCGTTTCTCGCGCCGAGGCCGAGGAGCGCATGTGGGCGAAGCTGGAAGATCCATCGTTTTTGGCCGACGTGCGCCCGCTACTTGCCGCGGACGACGCCGAGGATTTTGATGCCGAAGCCGAGCGCGCCGCGTTCGTTACGGTCTTTACGGAATTTGTAAAACGTATCCCGGCGACGCCTGGGCGGAGACGCCCGCCATGGCGAAGAGGTTCGAAATGGCTGAGCTGGCCAGCACCTGATCCTATGACTCGTCCCAGTGCACCGACCGCCTTTGCTGCTCCGGCCACGTATGAACTGCATTCGCTAGGCTGGAAGGCGTTTCAGCAGTTGTGCGTTTCCGTGGCGTCCGAGGTCTGGGGCCAAACCGTTCAGGGCTTCTTTGACTCGCATGACGGTGGCCGCGACGGAGCCTTCTACGGCACCTGGACTTCGAGCAAGGGCGAGACATTCACCGGTAACTTCACGGTCCAGTGCAAATTCTCACAGAAGCCCGGCCGCAACTTGGCGCTGACTTCGCTGAAGGATGAACTCGAAAAGGCTACGCGCCTCGCCGCGCGAGGGCTTGCGGACAATTACTTTATCTTCACCAATATGCGGCTCACCGGTACCGCCGATGAATCAATTCGTGCTGCGTTTGAAGCAATCCCCGGGCTGAAACACTGCCGCATTTATGGTGCGGATCAGATCTCGCAGTTCATCAGGGAGTCGGCGCGCCTCCGCATGCTGATCCCGCGCGTGTACGGCCTCGGTGATCTCGGTCAAATCCTCGACCACCGCGCCTACGAGCAGGCGCAAGAAATCCTCAGCTCGCTCGGCGATGACATGAACAAGTTTGTCATGACCGACGCATTCCGCGCCGCTGCGCGCGCAATTGTCGAACACGGATTCGTCCTTCTTCTTGGCGAGCCGGCTTGCGGCAAGTCGGCGATTGCCGCTGCCCTTGCGCTCGGAGCCCTGGACGAATGGAATTGCTTTACGGTGAAAGTGCGCGAGCCGTCCGATTTCGTGGCGACATCGAACCCTCATGAGAAGCAGTTCTTCTGGGTTGACGACGCCTTCGGCGCCACTCAGCTCGACTGGCAAATGACGTCAGAGTGGAATGCAACGTTTCCTCATATTCGGGCGGCGATCCGGCGCGGCGCAAAATTTGTGTTTACGTCGCGCGACTACATCTACAGGAACGCGCGCAATTTTCTGAAAGAGTCCGCTCTACCCGTCATCCAGGACTCGCAGGTCATTATTCGTGTTGAGCAACTCTCGAAAGATGAACGAGAGCAAATCCTCTATAATCATATCCGTCTTGGCCCTCAATCTATTGCATTCAAGCGGCGACTGAAGCCGCATCTTGATGTGGTAGCAGCTCACGAGCGCTTCAGCCCGGAAATCGCAAGGCGCCTTGGCAACCCTGCCTTCACAAAACAGCTGTCGGTTAGTCCTGGCGGGCTCGATGACTTTGTCGCACGACCAGTGCCACTGCTGCAGGAGGTGATAAGGACTCTCGACGCCTCAAGCCGCGCCGCTATCGCGCTTGTCTTCATGCGCGGTGGATGGCTGCCGAGCCCTGTGGCTTTGCTGCCGGAGGAAGAGAATGCGATTGACCTGCTCGGCGCAAGCCCGGCCAGCGTTCGCGCTGCATTGGCGCCGCTGGATGGCAGCCTTCTCATCGAAGTCAAGCAAAAGGGGCAGTATGGATGGCGGGCAAAGCACCCTACCGTCCTCGATGCCTTCGCCGCGCTCGTGGCCGAAAACCGCGAGTTGATGGACATTTACCTGGCTGGAACGCCCGTCCCTGAATTGTTTTCCGAGGTGTCGTGTGGAGCCGACGGAATTGGCGGCACAAAGGTTGAGGTCCCGGCAGATCGCTACGAGGCGCTCATCAAACGCATCGTCGCCTTTCACGATAGCCGGCGTGAGAATCGAAGCCCGGTAAACAGCTTTCTCGCAAATCGCTGCGGCAAGGAATTCTTGCGACTCTTTCTTGAGCGCTGCCCTGAGTTTGTGGGAGAGCTGGATGTCATGTCCTATTTCTACGCGGTATCAGCGATCGACTTGCTGAATGTCATTCACGAATTCGGTCTGCTGCCGGAAGATCAAAGGCTGAGGCATGCCGCGACCGTCCGCAAATTGGCTATCCAAACGCCTGATCCGGGATTTCTTGACCGCCGCATCGTCTCGTTCCTGACGGAGGAGGAGATACAGCAAATCCTTGCCGATTTCCGCGACCACACGCTTCCCTTCATCGACATCGAGGTCGAAAACTGGAAAGACAATTATTCCTCGCGCGAGACACCGGGAGATTACTTTGAACCTCTCAGAAGCGCGCTTGCTGAATTTAGAATTGCTATGGCGGACGATATTGATGTTGCCTCCCGGATCGAGAGTGCTCTCGCGTACGTCGACGAGGCAATTTCGGCTCTCGACACTCGCGGATCAGATGAGCCCGAGCACGGCGACTACTACAATCGAAGCAGTGAAAACGTTACAAATCCAAGTTCGCGGTCGATCTTCGATGACGTTGACACCGACGAAGAGGAATGAAGCAGAAGGAGCTGCTTCACACCTTGATCGTCAATCGACCGAATTCTGACTAATTGCGGCTCGGGCCCGAGTGACGGGGCGAATTGTGTGCGCACCATGTGGTGTGGACGAGCATCGCAGCTGGATGCGCTGCAAGACAGCAGCTTAGCTTTGAAGGTCAGACGGCTGGCTTTTCGGAAAATCCGAGCCGCCGGTCCAAAGTACGCTTCAACCTCGCCGCCCAATTCCTCCTGCCGGAAAGTTGGGGAAAACCGCTCAGCGCGCCGGGTCACTCTTGACGGCACAAGGTTTGTTCATCATCTTCACTTGCATAAAGTGAGGATAATGAAATTGCGACACCGACTATTCGACCTCATGGGCGGCCAAACTGTCCTCGCGGGCGCCATTCCGGGACGCAAGCTGCTGAGTGCCCTGATCGCAGCAACGCCCTCGTCGGAAGCCCCGACGCCGGCGTTCCTGGATTTCGCACAGATCGAGATCGCCACTGCTTCCTTCCTCCGCGAGGCCGTGATTGGTTTCCGCGACTATGCCCGGCAGTCACCGCGCAATGTCTATCCTGTCGTTGCGAATCTCCAGCAGGCCGTCGCCGAGGAGCTTGATTTCTTTGTCCGGGCCCGCAGCGACGTCCTCTGGAGCTGCGAACTTGACGCGGGCGATACCGTCGTCCGTGCCCAGCTAATCGGCGAGCTCGATCCGGCCCAGCGCTCGACCTTTGATTTGGCGCTCGAACTCGGCACCATCACGGCTCCCGAACTTGCCGCCCGCTTCACCGACCAGCGGATCGGACCCACGGCCTGGAACAACCGGCTGTCCGCGCTCGCATCCAAGGGCCTGCTCGTCGAACGCAAGCAGGGCAAATCCAAGTCGTTCAGTCCCCTTCTGGAGATTGCCTGATGGGTCTCGACTACATCCGCGCGCAGACTGGCAAACCCTGGCGCAAACGCTGGAACGGGGGTCTCGACCGCCTGAAATTGCCGACATTGTTCGAACTGACCATGTCCGAGACGGCGCGCACGGTGACCGCCCAACTTGATGCCAGTTGCCCTCTCAAGGCGGGCGACACATTGATCGTCCAGACCGCGCCCGACGGCCTCACCGTCAGCGATGGCTTACGCGCGGTCGGACACGTCGCCAATCCCTCGTCCGAAATGATCGCCGCCATCGCGGATAGCGGCGGTTACGCCGAAGGCGTGATCCAGCGCGTCGGATTATTCGGCGATACCGCGGAGATCAGCGTAAAATGAACGATCGGCCGTCCCACGAACCATCACGTCGCTTCCCACATCCAGAGCGGCTTTGGGACGATACGACGCAGCACGCGCAGTCGTTGGGCTGCCCCACCTGCCTCGAACGCGATCGCTGTGGCGGCGTTCACACCGACGCGGGCATCCTCGACTGCCGTGACCTCTGCTCGTGCAAGGACAAGAGCAAGTGCGACATGGTCTGTCGCTTCAATCCTGGCCTTTTCGTCGCGCGCGTGCGCGAAGTGCGTGGCCTGGGTTTCGAGAACGCGCCGCGCGTTGCGGCGAACGGCGTTCCCGATCTGCCGACGGTCGTGCCCTTCGTTGATCATGGCTATCGGCGTGTGTCGCGCCTTGACGAGCCGGTGGTCGCGTTGTCGCTCTATGAGCTCATCAATCTGGCTACCGGCAAGCCGCATGCTACCTCTTTTGCCGACCTTGCCGATCGTTTCCGCATCATCGAAGGTGCGACAATTGTCGTGTCTGGTGTCGACAAGGATAATCCGATCGAACGCTGGTGGGAGCTGAAGGAACGTGGCGCGATTCTCGCAGCCCTGAAGGCGCTCGGTATCGCGCTCATCAGCACGCCGAACTACAGCGTGCTGACCGACGTGCCGCGCACCGACAATCTCCACGGCATGAAGCGGATCCTGCTCGCCTGGACGGAGATGGCCGCCGCAGGCCTGCGGACTGCGCTGCATATCAACGCACGCACGCGGCACGATTACGTCCGGTGGGGCAACCTTATCGCCGAACGTCCCGAGATCGAGATCCTCGCCTTCGAGTTCGCGACCGGCTGCGGTCGGGGCGAGCGGTTCGACTGGCATATCGCACAGCTTTGCGCGCTCGCTGACCGCACCAATCGTCCGCTCGCGCTCGTTATTCGTGGCGGCGGTCGCAGGCTCGGCGTCTTGCAGCGCCACTTCGACAAGGTCTCTCTGATTGAGACCGAGGCGTTTTCCCGCACCATGCGGCGGCAACGTGCCTATCTGACCGAATCCGGGCGCCTCAAATGGGCGAAGTTCCCAACCCCGAAAGGCGCGCCGATCGACGACCTTCTGGCACACAATGTCGCGCTCGTGCGCGCTTCCCATGAGGTATCTGGAAGGCCCCCACTACGTCCGCCGCCGCGCCGCATCCGGCGCGCAGCGAACGGAAATGGAGAGGCCGTTCAGCCAGGCCTTTTGCGACAACTCGACCTGCCCTTTGAGGTTCGGGGCGTCGCCCCAGAGCCGTAGAGCGTGATCGCCGCTGCGAAACCTTAGCTCGGCGGCATCGTGAGCCAGGGCGCGAAACAACTGACCGATCCCGTAGCCGTGACCCGTGCTGCGGTTGTGCCGCGAGGCACCGTCGGACGCAGCGACCCGCAATGCTGCGCCTGAGTCTTCGAGACCGGCAAATTTGGGATTTTCCCGCAGGCTCGCGAGCACCCCTCGTCCGGCGTCGGCAACGACGAATTCAAAGGCACCATCGCTGGCAGCGTAGGCTATGACGCCTGTCTCGGGATGGCCGCTGTGCTCGAACACATTGTCCTGAAGCTCGCCGAGAGCCCCCATCAGACCGGTGACCAGCCCCTTCGCCAGGCCCGCCGCAACCGCCGCGTTCTCCGCATGCATGGCCCACTGCTCCCATGCGACCTCGTCCGGACCGTCCCTCTCGCGTTTGAGACGCGACAGCGGAAATGCTCCGGCGCGATCACGCGCGCCGGCACCGCTGATCAAACCATCGCGCAGCGCCTGGGTTATCTGTTGAAATACCGGAGCCTCGACCGTGACCGCCCGATAGGCCTCTGGCACGGCGACCGTCGCCATCGCGAGCTCGAGGAGTGGCCCGATCCGCCCCGACCGAGCGAGCGCGATCGATCCGAGCTCCGGCAATCGGCCCGCAACTGCCTGCCACAGGAGATCATCGACAACATCGAAGTGCGCGCTGATACGCCGTGGCTCGTCCAAAACGGCTTCCCGCCCTTTCCTTCACGGCCATTCGACCGAGCGCTGGGGGTCGGACACCTCAGCGCTTGGCCGATTTAGAACGCGTTACCACCACTACAGCCAATGCAGCTTTAGTTTCGCTCCACAAGATGA
The DNA here is from genome assembly GCF_055264925.1 of Bradyrhizobium sp. KZN70725. Classification (NCBI taxonomy): domain Bacteria; kingdom Pseudomonadati; phylum Pseudomonadota; class Alphaproteobacteria; order Hyphomicrobiales; family Nitrobacteraceae; genus Bradyrhizobium; species Bradyrhizobium sp. KZN70725. Next base: position 103,286 of record NZ_JBUYWT010000026.1, read on the forward strand.
ACTTCCACCGGGAAACCCATCAGTTCAATGCGGCCCGCGATGGCTCGAAGACTCACTTTGCTAAAGAACGGAAGGCTTACCGTCCCGGACTTTTTGTATCGATCCCGCATGATCCCGAACACAACGGTAAATTCGCTCGGCACCGGCTTCGAACGCCCATCTGGCAAAATGACATCAAAGCCGGCCTTCTTCGACTTCGACTGGCGTTTCTTGACTTCTTTGCGCAACTCGATCCGAAACTGCTCATCTCGAACAAAGGACTCGGCCGACACGACACCCTGATTCCATAGATGACTGATCGGAGCTGACGAGTGCCCGTCCTTCAGATGAATGAATTGCCTAGCTGTCGAAAGAAAATCACAGGGCTCGAGATTTGCGCGAAGCGCGCCTGCCGGTGAGAGCTTCACCTGATCGAGATTAAGTAAGTTCTTGTGTGCATCGAGCTCCGCGATGAACTCACGCTCATTCTGGGTGCTGGTCGACGCTACGAACGGCTTTTTCGCCACGAGCTTGAGGAAATCATTCTCTACGGCCGTATGAAATGTCTTATCAACCGCGCACCAGTCGCCGGAAAACAGGACGTAAGTATCACCCTTATGCGTCAGTTCATAGACGAAGCAATCATACAGCTTGCGCTTTTGCCTTTTGTCTCCCTGGCCATCAGCAATGACGCGGATTTCGTGGCTCGCGCGGAGCTCGGCCATATCGGCTATCTCGGCGATTTGTCCGGCCTTGAGTTCCTCAACATAGTCCTCGATCGCGATTTGCCCGTAGGCTTGCTTACGACCCGATTTCAGCCCTATCCCGAAATACCCCACCTCGACGCTCTCTTCCGGGCTCAGTATATCCGGCAACGTGATGTGAAGGTCCGATGCATTCCCCTTCACCAGTTCCTGCAGCTCGGCAAAGACTGCCGCGTCGAGTTGCTCGATAAGATCTTGCCGGCGAATCGGAGTCACGAAGTCGATGAAGCCGAAATCCTCCCTGTAATCCGTGGCGTGATAGAGCTTGAGGGCCGTCTTGCATTTCTCGATCACGTCGGCGGGTGACGTCTTGGTATGCAGCACCAGAGCGTCTTTCCCAGCAAGTGATCTTGCGAAGGAATTGTCCCTCGGCGATCCCGCGGCAAGCCTCAAGAGGTCGCGGTCAACGTCAATGCCGAATCCTCGCAGGTCGGCGTCCCGACTTGCCTGGATGCGCTTTTGAAATGTTGTGGCATCAAGCGTGGCAATATCCAGGCTGCGCAGATTCGAGCGTGCGACGGCATTCAGAACAACTTTCAGGCCGAAGCTTCTTTCGAAAGCGTCGGGGTCAAGCGAATGATAAGCGGTTCCGAACGTGAGCGCTACGGTGCGCGTCGCCTTTCGTTTGTCCTCGGGCGGCACATCCAAGAACAACACAGCCGCACAACTCTGGTTTACCAGCGGTCGGAACTCCCCAACGGCAAACTCGCGGACGAATTTGAACCAAGTCGGCGGCACCGCCGGCGCCTGACCAACAAACAACCTTCCAGTTTCAGATGGCCGTTCCTCAAGCCCAAGGCCGTCTCGGAGCGATTCATCAATGCTTCGCTCCTCTCGAAGAAGCCTCACGGAAAGGCTCATCGACTTGCTCGCTGTTCCTTCCTCGTCAGTCATTCGCGCCCTGCCCGGTGCTCGCAGCGAGGACACCTCGATTGACCTGAAGTGAGTTGGAAGAATGGAGGCCTGCTCTTACTGATCTGCATTGACGGCCTTGAGCCCGCCCAAGCTGGTCGCCAGCTTCGGACGCGCATTCCTAAAAATATCGCGAGCTGCTACACAAAACTGCGAAATGCCCATAGAGATCCTTAGCGACGATTTTCACTCCGGCCTTCTTCCTGGGGTTGTCCATGGCGCGAACCAGCTTGTTCGCCTTTGCCATGCTGCACAATCCATTCAATATCAGACCTTAAACATACACAACTTACAGTTTATGGCTGGACAAGCGGCAAGTCAAAGCAAAGTTGCGCCACTCGCGGACCGGCTGGGCGAGAACTCTTCGAGCAATCGCACTGTTGGCCCACACACTTCTCTCAAGCCGGCCGGCCCGTTGTCAGCTACCGACCTTGGCCCGCACTCCATCATCCTCAGTGATTCCGCCAAAAGTAGCCGCGGACCGGCGCAGATTATCTGCAATTTTCTGCACGTATCGATTGAAATACGCAGCCTATCTGTGCCACGCAATCGCTGTAGTTGAACCGTGCGCGGGACGCGCATGTGCGATTTTTACACCGATGCGATTGATGCGATACGCGTTTTAACAGCATAGAGCCAATGGATGTTTCGGCGCTGCTTGGCCCCCGTGTGCGCAAGCTTTCACGGATGAAACCATCCGGATGCCGCACACGAAGCCTTCGCGAAACGCTGAGCCGATCAGCACTCGTCCCGAGTCCCCGACCAGCAACAAACATGAACGAGATCGAAGGTGCGGTTGAAGGTGACTCCTTGCTTTGCAATTCGACTTCGTGAGAACGCGACAGCTGGGGATGTCCCATGGAAGAGGAACTTACCAATCCACATCAGCAGCCTGCGGCCGTCGAAGCCGGCATCGCTCTGTCGCTTTCGAGCGGCGGATATCGCGCTATGGTCTTTCACGTTGGAGCCCTTTGTCGGCTCAACGAGGTCGGTCTTTTAGGAAAGCTGACGAGGATTGCCGACTACTGCATGGGCAAGAGCACCATCGACGTGGCCGCTGTGCTCGAAGCACTCGGCGTCGAAGTGGCCCGCCAGGGCTAGGCTGAACAGATGCGTGCCGCCAGCGCGCTGCGGTTGTTGGGGTATCACCGCATTAAGAAGCGGTTTGGATCGATGACGCGCTGGGTGTGGGTGAAGGCCGGGACAGATGCGGGACTAGACGATGACGAAGACCGCCTCTTCTAGCCGGTGTAGGAACGCTGGCGGGAACATCAATTCTCCAATGACGAACAGCCTGTGTTCTCACGTTCCCACTGTTCCCACCCTTCTAAAGACTTCTGTAAATAGTGCTGCAACAGGGCAGACAGCAGCCGGAGGAAGTTTTGAAAACAGGTGGGCACGCAGGAACAGCGGGAACATGGGAACACGCCGCCGATCTTCGCAAGCTGCTGAACACCATGCGCGACATCAATCGGCGTCTATTCGTCGGCGACCTGGGCGGCAACATCCGAGACTTGTTGATCGTGCTGGCTGTCAGTGCGGCATCAGAGCGGCGGCCTATGACTCACTCGAAGATCGCGGCGTACTTCGGTGTGGCCAGGCCCACGGTCATCAGGCGCCTGTCTCGCCTGGTCAGGCTGGGGCTGGTGATGCGCGACTCACGTGGACGCTACACGCTAACAGTCAAGGGGCTGCGAGGCGTCGGGGTATCCAACCCCTCGCCCTGAGCCTGATCGCATCGCCACGGGCTTGCAGGCGCCTCGCTGGGGATGGCCCGAGAGGGGCGCTGGCGGGGGTAGGCACCCCACCCCAAGGTGGCGGGTCCTTCCAGCAGGGGTGCACCAAGCGGGGGCAGTGTCCCGCCCCGTTTGATATCTGCGTGGCCCTGAAAACCCATCTTCCGTTTCACTGAATGAAATCATGAGCAACGAACCAATCTACTTCGCAACCGCCGAGGAAATCGGCGCCATGCTGCAATTCACGCCCCGCGCGGTCCGCATCTGGGTGGAGGCCGGCGAACTACCGCACCTAGACCGTGGCCGCTTTGATGCCGCATGGGCCACCTGGCTTGCGTGTGGTCGCAAGGTCGGTGCACGCTGGCGCGAGAAAGCATCCGCGCACGTTCCTGGTGGCCGCAGGCTGGCTGCAAGCGCATGGCCGCTCGCCGTTGACCGACGGCGACACCGATGCGCTTGGCAACCTGTTTCGACGCAACGGCCACAGCATGGCCGACCGCGATGCGCGCGCTGGGGCATGCCCAGGCGCGGATGGGGCGAGCGTGAGTAAACCCCTCGATAGCAGCATCCGCGACGTAGTTGGGTTTTTAGTAGGGTACGGCGCCGAATCGGCCGCAAACCCTTATGAAATCTAGTGCTCTGGACCGGGAATCCGGTTCGATCGGTTCATTGTCCGTTGCCGGAATAGGGCATCGTAATCAACAGGGTATTCATAAATTATCGTAATATCAGTTACTTAATTGATAATGTGCATGATTTTTAAATGAAATTCCTTGCACTGCGAATCCGTTTGGCCTATATTGCTGGCATGACGAAACTCGACCAGCTCAAACGCCATCTGAAGCCAGGCCAAGCCTATCGACGGGCGGATTTGGCCCGCTGGTCGACGGCTGTCGATCGGCATCTCAAGCAACTGGTTGAGAGCGGTACCCTCAAGAAGCTTTCGGGTGGCCTCTATGTCTATCCGAAGGAGACTGTGTTTGGACCGGCCCCGGCATCCGACAAGGAAGTCGTGTGCGCGTTCCTGAAGGATGACACGTTTCTGCTCGCCTCCCCGAATGCTTACAACAGCCTCGGGGTGGGGACGACGCAGCTCTATGACAAGACGGTCGTCTACAATCACAAGCGCCATGGTGAGTTTCAGCTCGGCAATCGCAAGTATGCGTTCCGGGTGAAGCCGCGCTTTCCGAAGTCACTGACGCCAGAATTTTTGCTTGTCGATCTCGTTAACAACGTCGACCAGCTTGCCGAAGCAAAGGAAGAAGTTCTGGAGCGTGTCGAGAGACGTGCTGCCTCGACCGACCGGCGCCGCTTGCTTCGCGCGGTTCGCGAGTATGGCAATGAACGAACGAAGAAGTTCTTCAACCGTGCACTAGGAGCGAACGAGCTACATGCCGGCTGATTTCCTCCACAACCATCCGCAATTTGCGGATCTGATCCGGATTGTGGCGGAAGAAAAAGGCATTGATCCGGCTTTGGTTGAAAAAGACTACTGGATTATGCATTGCCTTTACGGCCTTCAACAGCTTGGCTTTACCTTTCAGCTGAAGGGTGGCACGTCCCTATCGAAGGGGCATGGCATCATTGGCCGGTTTTCAGAGGACATCGATATTCTTATCGAGCCTCCGGCCGGCCAGAATGTCAAAACCGGCAAGAACCACGATAAGCCGGCGCATATCAAATCTCGGAAGGATTTCTTCGATTGGCTCGCCCAGACAATCAAGATTGACGGGATCGTAAAGGTCGAACGCGATACGGCGTTCGATGATGTCCCCGACTACCGCAACGGGGGCATCCGGCTGATCTACAAGAGCATCACCGAGCCCATGGAAGGACTTCGAGACGGCGTCCTGCTTGAGGCTGGCTTTGACAAGGTTGCTCCGAATACGCCAAGGGACATCAGTTCGTGGCTGTATGACAGGGCTGCGCCACCACGACGGAGGCAGTCCGTCGAGCAATACAAAATAGTCAAGAGAGCCTGAGAGCGCTCGCCAAGCGCTACGGGGTCAATCAGAAGACCGTCGCGAAGTGGAAGCAGCGCAAGACCGTCGCTGATCTCCCGACAGGTCCCAAAGATGCCAAATCGACTGTCCTTTCCGTCGAAGAGGAGGCGATCATCGTTGCTTTTCGGCGGCATTGCCCGGTACCGCCGCTTAGCCCGCTGCCAACGATGCAAAGCCATATTGTACCGATAGTTTTTTATGGCAAATTCGACCGCACCCAAATGGGAGCTATCATTCATTCCCTGAGTAGCCATCATTTCCCGCCTGAGAGCGGCAGCTATCAGCCAATGTTCGGCAGCCTCATAGCCTTTTCACGTCGACAGATTCAGCCGCGTAAATCGTGAAAGGGCGGTTCAATACTTCTGAAAGCTTGGATTGTAGTCCCGACTGAAAGCCTATCTAGGCACAATCATCACGCGAATGCTCATTTTTTCGTTGTCACCGCTCAGATCGCTCTCAACGCCACGGGGGTTTGAAATACGACCTGAAGGGTCATACACGACGCAGTAGAGGCTGCGGCGCGGCGGGTGCTGCTTGTGCTTTGCGATATCAACGATCAATTGCTCGCCAAGCTGCTTGGTCGTCAGAGATGGGCGCGTCATCTTGATCTCGACAACCGCCTCAACTTCCGGTAGCAAGAAGTCCATGCGTGAAGCACCCCCGGCATAGCTCGGAGACCACTCCTCTTTTCGTATGTCATCAAAATAGATAGTGAGTAGCGCGTGAAACAAGTCTTGCACGTCATACTCATCTTCGACTTCAAGAGTTGAGCGTTGCTCCCGCCTCTCCCGCAGTTGATGGATGATCGCATGGAGACGTTTGGCTAGCCGCAAGATAACATCGGGATCTTTCTAGCCGGCCGCGCGCGCTGCAGCTAGTCGTCCGTGAAGAATGCGGATTGACTTGAGAAATAAGCAGAATTGGTCTTGATGTAGTATTCGATTTTGCAGGAAAGCGGGGTATTGGACCTCGCTTTCTTGCGTTTTAGGTTTTGCTTTTGGGTGATTCGTGATTCCCTGACAGCGTCGTCGACATTGGGGAATGCGATGAGCAAGCCGCGGGATGATCGCCAGAAAGACCTGTTGCTTCCGGCGCTTGATCAGATCATCGACATGGGTCATCCGCTGGTGCGGTTGGCAGCGCTGATCGACTGGAACATCCTGAATGAGCGCTTCAGTTCGGTGTGCCAAGCAGGGTCGGGACAGCCGGGCTTGCCGACGCGGCTAGTCGCCGGCCTGTTCATTTTGAAGCACATGCACAACCTGTCAGATGAGGTGCTGTGCGCTCGCTGGATCGAGAACCCCTATTACCAATACTTCTGCGGCGAGCTGAGCTTCCGCCACCGT